>JBJTPZ010000676.1:0-2530 GCA_046075365.1 Planctomycetaceae bacterium
CCGACTGATGTCCTCGCACAACCGAGTCATCGCGTCGCAAAAATCAAAATGACCCACAGCCCAACACTCCCGATCCCTGGGAAAATCAATGCCCGCAGTCTAACCCAGAACATCGGCCAACAGCCAGAGCACACTGCTGACTGCTCACTGGCAAAACAGAGCAATTTCTATTCAGCGGAGAAAATGAACCCCGATTTTTCTGCTTCAACGGAACAACACGCAAATTCCGCCACTCTGTCATTTCAGGCCGTGTTGCTCAGTCCCTCGCCGGTTTTCGTTCCAGCCGACGCGGCCTCCGTCCGCAGCAGTTTCTGTACCCGCCCCAGCAACCCCGCAAACGTCTGCGGATTAAACCCCGAATAAAACCCCACAATCGATACCAGCGGCGCCAGTCGCATGTAGGTGACCTGATCCGGTGCCGTCACCGCGTCTGTTGCCACCAGCAACAAACCAGCCAGCGATAACGTATACACCCCAAATCCACGCATCACAGCAGCCAGATAGGATGTCACCAGCAGACTCTTCACATCCTCCGTTGCATCATGCACCTCGCAGTCCGCGTTCAAAGCCTGTGTAAACCGGCAGCGGTACCCCACAGCTCCCAAAAATGAGGACAGGCAGGCCAGTAATCCCAAATTCGACGTCGTCCAGAAACACAGACACACCAGCATCGGCTTGACCTTCAACTGCCACGCTATGGACTTTGCAAGCTGCAAACGGTACACCTCTGTCCCCAGCAAACTGCCTCCGCCAAACAGCACAAACCACAGTCCCAAAGCCAGCACCGCCGCCACGATCTCTGGTAATGTCAGTGCGGTCATCACAGAGCCCGCTCGCCGGCGACGCTCCAGACCCGCCGTGGGCGCAGCTCCCACTGGCCCATTATTCCCATCGGCTGCTGCCTCCAATGACCGCTGCTTAGGCTGATCTGTCGCATCGGACATCACACACCACCCCTCATCTGAATGACTCGCTGCAGCGGATCCCGCTCGTGCTCCACAAACAGCCTCGCCCAAATTCGCCCCTGATCATCCGGCTCAAGGCTCAGCCAGTTGCGTCGTGCCACAAATGTCTCTGAACTGTTTTGAAACGTCACCATCGCCCCTCGAATCCCGTCGTCAATCGACTCCTGCAACGACAATGCATGCTTGAGAAAAAAGAGTGCGGACGCCGGGGGCGGAGCATTCACCAAAGCTGAACTGATCAGCTGAGTCATCTGCACTGCTTCCTGCTGCGGGCCGCCCGACTGAGTAATCGTGCTGACAGCACCTACATGCACATCACCTGACAACAGCGTCACCTGACAACCAGTCCGCCGCGAAAATGACAGCAGCCGATGCACCAGACGCAAACGCTCCTCCCGATGAGGACGGCTGGTCCAGTGATCCCGCACGTCATCCTCAAGATCCTGAGCACCCGGGACGAATCCCAGTCCCGTTTCCAGCAACGCAAACGAGGGATACATTACAGGCAGACTGGTCATAACCAGCAGATGCCGCGGCAATACAGCACGCCCCGACGCCCCCAGACCATCCACCCAGTCCAGTACCGCCGTAAGATTCTGCCGCCCCAGAATCTGTCTGTCCGTCCGATTGCCCCGCAGGTCCGGCGCCACCAGCGCCCAACTGCCAAAATCAAACCCGAAACTGTGCTGCTCACCGTCCGCCAGTTCAGGCAACCGGCCAGCCACTTCAGCGGGCAGCAGGCAGTGCTGCTGGAACAGCCGGAAATACTTCGCTGCCGTTCGAAAAATCCCCTGATACACCGCGCAGCCATGCTTCACCGGCGGGAATGATCCCCAGCCATCAAAAATGTCGTGGTCATCCCACATCATCAAAGTCGGTATCGAAGCCAAAACCTCCTTCGGACCTGATTCCGTCCACCGCCGCAGATACAGTGCCAGATAAAATCGCTCTGCCTGATTCTGCATCAAACTTCCAAACTTCGTGGCCGGGTTCTGACCAGCATCATTCCAGTCCACAAACGCCGATGCCTCTCTGCGATCCGACCAGATCGAATCCGCGTAGACCTGATCACCGCCCAGCAACAGCAGATGATACGGGCCCTCCTCAATATGTTCACGCCGCCCTCCCTGCAGATCTGTGTGACGCTGCAGCAAATGCTGCCAGCGCTCATTGCGAGCCGTACCATACCTCTGAGCATCCCGGGCGGAATGAAATCCGGCACAGGAACCGTACGCCATCGTGGGCATCACACCGGAGGCCGGAACAATCCACGAACTGCCGACCGACGCGCCACCAGTTCGCACCTGGTACGTCACAGTCTGCGACCGCTCTGTCTGCAGCACCGCAAAACGACACACCCAGAAGTGACTCTTCTGAAACTGGTACAGCAGCATACCCGCAACCGACGATGCCGCCTGTCCGTCCACTGCAAATGAAAATTCCGGCTCCTCAGCGTCACAAATCACCAGCACCGACACCAGCCAGCGAGCGCCGTCATTACCGCAAAATTTCAGGAACGGTCCGGCCTGTAACGCCATCAGAAAACTCCTGTTTCACCAAATCCC
>JBJTPZ010000677.1:0-11200 GCA_046075365.1 Planctomycetaceae bacterium
CTTCGGTGATGCCCAGAACGATATCCGTTCAATGTGGTCACGCGTCATCCGGAGTGCATGGCAGGATGCTCCCAAAGCCGCCTTCATGGTTCACGCCGGTGACCTGATCAATACTGCGGAAACCGATCAGGAGTGGGGTGAGTGGTTTGGAGCAGGCTCGTGGCTGAATGCGATGCTGCCCAGTATTCCGGTGCCGGGAAATCATGAGATGGCTCGCCGAGGTACCGAGCGACAGCTGTCCCACCACTGGCGGCCATCATTCACACTGCCGAAAAATGGCCCCGCAGGGCTCGAAGAAAGCTGCTTTACTCTGGTTTACCAGGGAGTCCGCATCATCGGCCTGAACAGCAACGAAAAACAGGCCGAACAGGCTGCATGGCTGGATGATGTGCTTAGCAAAAACAAGGAAAAGTGGGTCGTCTGCACATTCCATCACCCCATGTTCTCGACCGGCAAGGATCGCGACAATAAAGAGCTGCGAGCTCAGTGGAAGCCGATCCTTGACAAACACCGGGTTGATCTGGTGCTCCAGGGCCACGACCACACTTACGGACGCACCGGCCTTGAAACACCTGTGGCCGCTGCCAATGCCGCCACCGGTGCAAACGCTCGTGATACCTTCACCGGCACCGTCTATGTGGTCTCCGTCAGTGGCCCCAAGATGTACAACCTGCAGCGACATCCCTTCATGCCCCGACAGGCCGAAGGCACCCAGCTGTACCAGATTATTCACGTGAATGGCGACAAACTTAGCTTCGAGGCATTCACCGCCACCGGTGAACTGTACGACGCCTTCACACTCACGAAGCAGCCCGCCGGACCCAATACGCTGCTGGAGCAGATCCCTGATACCCCGGAACGCCTGCGTCCCCCGGTTGCAGCCGAGCCAGCAAAGAAGGCGTCTGACGTCCTGAAGTAACCCGGCATCCCGGCAGGAGCGGACCAGCGATCGCAATGCAGCGTGAACCTGGTCGCTCCTGCCCTTCCTGTTCCACCGCATGACATCCCGTTACATCCAGCAATCACCCGTCCTGAATCGAGTTTATCATGATGAAAGCCCTGCTGCTGAACCTGGTCATCGCCAGCCCAGTCCTGCTGAACATCTCAGGTCTGACACCTGACGACGGGCTGCCCGCTTCTGCTGACAGTCGCAGCACCGTGTCCTTCCAGCAGGGCGTCAATGGATATCAAGGCACCATAGACACAGAAATCTGGGCTTTGGCGCCGCACACCATACTCGAAAGCAACCCCAACTCCTCAACGGACGCCGACAACGACGGTGGGGAGAGCCAGTGTTTGATGCGGTTTGACGGCATCATCGGTGATGCGCCCGGCCAGATCCCGCCTCACGCTGCCATCCACTCAGCACGGCTGCTGGTCAGTGCCTTCGATCAGGGCAGCACGGTCAATCTGCATCGCATGCTGGTGCCTTTCGACCGGGCCGCTACCTGGAGCAGTCTGGTGTCAGGAGTTTCTGCAGACGGACTTGAAGCCAGCCGTCACAAAGACGCTTTCACCTTCGGAAAAATCGCTGCCAACTCTTCGGAAATCATTTTTGACGTCACCGACACGGTTCAGATCTGGGTAAACGGAAACGCCAGTCACGGCTGGGTGTTTCTTAACACAGGAGGCAACGGCTGGGACTTTTATTCATCTGAATTCGAAGATGTAAAACAACGACCAAAGCTGGTCGTTGAATACAGCCTTCCACAGAACAGCAAAAAACCTTCACCCGCAGCGGCAGAAGAGTAAATAAATTGACTTGAGCAACCATAGAAATAAGCTTTGTTACACCGCAGTTTAATAACCAATGCATTTAACATTTTACTAATATTATTTAGTAACATTTACAGCACCTTTCAACTGACTCCAGCATTTCGGGAACAGCAGTCATGACGATTGAACGACGGATTTGTGCAGGACCACGTGGTGGACGCCGGGATTTTCTGTATGCCGGCTGGCTGGCAGGAGCCGGCCTGACACTGGGACAGATGCTCAAGCTGGAAGCCGCTGAAGATCGGACGGCAGAGGCCCCTGCAAGTACTGCCAAAGCAAAGTCTGTGATCCATATCTACCTGCAGGGCGGCTTCGCCCACATGGACAGTTTTGACCCCAAACCCGATGCTCCCCTCGAATATCGCGGCATCCTTGATCCGATCGCCACCAGTGTGCCTGGAATCCAGTTCAGTTCTCATATGCGTGAGACGGCCAAAGTCGCTGATCGACTGACTGTTGTTCGCAGCATGACACATACAGAAGTCGACCATCAGCGGGGTGAACACAGCATGTTCACCGGATATCGCCCCAGCCCGGCTCTGGTCTATCCCAGCATGGGCAGCGTGGTATCGCAGCAGTACGGGCCTCGCGGTGCCATGCCACCGTATGTGGTCGTGCCAACCGCCGGCAGCCAGTACCTCGGCAGCGGTTACCTCAGCAACGCCTTCGGCCCGTTTGCACTGGGCGCTGACCCGGCACGCAGCGGATTCACGGTCCGCGACCTGAATCACCCGACCGGCATCGACAACAGCCGCTTCGCCGCTCGTCGCGACTGGAAATCACTGGTTGATGATCACTTCCGCAATATTGGCCAGGACGATGCCGTTGCCACAATGGACTCGTTCTACCAGAAAGCCTATGCACTGCTCGATTCCCCGGAATCCAAAGCCGCGTTCAGTCTGAACGGAGAAACCGAGGCCACCAAAGAGCTTTACGGCATGAAGCCCTGGGGCCCGATCATCCGGCCCTCTGCAGGTGCTCGCTTCCTGATCGCCCGTCGTCTGATCGAAGCCGGCGTGCGATTTGTGACAGTGACCTACGGAGCCTGGGACACCCATTCCTACCACTACCGCGGCATCGAAACTCAGATGCCCGATCTGGATCGCGCCTTTGCCGGACTGATTACAGATCTTGACCAGCGCGGGCTGTTGCAGAACACCCTGGTGCTGATCACCAGCGAGTTCGGCCGAACACCCCGAATCAACGCGGGCGGTGGCAGAGATCACTGGCCGCGAGTTTTCAGTGTGGTCATGGCGGGAGGCGGCGTCGCCCGAGGCCGAGCTTATGGCGCTTCTGATTCACTGGCAGCAGAGCCCGCAGATACTCCGCTCAGTGTCGAAGACTACGCTCACACGATCTATCACCTGCTGGGCATTGACGCCGGCAGCAGCCTCATGTCCCCCGGGGATCGACCGCAGCGGATCGTCACAGATGGACAGCTGGCTTCCGGGCTGCTGGCCTGAAGCTCTCGATTCCGCCTTCCGTCCTCTGTTCGCCAGGTGAAGACATGCCACGTACGTTTGGATTGTTTTGTTGCCTGCTGGCCGGACTGCCAGCCCTGGCTGCCCCCCCTTCCATGGAACGACTGATTCCGGCGGCCGGACAGTCCGGGACGGAGTTCGTGGTCGTTGTCACAGGGTCCGGACTGGAACGAGTTTCGCAGGCATTGTTCTACGACACATCTGTCCGCTGCACAAAGATCTCTGCTGTGTCAGACAACGAACTGCAGCTGACACTGCAGTCCGATGCGGGCGCTCAGCCGGGTCCGCGATCTTTTCGGGTGCAGTCCCCCGAAGGCCTGTCAGAACTGCTGGTCGTCTCACTGACTGCATTTCCGACGGCAGCTGAACGGGAAGACAACAACAGTCCCGAGACAGCTCAGACAATCTCCCTGAATACCACAGTGGTGGGCACGATTGAAGACGGTGATGCCGATTGCTTTCGAGTCACACTGCAGCAAGGCCAGCGGCTGTCAGTGGAGGCTGAAGCCATTCGTGCCGGCGGCGCGATGTTCGATGCCGTGGTCAACGTGTTTAGCCCTGATGGTACCTGGCTGCGAACTGTCGATGACACCTTTGCCACGCAGCAGGATCCGTGGCTGTCGATGACGGCAGCCATCGCCGGCGACTACGTCATTCAGATCCACGAAACCAGCTTTGAAGGTGGTGAGGCAAATCGATATGCGCTGCATATCGGTGATTTTCCCAGGCCGGCCATGGCCTGGCCGCCCGGAGCTTCTGCCGATCAGCAGCTGCAGGTTGAGTTTCGCGGTGAATCCGCTGACACCTGGCAGCAGACGGTTGTGCTTCCGGCCGTCTCTGAGAGCGTGACAATCCGTGTGTTCCCGGAGAACTCCGGGACGCGGGCACCACTGGGAGTCCCGTTCCGTGTTTCACCTTTTCCATCATTGATCGAGTCTTCGGAAGGGCAGTCAGGTCCGCGTCAGTCTCTGCCCCTCGCGTTCAACGGTATACTCGCGGAACCTGCCCAGTCGGACGTCTGGAAATTCCTTGTGGCAACACCGGGCAAATTTCGCTTTCAGGTGTTCGCCGCCCGCATTGGCAGTCCGCTGGATGCACTGCTTGAGATCCGAACCGCAGACGGCTCGCTGGTAGCAGCTGCCGATGACGAGGACAGCCACGACAGTGCAATCAGTGTGACTTTCGCAGCCGCTGGCGAATATCAGGCCATCATCCGCGACAAACGCGGCAACGGAAGTTCACGGCACTTTTATCGGATTGAAGCAGCCCCCTGGCGACCTGCCGTCACAGCCTTCGTGCCGCGCCCAAATCGACTGTCACAGGAACGCCAGACTCTGCAGGTACCTCGCGGCAATCGTGCTGTCGTATTTCTGGGTGTCCGCCGCGACGGTTTCAGCGGTGCCGTGCGGCTGGATGCCAGCGGGCTGCCTGCCGGCGTTGAACTGGGGTCGGTCATTGTGCCTGCCGACAGGTTCTGGGTTCCGCTGGTGCTGGAGTCCAGTGCCCAGTCGCAAGTGGGTGGCGGCCTGATTGATCTGGCCGTCACGGGGCAGTCAGATGCTGGTCCGGTAGTCGGTGACTTCCGGCAGGTTGTGGATCTGGTGGCCGCCTCCGCGGATCAGCTGTTTCAGTCTGCGGAGGTGGATCGGCTGGCGGTGGCGGTCACCGAATCTGTCCCGTGGCGAGTGGAACTGCAGCAGCCGCGCACATCGCTGGCTCCTGACGGTACACTCGCTCTAAAAGTCACCGTGCAGCGCGATGCAGGCTTTGCCGGAGCAATTGAGATCACGTTTCCATTTCTGCCCCCGTGGGTCGACGGGCCTCAGAAAGTACTGATCCCGGCTGCGGAGACAGAGGTTGAATGTGTGCTGCGAGCCTGGCCTGAGGCCGAGCCTCGGACGTGGCCGCTGTGCGTTGAAGCTCGACCGGCAGCCGGTACCGCGGAACCTGCCGGTGTACCCCGGGAGCCGGGTGAACGCCGACAGCGAACGCGGCCACTGCATCGCACCGCTGTAGCCTCACAGCTGGTGGCACTCACCATCGCACCTTCGCCTGTGTCCGGAGAATTGCAGCCAATCGTCACTGAGCAGGGTCGGCCCGTCACTGCTCGCTGTCGACTGGTCTCCGGAAGTGAATTACCGGAGCGGCTGACGGCCGTGCTTGAGGGACTGCCAAACCGAGTCGCGGCAAAGGCCGTGCTGCTGGACCGCGGAACGGCGGAGCTGGAATTCCAGGTGCAGCCGGAAGCGACAGCCCCCGTCGGCAGTTTTGATGAGGTCTGGGTTCGACTGTCCGGCGAGCTGAACGGCGAGCAGGCATCCTGGATCGTCGGACGTGGTGCCGGACTGCAGATCATGACTGCCGGTGAACTTCAGCTGGGAACCGATGGACGACCACTGAGTCGCCTGGAAGTACTGAGAAAAAAGGCGACGGCCGAACAGAAATGAGCTGCGAACCTGATTCGCAAATCGAGGCAAGAAAGAACTTTGGGGCGGATGATCATGATGATTCGAGCGTTAATATCGTTGCAGCTTTTGAGTGTATGTTGCCTGCTGACCAGTGAGCGGCTGCAGGGTGGTGAGTCGGCTGATCAGCTGCAGGTGTTTCCTGCTGCAGTCTCACTGACCAGCGGCCGCGACATTCAACGAGTCATCGTACTGCGGCGTCAGCCGGACGGCAGCACAGAGGACGTCACCGCGCAGGCAACATTCACGGCTTCTGACCCGCAGATCTTCAGGGTGGAATCCGGAAGAATTCATCCGCTTGCCGATGGAGGTTCCCGGCTGCAGATTCGCGTCGGAGATTCTGCCGCTGAAATACCCGTGAATATTGCAGATTCAGCCGTGCAACCCGACCTGAGTTTCCGCAGCGAAGTGCTGGCCACGCTGACAAAAGCCGGCTGCAACAGTGGCAAGTGTCACGGTGCTGCGTCCGGCAAGGATGGATTTCGACTGAGCCTGTTTGGATATGACCCCGCGGGCGATCAGTATCGACTGACTCGTGAAATCCCCGGGCGCCGGGTGAATGTTTCTGCCCCGGACCGCAGCCTCCTGATCCAGAAGGCTCTGGGAAATGTGGACCACACAGGAGGTCAGTGTGTGCAGGAAGATTCCCCCGAGCTGCAGACGCTGCTGTCGTGGATTCAGACGGGGGCACCGGCCGACCCTGACACTGCTGCGGTGCCGTTGCGACTGCGGGTTTATCCCGAGGAGGCAATCTTTCCTCAAAAAGGCGGCACACAACAGCTGTTGGTGATGGCAGAATTCAGCGACGGCACCGACCGTGATGTTACTGACCTGGCCGTCTTCCTCAGCAACAATGATGCTGCTGCCGGAGTCAATGCCGGTGGAGTCGTGACGGCCAACGGGTCGGGCAGCGCTTTCATTCTGGCCCGCTTCGACCAATTCACGGAAGGTACGGCAATCATTGTTCGACCGGGGACTGAATATCGTTTTCCCGAAATCACACCTGTCAATGACGTTGATCGCCTGGTCTTCGCCCGCTGGCAGAACTTGCATTTGCTGCCCTCCGAGGTTTGCTCGGATGATGTCTTTCTCCGTCGCGCCACCATCGATCTGACAGGGCGACTGCCGTCCCCGGAAGAACTGCGAGCATTTCAGGCGGATCCGGCTGCGGATAAGCGCAGTCGCATGATCGACCAGCTGCTTGAAAGCCCCGACTTCACCGAACTGTGGGTCATGCGCTGGGCTGAACTGCTGCAGATCCGGACATCAAATGGCGTCAGCCCCAAAGGCCTGCTGTTGTACGACCGCTGGCTGCGGGAACGTGTGCGTGCCGGAGTGACCATTGATAAGATCGTCAAGGAACTCCTGCCGGCAACCGGAGGCACTTTTGAGAACCCGGCCACCAGCTATTATCAGACCGAAACGACACCGCAGCTGCTGGCAGAAAATGTCGCGCAGTCCTTTTTGGGGACTCGCATCCAGTGTGCTCAGTGTCACAACCATCCCTTTGATCGCTGGACGATGGATGACTACTACGGCTTTGCCTCCTTCTTCAGTCAGGTCGGATACAAACAGGCCCAGGATCCTCGCGAAATCATGATCTTTAATGCGGCAGCCGGCGGGCTGAAGCATCCGGTCGGCGATCGCGACGCAGTCCCCACGTTCCTTGGTGCTGGCACTGCGGTACTGCCCGCGGGAGCTGACTATCGCGAAATCCTCGCCGCGTGGCTGCCCACTCCTGCCAACCCCGCATTCGGCCGAAACCTGGCAAACGTCGTCTGGTCACATTTTTTCGGCATGGGAATTGTCGAACCGGTGGATGATGTGCGAGTCAGCAACCCGCCATCGAACCCGGCACTGCTGCAGTATCTGGGCGAAAAACTGTCACGTGATGGTTATGACATCAAGCCACTTGTGCGGGAAATCTGCAACTCGCGAACATGGCAGCTTTCCACTCAGCGAAATGACTCAAACCGCCTGGATGAGCGACACTTTTCGCATGGGAAAGTGCGTCGCATGCGAGCTGAAGTACTGCTGGACTGCATCAGCCAGGTCACAGCGACCGCAGACGATTTCCGGGGACTGCCGGCAGGCAGTCGGGCGATTCAGATCGCCGACGGGCAGACGCCCAATTATTTTCTGTCCACATTCGGACGATCCACTCGAGCCACTGCCTGCTCCTGCGAAGTCAAGACCTCCCCCACGCTCTCACAGGCCCTGCACCTGCTGAACGGAGAAACGACATCCGGGAAGATTGCTGAAGGGCAGCTGATTGAACGCCTGCTGCAGCAGCACGATGATCCGCTGATCGTTGTGCGGGAACTTTATGTGCGGTGTCTGAGTCGAGAACCGTCCCAGGCAGAACTGGAAAAAATTCAGGCCAGACTGGAAGAGCAGGGAGACCTGCAGCAGTCACTGACGGATCTGTTCTGGGCTCTGCTGAACTCCAATGAATTCGTCTTCAATCACTGAAGCCTCAGCTTCTGAAAAAATCGGAACCGGGATGAGTTTCATGCGTCGATTTCTCTTGACACTATGTTGGATTGCTGGTGTTGTGATTGCAGCGAACGGGCCCCGTGGCTTTGCTCAGGATGCAAACGCACCGGCAGTGGCCGGCGATGCTGAGGTCACATGGGATCAGGTGCGAGCAGTCTTCCAGAAACGCTGCTTTGCCTGCCACAGGGGCGAGCAGGCTCGCGGAGCACTGGACCTTTCCAGTGTCGCTGCCATCCGTGCGGGTGGTTCAACGGGAGCCGCCGTGATTTCCGGCAAGCCCGAAGAGAGTCTGATTTATGTTCTGCCGGCACATCTGGAAACACCCCGCATGCCCCCCAGTGGCAACAAACTGCCGCAGCGGGAACTGGATCTGATCCACGCCTGGATCAGCGGCGGGCTCTCGGAAAAACCTGCGGCCACGGCCCCCCAGGCGAAAACTGCCACAGTGGCTGCACGTGTCCCCGCAAAACGTCCTGCGGAAGCAACGACCGCTGCGAAGCTGTCTGCACTTACACCTGAGATGGTGCTGCCGAGAGAAAACGTAAAGCCCGCCTTCATCCGCGCGACCGCGCGACCGGTCAAACCACAGCTCCGACCAGTCACAGCGCTGGCGTCCAGCCCCGCATCATCACTGATTGCAGTACCGGATGGTCAGCGAGTACTCGTGTATGACTGGACGGATTTGTCGGTGAAACAGATCCTTAAGTTCCCTGGGGATGTGTTCGCTCTGCGATTCTCTCGGGATGGCAGGATTCTGATTGCCGGGGGAGGCGTTGGCAGTCAGTCGGGCCTGGTTAAGGGCTGGGAGACGACTACAGGCGAAGAATTGTTCTCGGTCGGCAGCGAACCAGATATTGTCCTCGCCGCCGATATTTCCCCGGATGGTCGTCTGATCGCTCTCGGTGGTCCGGCAAAGGTGGTTCGAGTCTACGATTCTGTTTCCGGACAGCTGATCGGAGAACAAAAGAAACATACGGACTGGATTCTGGAACTGCAGTTCAGCCGCGATGGACTGCTGCTGGCGTCTGGTGATCGATTCGGTACTGTACTGGTCAGCGAAGCCGCCACTGCTGCGGAATTCGCTGTGCTGCGCGGTCACACCGGCCCGGTCAGCGGCTTTCACTGGGCAGCCGAATCGGATCAGCTGACCTCCAGCGGCCACGACGGCACGGTGCGGACGTGGAATCTGCACAACGCGACCAAAGTCAGCCAGTTTTCTGCCGGTGCCCCGGTCCTGACGTTTGACCATGATCCGGCAGGGGCACTGCTGCTGGGCCTGAAATCCGGCAAGGTTTCAGTCACCGGTCTCGACGGCAGCCCGCTGCGGAACTGGTCACTGGCGGACGAAGCCGTCCAGCTGGTGCTGACTCAGGATGGCAGTCACACGGTGCTCGCTGATGCCACAGGCAATGTGCAGTTGTTTCGAAATTCTGACGGACAGGTGGTCGGCGAATTCGTTCTGCCTGCAACCGACAATCGCTGAGGACTCTTGTCATGAAGTGGATGACTCGAAGTGTTGCCGGACTGCTGGCCGGACTGATCTGCCTTGATTCTCTGAACGCTGAAGACTGGCCAGGCTGGCGCGGTCCCCGGGGTGATGGTGTCAGTCTGGATCAGACTGCACCCGTCAGCTGGGGCCCGACCGAAAACCTGAGCTGGAAAGTTCCGGTTCCCGGCAGCGGACGATCATCCGTCGTCATCAGCGGACACCACGCGTTTCTGACCGCTGGTACTGCTGAGGATCTTTGCCGACGAGTCCTGTGCTTTGATGCCGACTCCGGAAAACTGCTCTGGAACACCGTAGTACATCAGGGACCTGGCGGCAAAATGCACCAGGACAATACCATGGCCTCCAGTACACCGGCTGCTGATGCAGACCGAGTTTACGCAGTCTTCGTCGATGATGTGGGAATGACAGTGGCCGCACTCGATCGATCCGGCCAGATCGTCTGGAAGGTCAACCCTGGAACCTTCTACTCAAACCACGGCTTTGCAGCATCTCCGGTTCTGCATGGATCCGGCGTCATCATCAATGGTCATCAGGATGGCACAGCCTTTGTGTGCATGCTGGACCGAGCCACGGGGAAGGAACTTTGGCGCTATACTCCCGCTGTCAACCTGCGATCCTTCTCCACACCGGTCCTGACGGAATACGAAGGTCGGACCATCATGATTCTCACCGGCTCACGCCAGACTGCCGCACTCGACCCTGACACCGGGAGCCTGATCTGGAGCGTTGACGGTCCCAGCGAAAAATTCGTCTGCACACCCTCCGTCGGAATGGGAATGGTCTTCAGCTTCGCCGGATCCCCCGACAAGAAATCACTGGCTGTCCGACTGGGAGGCACCGGTGATGTCACTGCGACCCATGTAGCCTGGCGGGCCGAACGTGCCATGCCGTACGTGCCGTCCCCATTGCTGTTCAATCGACGATTGCATATTATTAATGACCTCGGAGTGTACTCGTGTGTTGAGCCGGTCTCCGGAAAGGTACTGCATACCGCCCGAGCCCTCGGATCCACATACAGTTCTCCGGTCGCCGCGGCCGGGCGAATCTATCTGTTTGAAGATACCGGTCGCTGCACAGTACTGGCCGACGGTGCTGACTTTCAGGTGCTTGCCAAAAATGACCTCAACGAAGAAGTCTACACCACACCTGCAGTTTCAAACGGTCGGATCTTTATCCGCACCACTCAGTCCCTGATTTGCATCTCATCGACAGCACGGCCGTCCGAACCGGGCAGTGAGGAATAACGAAAGCAGTTTCCGATGACACAAACCACTCCCGCGGACGCCGATCAGATCGTCGAACAAATTTTCAGCGTCTTTCGCGAACGCGGACAGCGACACTACGGCGAAAGCGTCAGCGAACAGGAACATGCTCTGCAGACTGCCGAGTTTGCCAGACAATACAGTGAACCGGATTCACTCGTTCTGAGCTGCCTGCTGCACGACTACGGCCATATGCTGCATGATCTGGGT
>JBJTPZ010000678.1:0-2028 GCA_046075365.1 Planctomycetaceae bacterium
CAGCACAACGCCTTCACCGACCTCTGCTGGTTCCAAAACCGAATCTACCTGACCTTTCGCAGCTGCCCCGACGGTCACATGGTACACCCCACGTCCTGCATCATCGTCCTGTGCAGCGAGGATCTGGGAACCACGTGGCGGGAAGTGCACCGGTTCAGCGTACCCCTGCGAGATACTCGCGACCCCCATTTCCTGGTCTTCCGCGAGCGGCTGTTCATCTACACCGGCACCTGGTACAGCGGCAAAACGACATTGCCGCGAGGTGACTATGACCTGAACCTGCATCTGGGTTACGCGGCGTGGACGGAAGACGGAGCCACGTGGCACAGCCCGGTGCTGCTGGAAGGCACTTTCGGACATTACATCTGGCGAGCTGCGGCAACGGGCGGGAAAGCGTGGCTGTGCGGGCGTCGCAAACCGAGTTTCGAAGTGCTGGCAAAAGGGGAACCGCGTGAGACGGAGTCGCTGATTCTGGAAAGTGACGATGGCCTCGTGTGGCGGCGGGGCGGTCAGTTTCAGTCCGAGGCGGGTGACGAGACGGCATTTATGTTCGAGTCTGACGGCAGTGGCATGGCGATCGCACGTCATGGTGAAGGCCGAGCGGCCGGCCTGCTGAAAGCCGCCACCCCCTCCGGCCCCTGGACTCGCACCGACCTTGGCCAGTCCATCGGCGGCCCGCTGCTGACACGCTGGCAGAACCGCTGGGTGGTCGCAGGACGCAGCACCCAGGAGGGCACTGGCCCTCGCACCTCCTTCTGGTGGCTGCAGGACGACAAGCTGGTCCCCATGGCCGAACTGCCCAGTGGCGGCGACAATTCCTACCCTGGCCTTGTGCAACTGCCCGACGGCCGCGCCCTGATTTCGTGGTACTCAAGTCATGAACAGGACGACCAGGGCCAGAAGATTACGGCGATTTACCTTGCTGAGCTGGAGACAGTGAATCAGTAAACTCGCCCCGAGAGGCCAAGTGCCGCCTCACTTTCCTCCACGCCCCGTCGCCCCTTGCCCCCGGCAGGGACGAGGGGTGCTGGTGCCGCTTTCCAGAGCACAAAAAACACAAAGTTCTCCCCGCGCCCACCTGAAACTGGGGTGCGGTGTCAAGTCACCCTGAACAGCCACCAGCCGGACTTGCCAAAACCGCACAGCACTGTGCTCGGGCTGGAAAGCCCGAGCTGCGGAATCGCCGCAGGCGAACCGAACGCCGCCCACAGCATTTTGCGTCTTCCTTCGCGGCTTCGCAGCTTCGCGGCTTCGCGTGAGACAAACCGCACGCAACGCAACCGCCACAGTGCCGAGGTCTGCGGACGCAGCAAACGCAGAAGACAGCACTCGGGCTGGAAAGCCCGAGCTGCGGAAAACGGCACACCCGTGAGCTCCCGCCCACGGCTCGCCTCACTGACCACTGATCACTGACTCACTCAGGACGGACGTAGACCTCATCCCGCCCTTCCACCACCTGCACCGTGACTCCGGATGTCAGCTGCTGCAGCTGCTGCACTCCTCCCGCCGGCCACTCCACCCGCAATGACGATACGCCGGTCTCAGACCCCAGCCCAAAATGCAGCGTCCGCTCATTCGTGCACTGATATCCGTCACCCGCCGATACGAACTGCCAGACACTGCGTTCGCCGGTGGTCAGCTGCGCCGCAGCTGACGAAGCGTCGCGGGCCGAGCGGGTGCCGTGCAGCTGCACTCGCAGCCAGCCACCAGCCACACTCCGGTTCTCTGCCAGCACCGCCGGACTGCCAATACAACCGACCACAAAATCCCGCGCACCATCCTGATTCCAGTCCAGCACCGCCAGAGCTCGCCCCAGACGATCCACCCCAAATACCGCCCCGCACTGCTCAGCCGTCTGCACAGACAACTCGCCCTGTTCATTCCGAAAGAACTGCAGCGGCATCCGATACTGCTCACCAGGCTGACCGAAATCCGCAACATGCCCGTTCGCCACCACCAGATCCGGGTCCCCGTCGTTGTCCGCGTCCAGCCACTGAGTCCCCCAGCCAACATACGGAATCCCCGGCT
>JBJTPZ010000679.1:0-23870 GCA_046075365.1 Planctomycetaceae bacterium
CGGAGTGGTGGTCTTCAAAAGAGATTACTTCTGGTGGCTATACTCAGATGGAGGCTAATTTCTCGCTGTTCTGGGGCCTGTCCCTGATGATGTACCAGTCCACTCTGGTCTCTGATCAGGCGCCCTATGACAAGTTTGCCAAAGGTGATCAAAGTGCTCTGTCAGCCAAAGCCAAAGCAGGGCTCAGCATCTTCCTGAATGAAGGCAAATGCATTAACTGTCATGGTGGTCCGCAGTTTGCTGGTGCCACAGTGAAGGAGCTGCGTGGGGGTGGCGAGGAAGGTTTGATTGAGTTCATGGCGATGGCTGTCGGGGCCGCCTTCTATGATGGTGGCTTCTATAATATCGGTGTGCGACCCACGGCCGAAGACATCGGGCTGGGGGCCAGGCATCCGAAGTTCGGCCCGCTGTCTTACAGCCGGCAGGAGCAGCAGGGGCGAAATCCCGATGAACGAGTGATTGTGCGACCGCGTGATCGAGTTGCCGTGGATGGTGCCTTCAAGTCTTCGACTCTGCGAAATATTGAGCTGACGGGGCCCTACATGCACAACGGCGGCATGAAGTCACTGGAAGAAGTCGTCCAGTTCTATACTCGCGGGGCCGACTTCGGAAACACCAACAAGCGGGATCTTGATCCGGATGTTGGTGGCATTCCCGAGCTGCAGGGCAACCCGGAAAAGATCGCCGCAGTGGTCGAATTCATGCTGCACCTGACGGACCCGCGAGTGAAGTACCGCAAGGCTCCGTTTGATCACCCGGAACTGGTGCTGCCGCAGGGTGTTTCAGCGGTCGTTGACGGATTCGCCCAGGACATTCTGTACTTGCTGCCGGCTGTCGGCAAGGACGGGGGCGCACCGTTCGGGACGTTTGAGGAAGCGTTGCGGTATGGATTCCCGCTGGAACGTCTGAATCAGACCCAGCTGATCGCTCCGGAAGCCGCCGATCGTCGAATGCAGCCCGTCGACGGTGAACCTGCGGTCGAGGTGGGTGTGCCTCCGGGAGGCGTGAAGCCACCGATTGAGATTGCAGAACCGGTTGCTGAAGAACCGGTTGCTGCAGAACCGGTTGCTGCAGAACCGGTGCTCGAGGAGCCAGTAGTTGAGGAGCCAGTGACTGTGGAACCAGAGGTCATCGAGCCGATCGCTTCGAAACCGCTGCTGCCGAAGCCGGGCTACGGTTATTAAAAGGCAGTCTGTCAGCAGCATTCTGCTCAAGAGGAGGCTGACAACTGTCAGCCTCCTCTTTTTCGTTTTTCCCCCCGGAACTCCCTCCCGAAAACCCGGATTGTCTTGCTTTTCCAGGTGTTACCAATGGAGAATACAGGGCAGCGGTCAGCGGTCGCGCTGGCTGGTCTGCAGCGTGCTGGGATTGGGGGCAGGCGATGGTCGGACTGGGATTGCAGCAGAAGCTGGCGGTTGTCGTTTCCCGGCTGGCAAAAGTGCGGGTGCTCCGACATCAGGCGCGGGTCTGGCTGATATTGCTGCTGCCGGCCGCAGCGGCGGTGCTGCTGCTGCCTGTGTCGGCCAATTCCTGGCGACCTGAAGTTCCGGTTCTGCTGGCAACAACTCTGCTGGGGACTCTGCTGGCTCGGCTGCTGGTTCGCCAGCCCTCATTGTCGGAAGCTGCCCGGCTGGTTGAGCAGCGTGACAATGGCCTGCATGACGTTGTGCTGACTGCAGTGCAGGTACTGTCTCAGTATCCTCCGCCACAAACCGTGCTGGCACAGATGACGGTTCAGGATGCAGATGATCTGGTGCGTCAGCGGGACTGGTCCAAAGTTGTCCCCGCCGGGCAGATCCTGAAGTGGTCCGTGCTCAGTCTGCTGTCCTTCCTGCTGCTGGTTTCCAGTGTGACGGCTGCCAGTCATTACGGTCGTCGTCTGCTGCCGGCCGGGCCCGGTGTCGTCGCTGACAAAGATGCCGCAAAACAGACTGCTCAGACCGTGCAGGAACTTGTCGTGGAACCCGGTGACACCGAGCTTGAGCAGGGTTCGGCGCTGACAGTAGTAGCCCGATTTCCCGGGACATCACCGGAAAAGGTGGTGCTGGAATTCGTCGGGACAGACTCGGCCGCTCGTCAGATTTCAATGGCTGAAACTGTCGATGCGGGCGTCTTTGCCGCGCGGCTGGAAGAGATCGCCTCCAGCGGCGTTTATCGAGTGCTTTATCAGCAGCAGCTGGCTGCCCAGGGGCAGCCTCAGCGGTCCCGCGATTTTCAGGTCACAGCGTATGTGCGTCCGCGGCTGGAACAGATTGATGCCGAAGTGACTCCGCCGGCATGGTCCGTTCGCCCGGCAGAGACCATCGAAGATATTGTTCGACTGACAGTGACCGAGGGTTCTCAGGTACGCCTGTTGCTGCGTCTGAACAAACCGGTCGTCCTTGCAGAGCTTCAGCCGGCCAGTGGTCCGTCCATCCCGCTGACCGCGATGGAAGCAGATGGTCTGGTCGTGCAGACAAGTCTTACAGCGACCGCCAGTGGTACATGGACTGTTCTGCTGCAGGATGCGCAGGGCAGGACTCCTGCCGATCAGCAGCAGATTTCCATTCGCGTCGCAGCCAACAAGCCGGCAGTGATTAAGCCGACATTCCCCGGTCGGGACGTGAATGTTTCGCCGCTGCAGGAATTTGTTGTCGAGGCCAAAGCAACAGACGACTTTGGGCTGGTCAATTTCGGCCTCGAATATTCACTGGCGGGCGGAGAAAGCCGCGAAGTTTCACTTTTCCAGCCGTCTGCTGACGGTGCACCGGTCACTGCCGGTCAGCTGCAGCAGCTCATCGATCTGGAATCCCTGTCGGCTGCTCCTGACGATATGGTGACCTACACCTTCTGGGCGGAAGACCGGGCAGCGGACGGGGCTGTACGGCGAGTCTGGAGTGACTTGCTGTTTGCGGAAGTTCGTCGTTTTGAAGAGATTTTTCGCGAGGACCAGCAGGGGGGGCAGCAGTCTCCCGGACCGCAGGGCCAGCAGCCCGGTCAGGGGCAGCAGGGTCAGCAGGGCAGCCAGGTGGACTCTGCGCTCGAACTGCAAAAACAGATTATCTCGGCCACCTGGAATCTGCTGCGACAGCTGCCGCAGGTGCAGTCGCCGGGCACGCTGTCGCAGGATGTGGAAACTCTGGCACAGTCGCAGCGGCAGGCCATTGAGGTGCTGCAGCAGTCGCTGGCTCAGGGGCCTCAGGAACCGCAGATAGCAGCCCTCGCTGATCAGGCCGTGCGGGAAATGACGTCGGCCGCTGAACTGCTGACAAAGGCAGCGGCTGACGCCTCTGGACAGCAGCTTTCACAGGCTCTGCCACTCGAAAAAAAGGTCACTCAGACGCTGCTGCGAATGCGGGCCGCCGAATTTCAGGTGCGACAGCAGCAACAGCAGCAGCAACAGGGGCAACAGCAGCAGCAGGGACAGCAGAATTCGGCTTCGCAGCAGCAGCTGCAACAGCTGGAACTGGATAACGAACGCAATCGTTATGAAACGCAGCAGCAGCCATCGCAACAGCAGGAAGATCAGCAGCAGACAGAACAGCAGAAAGAACAGCTGCAGGTGCTGAATCGCCTGAAAGAGCTGGCTCAGCGACAGCAAATGGTTAACGAGCGTCTGAAGCAGCTGGAAAGCGAACTCAGAACAGCAAAGTCTGACGCAGAACGGGAAGAAATTGAGCGCGAGCTGAAACGCCTGCGCGATGAACAGCGGGAAATGCTGCGTGATGCCGACGAACTTGCCGAGCGAATGCAGCAGTCGCCGAATGCTCAGGAACAGCCCCGGCAGCAGATGCAGCAGCAAATGCAGGAAGCACGCAGCAATATGCAGCGGGCCACCAGCGCCATGGATGAAGGGCGAATGGCCGATGCAATTGCTGAAGGAACCCGGGCTGAACGGCAGTTCGATGAACTGAAGGAAGAGTTTCGCAATCAGACGTCGTCGCAGTTTGACGAGGCGGTGCGGGATCTGCGCGATCAGGCCCGGGAACTGACCGAAAAACAGCAGCAGTTGGCGCAGCAATTGTCCGGTCAGAATCCTCAGACAAAGGCCGCTGACGAAACAGGTTCGCCGCCACCGGCTCAAAAACCATCGCTGCGATCAGAACGAAATCGTGAGCAGACAGAGCAGGCCGTCAAGGAACAGCGTGACAGACTCAGTCGCGTGCTGGATCAGTCAAAACAGCTGATTGAACAGGCCGAGCAGACAGAGCCGTTGCTGTCTGATCGACTGTATGAAACACTGCGGGATGTCAAGGATCTGAAACCGGAAGAGGCCCTGGAAGCTGCCGAAATGCTGGCGGAAAGAGGGCTTTGGCCACAGACACAAGAAGCCGAGCAGATAGCTCGCCGCGGGCTGGATCGGCTTCGCGAAGGCATTGAGAATGCGGCTGATTCAGTGCTGGGAAGTGAAGCTGAGTCTCTGCGGCGAGCACAGTCGGAGTTGCAGCGGGCGTCTCAACAGCTTTCAGACGAGTTGCAGGCCGCTCAGGGTCAGCAACCGGGTGAGGGTCAGCAACCGGGCGAAGGTCAGCGACCGGGTGAGGGTCAGCCGCCGGGTGAAGGTCAGCAATCGGGTGAGGGTCAGCAACCGGGTGAAGGTCAGCGACCGGGTGAAGGTCAGCAGCCGGGTGAAGGTCAGCAGCCGGGTGAGGGCCAGCAGCCGGGCGAAGGTCAGCCGCCGGGTGAGGGCCAGCAACCGGGTGAGGGCCAGCGACCGGGTGAGGGCCAGCGACCGGGTGAAGGTCAGCAGCGTGGGCAGCGTGGCGGTCAGCAGCGTTCGTCGCTGCTGGATGGTGGCCGGGAGACTGCGGGGGGAGTTGCCGGGAACAATCGTCCTGGCAGACCACTGACAGGGGAAGACTTTACGGAGTGGTCCGATCGGCTGCGGGAAGTCGAGGAGATACTGGACGATCAGGAATTACGAGGTCGGGTGGCTCAGGTACGCGACCGTGCGCGGGCGATGCGAGCGGAGTTTCGACGGCACGGGACCGAGCCGCAGTGGGATCTGGTGAAATCTCAGTTGCTTGGTGAACTGCAGCAACTGGAGCAGCGAATTGGGCAGGAACTGCTGCAGCTGCAGTCAGATCGAGCGATGGTGCCAATCGATCGCGATGCTGTGCCTGAGCAGTACGATGCCGCAGTGCAGCGTTATTACGAGCTGCTGGGGCAGAAGAAACGGCCTCAGGCGGTGCCTGCAGACAGCAAGTAGCTGACAAGAACCGTCAGCGTTTTAACAGGTCGCCTTTGCGGTAACCCAAATAAACCGTTGTTGCAGGATGTGTTGCCAGCCATTCTCCCCAGGTTGTGCGGGTGTACTGCACATCTTTCAGCGGCACATCGGTCGAGTTTTGTGGGTACATTTGTTCGTTCAGCCGCAGCAGCATTTCACCGTTCTGAAACCCCCCGGTTTGCACTGTCAGAGTTTCTCCTTTGTCGCCGCCCAGCACTCGCACGCAGTCCGTGCGGTCACAGTAGGTGACGCAAACTGGATATTCGCCCTGATTCTCGTTGACCACATGCGACTGCATATGTTTCAGAGCACTGATCAGGTAGGCTCGCACTGTTTCCCCGACAACGACACCAACCACCCTTTCGTCGGCCGGTATGTCGACCTCTTTGGCCAGGTAGATAACGGGGTCCATTACCGGCGGTATGATGAACGGGGTGTTCATCATGGCGTCAACGGATTCCGGATCCGGCAGTTTCGGGTGTGGCGGGGGCGGCAGCATCGTCGGATCGGGCGAATCGCAGCCGGCAATCAGGAACACGGCCGCCAGTGCAGTGCCCATGCGATATCGCAGGGAGGGTCGAAATCCGCCAGCAGTCAGCTTAGTAGGGCGATTCATTGGAAACTTCTTCCTCGGTCGCGAGGAATTCCAGGGACAGCCAGTATTTCCAGGGATAGCCTTCGGCTGCTCGCATGGCACCAATCAGCGGCAGCAGCAGAGTCAGAACGCCGAGCACCGCGAGCATGGGGACACCGACAGCAACAAACACCAGCATACCTGAAATAAGTCCATAAATCAGGCTGCTGATCATCCAGTTTATAATAATACGGCCCTGCAGATCGACAAGTCGCGACTGCTGGCGACCAACAATCCACATGGCGATTGGTGCCACAATGCCTGCACCGGTCCACCACAGCAGCTGGGAAAGGTGCATCAGCGAACACCATGCGTTAACGCCAATGCCGCAGACTTGCTCCCCGTCAGTTCCGGTGACTGCTGACAGGATCTGTTCCTTGGCTCGTTCGAACTGCTCTGCCGTTAATGCTCCGGCCATTTTCAGTGCCTGCAGGCGTTCAAGTTCGTCGGCGATCATACTTCTTCCCTGACGAGAAGGGAGGTGCGACTCAAGGTGTTGGTTTTTTTGGTGGTCGCCGCATGATAGGGAAAACCCGCCATGGCTGCGATGCGAAAAGAAAAAGCAGACTTCTTCGGGACTCGGATTTTCGCAGAGAAATGGTGTTTTGCGGGCATGTTGCCAAATCTGTCTGTTTGTAGCAACACCTGTCATCTTCGGGAGCCGGGGGGTCCGCCTGGCTCCGCGAGCGACAAACCCGCAGAGCGTGCTGTGCTGGGCGAGATCCGCCCTCAAAAAGCCCGCATTTCCCCACGCCGCCTGTGCTGTCCAGCGGCACGGCCGCACTTTTGCGCCTAACGCCTGTTCGGCTTCCGTCCTGGGAATATCCAGCGAATCTTGCTGGGTATGAAAGCTGCGTGCGGGCCTTGACTCATGCACATTCTGGTTCCTTCCGGGCTCAAAACGTCCTTGCGGGTTGCGGCAACTGCAGTGGATGGGGTGTTTTTGTGGATTTTGTCGAATTTCCTTATCGGTCGGGTTGTTGCAGGCCGATACATGGAGAAGAGATCCCGTTTTTTCGGGGTTTCGCGTGTTCTTTGGCAAATCGTGATGAAATCAGGATCAAGAGCGATCTGGCGGGAGGGGATTTACGTCAGTGGCCCTGAATGCCGGTGAATTTTGTTCACCAGGTAGTTTGGGGTCTTGACAGTAAGTCGAATCGCAGCCTAAGCTTGTGGCGTAACTTCACCCCGTGCAGGGGCTCAGTTTCTGTCCAGGAGCATCGATCGTGACCAAAAAAGAGATCGTTAAGGCGATTTCAGATGAGTTGGGTCTGACGCAGCTGACGACCAAAGAGATCGTTCAGAAGACGTTCGATGCAATCATCGAAACGCTGGTCACGGACCGTCGTATCGAGCTGCGGAACTTTGGTGTGTTTGAGGTGCGAATGCGTGCGGCTCGCAAGGCCCGCAATCCTCGCACGGGCGGACAGGTCGAAGTGCCATCGAAGTTCGTTGTGACGTTCAAACCGGGCAAGGAAATGGAAGCTCGTGTTCTGGAACTTGAGCGTCAGGAGCATGAGAAGGCAGCAGCCGGTTCCGACCCTAAGACAGCTCGCCCTGGATTCTGATTTCATCGCGATGTTCGGCTTTTGTGCCGAACGCCAACGGACATCTCAGACCACTTCCTGTTATTGTGGCAGCCGCCGACATCGAGCGGCGGTGGATGTGTCCAGGGAAGGACGAAGCGATGAAGATGCGTAGTCGACTGATGGCGGGGATGCTGCTGGCCTGTGCGGCGATGGGTTGTGCCATGCCGATCTGGAGCCCGAATCCCGACGTGCGGGCGCGGCAGCTGATCTATCAGTCAGAAAGCCTGCGCCATATCCCGGAAATCTGGGAGCGAATCTGGATGCTGGACCAGCCGGACCACGCAACTCCATATCGCGTACATGGCGGTGTGATCTGACGGCCTGAGTGTGAAATGAAAGGCCGGCGGCGGTTTGCTCTGCCGGCCTCTTTTCGCGCGCTAACGCAGTTTCCGGTCAGCGAATCTCTCGCAGACGCGGACGCGTGTCGTCGTCCAGCCCCGAAATCTCTGCCTGTTCGGCCCGAATCTGTTCGGATGCTGCTGCACCCGGCTGCAGGGACAGTCGCGTGCCAGCAACTTCAATCTCGCTGATTCGGTAGACCCGCACGTCACGCTCGGAAAACGCAGCCTGTTTCTGCAGCGCCGGGACAAAAGTTGGCAGCAGTCCACCGTTGCGATTTCGCTGGCCCTGCCGATCCGCAGGCCGCGTGTCTTCACGCAGCAGCACCAGAACCTCCGGTGTCTGCGGGTAGTGCAGTACCAGTTTTAGTGAGTTTCCGGTGTCTCCGGTTGCTGATGACTTCAGGCTGGGTGCAAAGCTGACTTCCACTCGGTCTTCCAGGTCGCGATGCCCCGAATACTCAAACATCCGTGAACCATCAGAAATCGAGGCCTCAGCATCTGCCAGTTTCCAGCCCGGGGCCGCGGCGACAGAGATGGAACTGGTCCTCCCTGTGACTCGGGGAACTGCTGTCAGCGTGGATGCCAGCTGCTCGGACGCCGCTGCCGGCAGCTGCTCACCGCCCAGCAGCTTTGCACACAGCAGCAAGGCCGGGATCGGGATCCGCTGCACCATCTCACGCTCCTCAAGCAGGCTTACCAGACGCTGGCGATCGCCCGAGTGGTAATACAGGGATGCCAGTGCCACAGAGCTCTGTTCCGTCTCAAGCTGTTCATCCACATTGCAGAGAATCAGTTCTTCGGCAGCCATATACCGCTTGTGCCGGCCCAGAATCCACGCACAGACCAGGTTGGCTTCCCAGTTCCGTGTCGAATACTCAAACGCCAGCTGGGCCGTCTCAGGAGCTTCAGGATCACGCCGACTTTCCTGAATCAATGACAAATTGGCCATGCTGCTGGCCAGCATGTCGTCCTGCCGAAAATGGCCACGACCAATCTCTGTCAGTCTCCGAAATGTCTCGGCTGCTCCCTCCGCATCTCCCTGCTGCTGCTGAGTCCGCGCCAGGTAATACCAGTATGGCGGATAACACTCCATAAATCGTTCCAGCCGTTTCAGGGAACGCAGTCGCACGTCCGTCTTTTCAATGGCCATGGCTTCCGTCAGCTGGTCCAGGTCCTGATCACGCAGCAGCCAGCGGTCCGGAATATTGTTCTTGCGACTCAGCTTCCAAAAACTGTCCAGAAATGATGACGACCGCGTCATGAGCGACTGAAACTGAGTCTTCTCAACCTGCCACAGATCCGAATCCCGACGCAGCTGGTTATTGCGGTAGTCCCACCAGCTCGATGCGCCCGTTTGAATTACCGAACCGACCTGTCCGGTCGCGGCCTGCGCTCCCATCACAAACAGATCCGTGCCCATCTTGCGCTGAACGCCGCGACGGAAACCTTCCGTAATCACAGTCCGCTCGCGATCGCTGATCTCCACCATCCCGATTTCATCCAGGATCGAACGATACAGAGCAATCACCTCGGGATCATCAATCTGGTTCAGATCGATATTGTTCAGGATCCGCTGCTGCTCTTCATACAGCACCTGCTTGGTGCCGGTCCGGCGGATGCGGTGCAGGGCTGCCCGGCAGTAATTCAAAGTCACCGCTGTCTTGCGACGCACGATGTCCATTTCGCGGCTGGCTGCATCCTCACGGGAATCCCCCGGCAGCTGAGCCATACAGCTGGCAGCAGGCAGTGTCTGCCCCAGCAGCACCGCCATCAGAAATACGAAAACCGGTTTCATGGTCACACGCCACTGACCGAAGCAGCCACTGCTGACGCACTGCTTCGCAATCCTGTTCAGGCCACCCGCCCGAACTTCAGCCACTCGACTGAATGCGACAGTTCGTAACTGCTTCTGACCAGCTGACGACAGTCCATCCATGAACGACGCAGCCGTACATCTCGCATACTTTCAATAAATTTCCCGAAGACAATGACAAATCAGGTTTGTCTGAAAGTTCGAGTGACAGATTCAGCGGAAAGTTGCGTCGCGAAGACTGCGGGGTCTGCGAAAAATGCCGCTGGTGTGGCAGAAGCGGCAAAATATGCCGATGTGCCTTAACGCCCGGCATCCACACGCTGTACTTCCTGAAATCTGCGGCGAATGTCTGTGACCTCACCCAAAGTCAGCCAGACCGTCCACCGCATATCAAAACCGGGGGTCACAGCGATCGTGTCAATCGGGGCAAAGTACGAACAGGCCCCGTCGGCAGACTGCCCCTGCCCTGCACGATAGCACGTCAGTTGAGACGCTCGCGGCACACAGCATCCCAGACCCCAGCCCTCCGCATTCAGCAGCGCCACCCAGTGCTCGGTCATGGGCAGATACTCGTTGGGCCAGCCCGGAGTCCTGAAGTGCAGGGGTTCACCGGTCCACGGACGATCACTTGTGCACACCGCCAGTCGCGAATACTCAGGCCCCGTAAACACCGCCGGCAGCTCCTGATGGCGCGGCTGATGCGACACTGCACCATGATACTGAAAGCGATAGTCAATACGGATCAGATCCTGCTGCAGCGACACCTTCTGAGTCATGACGGCGTCCGCAATGTCTGTTCCGGCGGCCCAGTGCACAGGACGCGTCTGCACTGTCGCCTCGGATTCAGAAACCGACTGTTTCAGAATCTTTGCCGAACGCCCCCGCCAGTCGCCGCCCTGCACGGGATTCCAGCGCCACGGCTGGCCGTTCCAGTTCGAACCGTCCTCGTCACCATACCACGACTGCTGTACCAGACGGCCACGGTCAAACGAATTTACCACACTGCGGTCGCCACCAGCCGGACTGATCCAGCCAATTGCTCCGCCTGAGCTGCGCAGTAAGCCCACGCGAAAACTGCGGTTTCCCAGCCAGATCCAGTCGTCCGGCTGCTGCATCGCCGCGGCGCCAGAGCTTTCCAGTCCAGTCAGTCCCGCACCGATTCCGCTCGCCAGCAGGCCCAGTGCCTGCCGGCGACGCAGTGTGCGATGACTGTCCCTGATAAAGAGACTCTGTTGCTTCGCCGCAGGCATCAGCGGCGAGTCAGAACATCGCGGCCAACCCACGGGCGCAGCACTTCAGGCACCACAACGGTGCCGTCTTCCTGCTGATAGTTCTCCAGCACGGCAATGATGGCCCGCGCACAGGAAATTGCGGTGCCATTCAGCGTGTGTACGTACTGCGTGCCTTTTCGCTCCTGACTGCGACAGCGAATGTTCAGTCTGCGAGCCTGGTAGTCGGTGCAGTTCGACGCACTGGTCACCTCGCCATATTCCCCGCGTCCCGGCATCCACGCCTCAATGTCGAACTTGCGATACGCCGGCCCGCCAAGATCACCCGAAGCCGTATCAATAACACGGTAAGGAATCCCGAGTGCCTGGAAGATCTCTTCCTCAATCCGCAGGATCTCCAGATGCAGCGCATCCGACTCTTTCACATCCGGTCCGGCATACCCGAACATCTCGACTTTGGTGAACTGATGGACGCGGTAGATACCGCGAGTCGCTCGGCCTGCTGCACCCGCCTCGGTCCGGAAACAGTGCGACAACCCCGCATATTTCAACGGCAGCACCGATTGTTCAAGCGTCTGGTCTTTCTGAATGCCCCCCAAAGTAATCTCAGCGGTGGCGACCAGGCTGAGATCCGTGTCGGCGACCGAATAGATCTGAGTTTCAGTACCGCGGGGAGTAAACCCGATGCCTTCCAGGACGGAATCACGCGCGAGGTCCGGGGTTGTAAACAGCGTGAAACCTTCGCCGCGCAGCTTCGTCAGCGCGAACTGCACCAGCGCCATTTCCAGCAGAACCGCATCGTTCTTCAGGAAATAAAAGCCCGATCCGGCGACTCGAGCACCAGCTTCGAAGTCGATCAGATCCAGACCCGCTGCCAGCTCCACGTGGTCCTTCACCGGAAAGGAAAACTCAGGACGACGACCCCAGACGCGAATTTCGCGAGCATCTGCTTCGCCGCCAATCGGAGCCTCAGGGTGTGTCAGGTTGGGAATTCGCGCCTGCTCAGACCGCAGCTGTTCTTCCACAACTTTTAGCTGCTCGTCGATTGCCGAAACCTCGTCACGCAGCACCTTGCCCTGTTCAATCAGTGCCGGACGCTCGTCAGCAGACGCCTTCGGAATTTTCGCAGAGACTTCCTTCTGCTGCCGACGAATCTCGTCACCACGGACAATCAGCGCATTACGCTGGTCCCGCAGACGGATCACAGCATCCACATCAGCCTGCACACCGCGCTTTGTACAGTTCTCAACCACTTCGTCGCGATGATCGCAGATAAACTGCAGATCCAGCATGAGCTCACTCCCGGAACGTCAAAATTCGAAAAGATTCAACACCCGCATCCGCTGCAACAATCAGCGCGCCAGCCGCACCCCGGCCAGCTCCTGCCACAAACAGGCACTGGCCCTGGTGCCCCGGTGAAAGTCCAGCAGGTGAATATGTTCATCAGGGCTGTGCAAATTGTCGGAATTCCGACCCCAGCCCAGCAGCAGAGTATCGATTCCCAGAATCTGTTTGAAGCTGAGTACCACCGGAATGGAACCGCCCTCACGAAACAGCACTGGTGGCTGACCAAAGGCCGTCTCAACCGCTCGTTTGGCCGCCGCCAGCCAGTCACTGGTCGGGTCAAAGACGAAAGCCTCACAACCATGAAAACGACGAAACTCAAACTCGATTCCCGGAGGACAATGGCTGCGCAGGAATGATTCCAGGCCGTCGAGCACCTTTTGTGGAGTCATCCGCGGTACCAGACGGCAGGTGATCTTCGCCATCGCACGCGACGGAATAATCGTCTTTGGACCTTCGCCCGTGTAACCGCCCAGGATTCCGTTGATGTCACAGGTCGGACGAGCCGTTCGACGCTCCAAAGTTGACCAGCCCTGTTCGCCAAAGACCGCCCCGCTGCCAACTTCCTTCAGAAAGTCGGCTTCAGAAAACGGCAGTGCCGCATAGCCCGCTCGCTCTTCAACAGTCAGGTCCGTGACATCGTCATAAAATCCCGGAATCTGCACCCTGCCGTCCGGGCCGATCAGAGCCCCGCACATCCGCGTCAGTGCGTTGACCGGATTTGCCAGACTGCCGCCGTAAACACCACTGTGCAGGTCCTTCGCGGGCCCGCGGAGCCGAACTTCCGCGGCCACAATACCCCGTAAACCACAGGTAATTGCCGGAATGCCGTCACCATACTGGCTGGTGTCGCTGACGACCGCCACGTCCGCCTTCAGCAGGTCCGTGTGCAACTTCAGAAAATCATCCAGATGCACCCCGCCACACTCTTCTTCACCCTCGATCAGCACCTTCACATTCAGCGGCAGACCGCCGTTCACCTGCATCCATGCCTGAATGGATTTCAGGTGAGTAAACAGCTGGCCCTTGTCGTCGGTGGCACCACGAGCATACAGGCGACCGTCACGAATCGTCGGTTCGAAGGCCGGAGTCGTCCACAGGTCCAGCGGATCTGGTGGCTGAACGTCGTAATGGCCGTAAATCAGCACAGTCGGCAGCGCCGGATCCACCAGACGCTCACCGTATACAATCGGATGGCCGGCCGTCGGATAAATCACAGACTGCAGTCCGGCGTCGGTCATCGCCTGCTGCACCCAGCCGGCACAGGCCTGCATCTGCGGAGCATACGCACTGTCGGCACTGACGCTGGGGATCCGCAGGAACTGACACAGCTCCTGCAGTGCCGTATCCTGGCGGGCCGTGAGAAAATCAAGGATCTGCTGCATGTCCGTAATCCGAAAAATACAACGGGTGCCGGGGTTTTCCTGAGAATTGCACAGATTATCATAACAGCCCGCAGGATTGCTGACAGTCCCACAAACCCCGGAATCATTTTGCAGACTGACGATCAAAAGGTATCGTTTCCGTGGAATGTGCGGGCAGATTTCCAAAAATCCACTGCCCGGCCCCGCCCTGCTGTCCCCCAAATTCCTGCAGAACCTGCCTCAAGTCTCCGGAGTTCAATTTCATGCTGCGTACACTGCTGATCCCCGCTTTTCTGGCAGTCTTCTGCTGCGAATCGCTCAATGCATCCGACTGGCCTCAGTGGCGCGGCCCGCTCAGAAATGGCCAGTCCACCGAAAAACTGGCCTCACATGACTGGGAATCCAGTCCTCCCAAACTGCTGTGGACCACTGAAGGGTTCGGCGGTGGCTATGCCAGCGTCGCCGTCGTCAATGACGTGCTGTACACGGTCGGCAACACTGACAGCGGACAGGCTGTGCTGGCCGCCAGTGCCAAAGACGGCAGCATCATCTGGAAACAGGCCGTGACCGAAGCCAACCCCAAACACTCCTACGAAGGCTCTCGCTGCACGCCCACCGTCGTCGGTGATCTGCTCTATGTAATCACCTCGGACGGATCCATCGCCTGCCTGAAAACCGACGGCGGTGCCATCGTCTGGCAGCGGAAATTCAGCGACTGGAACGGCAAACTGATGTCCGGCTGGGGCTTTTCCGAATCACCGCTGGTCGATGGCGATCGCGTCCTCTGCACTCCCGGCGGTGCCGAAGCACTCGTCGTCTGCCTCAATCGCCTGACCGGCGAAGAAATCTGGAAATGCAGCAGCAGCTTTGAAGGCAGTGCCGGCAAGGACGGAGCCGGCTATTCGTCTATCGTGACGTCGGAAGCCCTCGGCATTCCCCAGTATGTCCAGCTCACAGGTCGCGGACTGATCGGGATCGATGCCAAATCAGGCCGGCAGCTGTGGACGTACAATCGAGTTGCCAATGGGGTTGCCAATATCCCCACACCCATCGTTGACGGCAACTTTGTCTTCGCCTCCACCAGCTACAAAACCGGTGCCGGACTGGTGGAACTGAAAAAAGACGGAGACAAGATCGTTGCGGAAGAAAAATACTTCCTCGAAGGTCAGGTCTTCAACAATCATCACGGTGGCATGATTCTCCACGAAGGGCATATCTATGCAGGACATCAGCAGAACGAAGGCTTCCCGACCTGTGTGAAAATGCAGTCCGGGGAAATTGTCTGGGGCGGTCGACTGCGAGGCCCCGGCAGTGGCTCGGCTGCGATCCTGTTCATCGATGGACACCTGATTTTCCGCTACCAAAACGGCATCGTTGCACTGATTGAAGCCACATCGACCGAATACCGCCTGAAAGGCAGCTTCAAGCCGGATTATCAGGAAGGTGCCAGCTGGGCACACCCGGTTGTCGTCAACGGCAAACTGTACCTGCGCGAACAGAACAAGCTGATGTGCTATCAGGTCGGGCCGTGAAACTGACGACGTGTGGAAATAAAAAAGGAGCCCGGCAAATGCCGGGCTCCTTTACTTTCCACACTCAAGCTGCCAAACCGCAGCTCGGACTTTCCGGCCAGAGCCCTTTCGTTAAAAAAACACCTCGTTCTTAAACTCCAGCCTCGTCGCCTCACGGCACCTCAGAACTCACCCATCACTTCGCCACCCTGAGTCGTCCCGGCAGCCTGCCACAGCTGGATTGAAATACTGTCCGAGAAGAAACGGACACTGCCATCACACAGTGCTGCCTGAACGCCGCCCGTGTGACGACTGCGAGCTCCCTGGCGACGATTGAATGGACTGGGCAATGCCGCTGAAGCTGTCTGACAGGGAGCATTAAGCACACTGGCATTGTTGCACCAGGCCCCAGTCATCACGTCGGGATCACGCGCATTCGGGCCGAACAGTGTAATGAAGCCACTGGCACCACCCCACCACGAGAACCCCCGCGCGTCCAGACCCTGGCCCTGACGAACTTCCGACACCATCAGCGTGCTGGTCAGGCCGTCTGTGATGTCCCGAAACCGCACCGGAGAACCATAGACGTTTGTAAAGGTCAGAGCCTGCGCGGCATTCACCGGACCATCGTCAGAGAGTGAGCCTTTGTACGCGGTAAAAGGAGCGCCCTGAAAACGAATTGTGATCCCCGCGACGGCAACATCCTGCTGGAAAAACGTTGTGTTGCCGTAGTTCACGACATAGTTGTGTGACGTGATATTCGAGGCTGGAGAATTTGGCGTGTCGCTGGGACAGGTGTAGACGGGAAAGCGACGAGTCGCCACGTTCGTATTGTTCGGATTGCCGGCATAGCGAATTCCCGTGGCATCACTGCCGCCAAGATTCTGATAAGACTGAAACACTGCTGTCTGTTCCACATATGGCAGCAGATTCACCAGCCACGTGCCCCAGCAGCAGCCAAAGCGACCCATCGCTGGAGGCAGCATGCCGTAGGTGGATTCGTAGTTGTGCATTCCCAGACCAATCTGTTTCAGATTGTTCTTGCACTGAGTTCTGCGGGCTGCTTCCCGCGCCTGCTGTACCGCCGGCAGCAGCAATGCCACCAGGATGGCAATGATCGCTATCACCACCAGCAGCTCAATCAAGGTAAAACCACGCTGTCGACGCTGCATACCAGGGCTCCCTGAAAAATTGATCAGAACACAAACTCACCAAACCAAACCCAAGGAGGGACATATTCCAGGAGAATTTCATGTCGCGCAGGCGGGCGCGCCGGAAACTGTTGCACAAAGATCAGGGCAATCAGATCCACGTCACGGAATCGTGAAGTCAATCACGTTCTCAGACTGGTCCTTAATCTCTGCTTCAAGCTTGCTCTCCGTGTTGTACTCCTTTGGAATACGGTCCACGGATGTGAAGTTGCCGGAAGGACCAGGCGCAGTGTTGGGGTCAGCCGGCACATCACCGTCTGCGCTGCTGATGGCGACCTTATAACGCCCGGGCAACATTCCCTGCTCGGCCGGGATCTGATAGTTGCCGTTTGTGATTACGGCCCCGGTCTGCGAACCCAGACCGTCAGGCGACACAAACATGATATTGCCACGATCCAGCGGCTTACCCTGAAAAGTAATTGTGCCTGATGCAGATCGCCTGCCATCATCGGCAGGACCGCATCCGACAACCGCGACCAGCAGCAGCAGACCAGCGCAAAAACACCCTCTGAACGGAAACGGCATTGCAGGCCTCGCGTTTCAGCAGTTGGGAATAAGTTTTCAATTCTGGTAATATATGTCCCGAATCGAGGGGCTTTTGTCCAGCCTGTTAGCCTGTTTTTGCTGCAGAAAAGGATCCTGTTACGAAAATAACAGGCGAATATGCTGCGACAGCTGTGCCAGTTGCCGGCAAAACTTTGTGACACGCTGGGCTCCGCCCACGACTTATGCCCGTTTTGCCACCGCAAGCACTCTCAGGCCACTAAGAAAGTCGTTCAATCAGCGGACCAGCCTCCGTCATGCTGACTGAGACCGCTACGGCGGTCCGAGCAACAGACTGCGTAACGCCCGATCTCGGGCCGGAACCAGTCGCCCCAGCGCCGTCTCCTGCAGCACCCGGCACTAGACCTCTGCCGCCGGTCTCCTGCTGCCACGCATGCCACAGAATTGCAGCAAAAGGCAGCCACCAGATCAGATCGTTGGTAATGATTGTCAGGCCGGCAACCCAGGGAAATTCACCCTTCATCGCGGCGCCCACAAAACCTATCGGCCCGAAAATCTTTCCCAGCAGACCCACCAGCACGATCGGCCAGTGGCGAACCGGATCCAGAGCGGCCGCACCATAACCAATCCCGTACACTCCCACGATCATCCCGATGCACTGCCACAAGCCCGGGTAATTGGGCGGATCAATGCCCAGCCAGCGGAAGGGGACCAGCGGGAAGAAGATCACCCACGCGCCCCAGCCAAGGTTGTACACGGCTGCCACCAGCAGCACTCGTCGCATCCAGATCGGCGATGGATAGTTGGCAGGTCGATCGCTGCTCATAATGCTGCTCAATGCGTCAAAGGCCAGAAATGTCGTTCGAAAGTCCTGCCTGATCCTAGTGCCGACTTTCGAACTAACCAGCGGCAACTTCTGCTGGTCTCGACAGTGCAAACCTGAGATCTGTGCTGAATTGCAGTCCGCAAGGAAAATGCCGCTGTTCTTCGCTCGATTTCCCCGGGAATCAGGCTGTCTGCATCCGCTATGCTGCCTAAAACCAACCCCGGCAGGCCGAATTCAGACCTGCAGGAAACCGAGCTGCAGGAGCTGACCATGGGGCGAGTGGCAATTTTGGGAGCCGGCGGGACAATCGGAGCGGCTCTGGCACGCCGACTGACCGACGGCGGGACACCGCTGCTGCTGGTCGGACGGCCGTCTGCACGGCTGACCGCGATTGCTCAGGAAACCGGCCAGCCCGAGCTGCACTGCGATTTTCAGGCATCGCAGTCGCTGGAAGACGTGCTCAGGTCCGGTGTCACCGCAGAACAGCCGCTGTCCGGAATCGTCAACTGCATCGGCTCCGTCCTGCTCAAACCAGCCCACTCGACATCTGACGACGAGTTTCGCCGCGTTGTGGAAACAAACCTGTTTACGTCCTTCGCTGCAGTTCGAGCTGCTGCCAGACTGATGCGGGAATCGGGTGGCGGTTCCGTCATCCTGTTTGCGTCGGCGGCGGCAGAGATCGGCATTCAAAATCACGAAGCAATCGCGGCGGCAAAAGGCGGAGTCATCGGGCTGGGGCGTTCAGCCGCTGCCACCTATGCTGCCGCCAACATTCGTGTCAATGTCGTCAGTCCCGGTCTGATTCGCACCGAAATGACTCGCCGTATCTGGGAGCAGCCCGCCGCCGCCGCCGCCTCAACCGCCATGCACGCACTGGGCAGGCTGGGCGAACCTGCTCAGGTTGCATCACTGGCAGCATGGCTGCTGCAGCCGGAGAATGATTTCGTGACCGGTCAGGTTTTCGGTGTCGATGGCGGACTCGGCCATGTGCTGGCCCGTCGCTGAAACACAACTCCTTCTGCACTCGAAAAATCCGCCATGCGTGCCGCGCTGATTTATCCGCATCAGTTGTTTCAACAGCATCCCGCTGTCATCAGCGCTGCCAAAGTCTATCTGGTGGAAGATCCGCTGCTGTTCCGGCAGTACCCATTCCACTGCCACAAGCTGATGCTGCATCGAGCATCCATGCTGTGTTACGCCAGCGAGCTGCGGCAGGCCGGGCACGATGTTGTCCACGTACAGACTCGTCAGCTGGCTCGCACGGAAGACATCGCAGGTATTCTGGCCGCCGACAAAATCCGCGAGGTACAGTACTGTCAGCTCAATGACGACTGGCTGCAGCGGCGACTTGCCGCGGGACTGCAGCAGCACGGAATCGCCGCCGCTGAACTTGCCGATCCGGATTTCCTGACTCCCCTGCACGTGTTCGACGAGCTGGCGGCACGCAAAAAGAAATGGTTCTTCACAGACTTCTACATGTCGCAGCGAAAACGACTGCACATTCTGGTGGATGAACAGGATCGGCCGGAAGGCGGGAAGTGGAGCTTTGATCCGGAAAATCGAAGTCGTCTGCCCAAAGACTGCCGAGTCCCTGAAATCGTCTGGCCCCGCACTGCCGGTCATGCCACGGAAGTACTGGCCGAAACACGTCGCTGGGTCGCTGCCGAATTCCCCGCAGCTCCAGGCAACCCCGCAGACTTTCGCTACCCGATCACTCGTCACCAGGCTCTTGCCTGTCTGCAGGATTTTCTGCAGCAGCGTTTTGAAAGCTTCGGGCTGTACGAAGACGCCATTCACGATCGCCAGACGTTTTTGTTTCATTCCGTACTGACGCCGGCACTCAACACCGGACTGTTGTCACCGCAGGAAATTGTGCAGCAGGCGCTGCAGTATGCGGATCACGTTCCGCTGAATTCTCTGGAAGGTTTCCTGCGGCAGGTGATCGGCTGGCGAGAATACATGCGCGGCGTCTATCTGCACTTCGGGCGACGACAGCGAACAGCCAATTTTTGGCAACACCACCGACCGCTGCCGAAGTCCTTCTATGATGGTACAACCGGAATTGAACCGATTGATACGGTGATCCGTCGAGTCCTGCAGCATGCTTACTGTCATCACATCGAACGACTGATGATTCTGGGCAGCTTCATGCTGCTGTGCGAATTTTCTCCGGATGCCGTTTACCAGTGGTTCATGGAACTGTTTATTGATGCATACGACTGGGTCATGGTGCCGAATGTTTACGGCATGAGTCAGTATGCGGATGGCGGTCTGATCACCACCAAACCCTACATCTGTGGTTCAGCCTACGTACTGAAAATGAGCAATTTCAAAAAGGGACCGTGGTGTCCCGTCTGGGATGCGCTGTACTGGCGATTTGTCAGCAGGCACAGCCAGATGTTCGCAGCCAATCCCCGAATGTCGATGATGGCCCGGCAGTGCGAGAAGATGGGGGCAAAACTGCAGCAGCATCAGAAAGTGGCTGACCACTTTCTTCAGTCGCTGCAGTAGATACTGCCAAACTCTGTGCTGCTGTTGGCTGCGCCGGTCTCAGGTGGTGTCGCCCGGGCCCTGGCCATCGTCGCCTTCAGCCTCACTGTCCTCGGCAAAGTCCCCGTCCTCCTGATCCGCTTCGCCTGAATCCGCTTCGCCCACACGGTCACCGTCGGCCGTCCAGGCGCCAGGCCTGGTCATGATCCAGATCAGCATCGACGACAGTTCCCAGCAGTCGTGCACGACCCAGCCCGGGACTTCCGGTTCATCGAAACGTTCCGGGGTCCTGAGCACCATGATGGCATCAGGAGTCGACAGAGTGTCGCGAGCCAGCAGTTTCAGTACCGGGGCCAGAGTCCCGCGGGCACGAATCTGATCAGCAATCTTGTAGGGAGGATCAAAGAAAATCAGCGTGTAAGGAATGCAGTCTTCGCCGCCACGTGGCCGAAACGATGTCTTGCGAACGTCCGTTTTCCAGCAGATTGCGCGAGCATCCGGAGCGATGGTTGAAACGTTTTCACGCAGCAGCTCGTGCACCTCGCTGCCAGCTTCAAAAAAAACGCAGGATGCCGCACCGCGACTGAGTGCTTCCATGCCCATCGTACCCACGCCGGCAAAGATGTCGGCCACGCGAGCACCTGGGATGAATGCAGCCAGACGGTCAAACGTCATCTGACGAACTCGGTCCGTGTATGGGCGAGTCGAATCGTCAGCGGGCGTCTTCAGCAGGCGGCGACGGTATTTTCCGGAAATGATGCGCAGAGTCATGGTGCGGACCTTCGCAGGAAGTTCCCGGAATTGCAAACGGGCGCGGTGCCTGTTCGCTGCGGTTTCCAGACAGGCTCGACAGGCAGCCCAACGACCGCCAGAATCGTCACAGTGCGGCAATGGCCGCAGACAACGCTGGTTCTGACAGGTGAACACATGAAACGCAGACGACTGGGTGGCAGTGGCATTACCGTTTCCGAGATCTGCATGGGGACCATGACCTTCGGCAGCCAGTGCGATGAACCACTGTCCTTTCGGATCATGGACCGGGCTCGCGCCGCCGGTATCGACTTCTTCGATGCTGCCGAAATGTACCCCGTCCCGCCCTCGGCAGAAACCTGCGGACGAACCGAAGAAATTCTCGGACGCTGGATGCAGACTGTGCCGCGGGAATCCGTGATCATCGCCACCAAAATTACCGGACCCGCTCACGGCTGGTTCGTACCACCCGTCCGACACGGTCACTCGGCACTGGATCGAGTCCAGATTGTTCGCGCTGTCGAAGCCAGCCTGCGGCGGCTCCAGACCGACTACATTGACCTCTACCAGACTCACTGGCCGGATCACGGCATGCGTTACGAAGACGTCCTTGAACCCCTCACAAAGCTGGTGCAGCAGGGGAAGATTCGAGCCATCGGGTGCAGCAATGAAACCTGCTGGGGCCTGATGAAAAGCGTGGCCGTGGCCGAAAAATTCGGACTCGCACGATACGACTCAGTCCAGAACAACTTCAGCCTGATCAACCGCCGCTGTGAAAGCGAGCTGGCTCAGGTCTGCCGTCGCGAAAACATCAGCCTGTTGCCGTTTTCTCCGCTGGGTGGCGGAGTACTGACGGGAAAATATCAGGATGCCGAACCGGAAGGAGCACGTTTCACCGAATACCGCAAACTCGGCGAACGCCAGCGACGACTGGCCGATCGCTTCCTCAACGACCGAACTCGCGAAACCGTCCGCCGCCTGAAAACCATCGCTGATGATCTGGGAGTTACCTTAACGGCGCTCAGCCTGGCCTGGAGCCGTCAGCACGATTTTGTGGCTTCGACGATTGTTGGAGCCACCAGTGTGGAACAACTTGAAGAGAGCCTGGCGGCGGACGATCTGATGCTGGATGCCGCGACGCTGAAACGCATCGACGAAATCGACGAGGCGATCCCCTGCCCCATGAAAGAAGACGGACTGCGGCGGCTGTGAAACACAACACCGCCGAGCTTAGCGGCGAACCTTACGCTGCCGAAATCGCTGGCTAAGCCGATTCAGAATGGCCTGCTCAGACGCACTGAGAGACTGCTGACCGTGAGCATGCAGCTTGGTCAGAATTCGATCAAGTTCCGCCTCGTCACGGTCATCGCGAGTCGGATGAGGTTGTTCGTCACGTGTCGTCAGAGTCACCCAGCCGTCCGACTCGGAATGAAAGTTAAAGCTGTTGTTGAACAGAATCCCCGAAGGATCGTCCGGATCAGGAATGTCGTCTTCGTCGCTGTCTTCAGCGTCATCGAAATCCAGCAGCTGTGCCAGTTCCTTGAATCGCTGTTCAGCGCGAGCCATCAGGGTGGCTTCATGAACGCGTCGCAGCTCTTCATATTGAAGCAGCGTCAGAAATGCGCCGAAAGCTGTCAGCCACGAATGACCAAAAACAAATCCCGACAGCACACACATGCCAGAACAGAAGATGCCCAGGCGCGCAGAAATGGAGCGAGCAGTCAGATGCGGCAAACGACGACATAACGCTACATATAAAAGTTGCCCCAGATCCTGCGGTCGAGCCGGAAACAGGCTGGCCAGCAACAGATTCCAGTTGGCTGTGAAACCCAGTCGCAGCCAGCGCACAGCAAAATTATCAGTAGGAGCAGACGACGGGATGTGCAGTGGCAGCAGCAGATCCAAAGTAAACAGTTCCTGCTGCCACAGCAAAATCAGCAGCAGCAGGCTTGCCAGCAGACTGCCACCCAAAGCGTGCAGGCTGCTGCGGGCATGAGCCGGCAGGTCCTGCGGAAAGGGAGCTTCAGAACATACCCGGCCACCCGGCCACAGCAACAGCGAACCGGGATAGATACCCGCACGCCGAGATGCTGCCAGCCAGACAGTGGTCTGTACCAGCAGAGCACCCACCATGGACGCCAGCAGCAGCACCCCCGCTGCAGGATCCCACTGCTGCCAGCCCGCTGCCAGTGCAGCCACCAGGATCAGGCCGCTGAGGCGAACCGGAGTTCCCAGCAGCGAGCCGATCGGGAGTGAGGCAACAAGTGTTTCAGGAGAAGAACGCATGGCAATTAAATTTTAACCATCGTGCCCACGGCTTTTGAATTACGATTTGGAAAAAAAGGGCAGGAAAAAGTCGGATCCTGCCCTCCGGAAGGAAGACGACACCAATGCCCGCCCACCCGTAGCTCGGGCTTTCCAGCCCGAGCACTGCCCGAAAAACACGGCGTTCTTTCGCTCCGATTCCATCCTGTCCCCGCCGCCTTTGCACTTTCCCCGCTTTCTCTCGACCCAGGTGCCCCCCCCTCCCGCGTAGCTTGGGCTTTCCAGCCCGAGCACTGCCCGGAAAAACACGACGTTCTTCCGCTCCGATTCCTTCCCCTCCCCGACCCGTTGCACTTTCGTCCTCAGCGTCGCATAGGCGGGCGCACCAGCAAAAACCTGTCGCCTCCGCGATGCTTACACCGCCGGAAACTCGCTTTTCCCCCATATTCAGCCTATCCTCATGCATCAGACTCATTCACAGCTGAGGGTTATCCCCCGTTAAAATTAGTCAAAGCTTTTGCCATGCCTCGACAACTCGCTGTCTCCTGCACCTGTTTCGTGTTCGCCGGCGTCCTGCTGAATATCGCTTTCGCTGCCGACCCGCCCGGCGATCAGCCATGGCAGCTGAAGCTGCGGCTGCAGGCACCCGCAGGCCCGCCGGACTCACGCCAGAATCGCACGTGGCAGCGTCAGGAACGCTCCGAAAAATGGCTGCCGGGCAAAACAGCCGTCATCGTCTGCGATGTCTGGGACCGACATCACTGCCTGAACGCCGTTCGACGCATGACCG
>JBJTPZ010000680.1:0-10235 GCA_046075365.1 Planctomycetaceae bacterium
TCCAGTGACTGATGCGGGCCTGCTGATCCTGGTCAATGGCCGTGCCAATGAACGTCAGCAGCTCATCCGCATAGGGAGGGTGCCGATCAATGGTTGCAAGGCGAGTCTGCAGCAGAATTTCGCGAGCTTTCTGACGCTCGCTGCTGTCCGCTGCAGCCACGCCGACGATCTGGTCACCCTCCTTAGGCTCGTTGGCTGCGCCAAGAATGCGGCGACAGACGGCGGGATTCCAGTCAGATCCTAAATCAGCCAGGTTTCTTTCAAGAGCATCGTCAATCCGGCGGTTATCACTGGCTGAGACCAGAGAAATATCTGGCAGGAAAAAACCCGCCGCAGAACATCCGAGCCAAAGGAAATTCCGGCGGTGCATGACGGATCTCTCCCCAGATTACAAATCGCGATCTCAAATAAAAAAAGCGGACCGTTTTTAGCGGTCCGCCACGAAATCTAGAAGGCATTTGCGAAAGTCAGGCAACCGAAGCGGCAGCCTTTCGCTTCATTGCTCGGCGAGCTACCACCAGTCCGAGGCAGGCCAGCAGGCCGACAGAGGCTGGCTCGGGAACTGGTACACTTCCGTTCAGCGTGACCGAAACAACACCAAGACCTGAATCAAACAACGTCACAGAGCTTGGCCCTGTCACGGTGTTTCCAACGGCTGCAAGAAGGGCAATATTCGCGTCCGAAGCGATTGCTGAACCAACATCGGCCTTACCCTGAACTGTCAAACCGCTGACAGCGCCGCCAAGAATCGTCCCTGATGCCGAAAAGTCATACGCAATCACCAAACGGTCATCGTTGACGCCGGGATCAATAGCCACGGTAATCGTGTCGCCGGTGGTCACTGTGTTGACGTTCAGAGTTGTTGCCCCCAGCTTGAAAACCCCTGAGGAAATTCCGGCGGCGGCACCTGCAAGGTTGGGCGTATAAACCACAGACAACGACCATGCAAGATTGTTAAAGGCGGACGTTGCACTTGAGGTCGTACCCGCGATCGACAGCACACCTGCCTGAGCCTGCTGGGCGAACAGCCCCAGACAAGCCATCATTGCAAAAACGAACTTCTTCATAAAACACCCCCAAAAACGCTTCAAATGCCCAACATTCAGCCCGAACTGCCGGGCACTTAAGTCTGTATCACAAAAATCGCAAGGCAAACGAAATCCCGAAGATTCAGGCAACGACGGCCGAACGACGACGCAGGTAACGACGTCCACCAGCCACCGCACCGATCGCCAGCAGCAAACCAACAGACGCAGGCTCGGGTACCGTCGTTCCCTGCAGCACCAGAGTGTTGTTGCTGAAAGGAGCATTCGGAATGATGATCAACGAGCCAGAGGCGGCAGTCGCGCCGTTCCGAATCGAATTAATGTTGGCCTCTGTCGCGTTCGGGCCCAGCGATGGTCCAGCAATCGTGAAGCTCAGAAATGTCACCGCGGTTCCGGTCAACGGACCCGGGGAGGAGGGACCAGCAAACTGAACGGAAATCTGAAGAGAACTGCCCACAACAGCAATGCTTGCACCAGTCCCCCCCAAGACCGTATTCCACACATGCGAACCAACCTGCAGAACGCCACCGGTCACTGCTGTGCTGGTCGATGCCGCACCAGTGTAGTCCAGTACGAACGAAAACGGCATCCCCAGTTCTGCAACCGGAGCAACCACTGTGCCACTCATTGACAACTGGGCCGCCTGCGTCGACTGACCACACAGTCCAATCACTGCAGCACAAACCAACATCCCCATCAGCTTACGCATTTTCCAAACCCCCCAAAAGCTAAATCGTTCCTCGCAGACTCGCTGACATCCCAGGTCTGCCCGGCCGTCAATCAAACAGCAGGCAACCCAAAATGCCGACAGGCTGACAGCCCGCGAACCAAGGACACGGAGGCTGTGGGCCCTCCATAATCCAGAGAGTCTACGAGGCCGAAGAAACTTTCGCAACAATCAGATTCGGCAAAATCGTAATTCCAAAAAAAATCTCTGGGGACTTCTCATACCAGATCCCCCGCAAAACCCCTCCCGGTACTCTCAATACCTGTACAAATCTGCAAAGATCCACCCGCCACTCAGCTCAGAAAACTTTACAAAATTCAGTTTTCCATCAGGCCTGTAAGCAGGATTGAGCACCAGCTCTTTTCAGGTGAACACCTTGAAAAGATCCGGCGATTACAATCCTGCTCAACCTCCCAAAACCCCTGTTTTCACACCTGAGAAACCCAGCACTTTCAGCTTACGCCATCACGTTCTGACGACGCCTGCGGTAGTAACGGCCACCCACAATCGCACCCAGTCCCAGCAGCAAACCCAGCGAAGCCGGCTCGGGAGCACTGTTCAGGTCCCCCGCCAGTGTCAGTGCCGAACCACTGAATACCGGAGCAGACGGAACAGTAAAAAAGGTGCCGGAAGCTGTCTTCTGGTTCTTGAAAATCGTCTCAATGTTGGCCTCAGAGGCATTCTGACTGGACGCCGCATTGAACCCTGTCACAGCAAATGACAGAGCACTGAAAGTGGTGCCCAGATTTCCCGGCGTCGAGGGCCCAAAGCTGGCCACGATCAACATCTGCGTCTTCGTCACATCCAGCGAAATCTGATTGCTGCTGCCCAACAGTGTGCCCCAGGTCTGACTGCCAATCACCAGGGTCGCTGTGTCGATAGTCGCAAAGCTGGTCCCGGCCGTGTACGTCAGCACCAAACCCCACCTGGTCCCGGCGTCCGCCAGCGGCGTAATCACGGAACCGTTGAAAAACAGCTGCGCCGCATTGGCGGACGCCTGCCCCACTGCCAGCATGGCCAGCAGCATCAGTGATTTCAGAAAATTCCTTCGCATCACTACTTCCCCCTTCTAAAAAAACTTACCAGAACCGTGTTTACCCCAAAAACACTGTAAGATTCACCCAGGTTGTCACTATGGCGACACCGGTGCCGTCTGCGTCCGCAGCTCCGACAGCTTGTCCGCCGTAGTTCGATGCAGCGCCGCTTTCTGCAAATCCCCCAGCTTCTCCCACGCTTCGGCCAGCTTTGCATGCACCCCCGGTCGCAAATCGGGCTCAGCCAGGGCTCGCTCAAGGTCCGCGATCGCCAGCTTCAGCTGGCCCTGCTTCAGATAAATCTTGCCGCGAGTATCAAACAGGTGCGGCTGATCCGGCAGAAATCGAAATGCCTGCTGCACCAGCGACAGCGCCCGATCCAGATCCGGCTCCGGGGATTCCGCTATCGCATCGGCAACATTGTTCAGCAGACCCGGCATACCGGGCTCCTGAGCCATGGCCAGATCAAAATATGTCATCGCCCTGTCGACATCGGGCGGAGTCCTCGTCATGGCTCGCGTCCCGAGAATAAAATTGACGATTCCAGGTGAGATGCCGGCGCCCAGAGCCGCCTGCAGCTGCTCCTCAAGCTGCAAATCATCCACCTGCCGCAGACCGGCAACGGCAATCAGTTCCTCCGTCACACGACGATCATTCGGCGCCAGCGTCAGAGCCCGAGTCACCTGATCCACGGCCAAGGCCACATCCGACGCCGACTGTGCTGAACGCAGTCGCAAACGCTTTGCATGTTCCAGGTAAATATTCAGCAGAAGCTCGCTGGCCCCCTGCTGCACTTCGGAATTAGACCTCGCCATTTCCAGCACCAGCCGCACAGCCTCGTCCTCACGTTCGGCAATGATCAGCATGCGACCGAGCTGCTGGAACAGCTTCGAATCGTAACCGTCCACCGCCAGCCGCTCCTTCAGCATGTCGGCGGCCGTGCCGGCAGCAGTCCTGGCCTGCTGAAACTGCTGACTGCCATACTCAATCACCGCCAGCCAGTAAAAAGCATCCGGTATGCTGCGAGTCTTATCCGTGACTTTTTTCAGCATTTCCGCCGCCAGCTGATTCTGGCCGCGTTTGAAGTGGTAGATGCCCTTGATGTAACAGGCTTCCGGGTTGTCACGCTCCCGCTGCAGAATCCACGTCAGGACGTTTTCCAGCCCCTGTTCCGTTGCCGCATCAGGGAAGGTTGTCTCGAAAAAGTCTTCGTAAAGATTCCTCGCCAGCCACAGTGCAGCCGGCATGTATTCTCGCTGAAAAGCCACGTCCGCAGCCAGTTTTCGAGCTTCGTCACGACGCTCCATCCGGTTCAGAATCTCGGCCCGCGCAAGGCCAACGTCCGGCGATGTCGGCAACAGTGCGGACAACTGTCGGCTGTAGAATTCCGCCAGCTCGAAATTCCCGTCGGCCACCGTTCGATTTACCATCGAGCGTGCCCGCGAAACCTGCTCGTCTGCCGACGGCGAATACATCAATGTGACCGCCACAGGCAGCGACAGCCCCAGAACTGACGGCATCCCGAACAGGAAATTGCCGGCCTGGCGAGTCTGCAGAAACCGGAACACAAATGTTCCAAACTGCACGATCCAGAACAGCGGATTGATGTAGCTCAGCCCGGTCGGCAGCTTGCGACGGTCCGATCCGCCGACCGCCACCTGACTGTCACGGACTCGAAATGTCTCACGCAGGGAACGTTTCTTCTCCGTCGCCCACTTCGAAATCTTCCGCTGATAGTAGCCAGTCGTTGACCGAAACCACTTCCGCACTGCAGGGATGCTGAACTTTCGGCGACGATGGCTCATTGCGTCACCTCACCAGCAGCCTGCGGCTGCGTTGCCGGCTCGGCAGTCGGAGCGGCCCCGCGCACGCCACGCCAAAATCCCGGGGCAGCCCACGTGGCAAGAAATGGCACTCCGCACATAAGCACTGTCAGGATCACAATGGCTCGCTGAGGCTTACCCAATACTGCCCAGCGACTCTTCACGGTCCCGCGTGAACCATCCTCGTCTGCCACAGGAGCAGTGAACAGCCAGTTCCATGCCAGCACCATCACATTGATGCGGTTGTATTTCCTGGGATCATCCGGGATGCCCCCGAACAGAAACTGCACAAACCGATCCGTGCTCAGCAGGAAGGGAATTGCCAGCAGCATTGCAGCATAACCCACAGCGTCGTGACGCCACCCGACTGTCAGGTCCAGATCAAATCGCACCTGCCCGATCGCAATCGCCAGGACCCGACACACATTCATCAGCAAGGCCCAGAATACCCCGGTGCTGATCAGCAGGAGTGAACGAACCACAGAGTATTGTTTGGACGCCCCGATAAAGGCCGCAATGAACATCACGGTGAACAGCGACTGCACGCCCGAGCAGGCCTCTGCAACCAGCAGCGCCGGACCCTTCATCGGCTGAATGATATTGCCGCTCAAAATATGGTCGATCTCCAGAGCATTCAGGAAGTTTGACGCAATCTTTGACGTCAGCAGCTGCAGCTTCTGGATGGCCACGTTGTCACCGTCAAGCGGCGGACGAACCGTCAGCAGCAGCGGCAGCAGCAAATAGAACAGCCGCCGTCCGGTGCCCTCTTCCTGCCAGTGATCCAAAAGCAGGCCCACGGCAACTATGTAGGCGCAGTAGGCTGGCCATGGCGACCCCTGCAGTGCTCCAAGTCCGGCCAGTGCGGCACAGCCGACTGCAGCGACGATATGGATTGCTTTCCGCCACGTCGGCAGATCAAACTCAGGCTCCCGCCGCGCTCTTGTAGCCGCAAACCAGAAGACCGAGGCAAAGGCAAACGGAAAGAACTGGTAATACTCGCGAGTCCACAGGTTTGTCAGGTAGCTGTACAGCACCGGCAGGCAAACGACTGACAGTGCAGCAAGACTGACGACCAGCGGCGACCTGAGAATCTCTGCAGCCCCGATGTTTGCAGACCGATCAGGAGACTGACTGCTCATGGATGATCCTGTGAACTCAAAACTTACGACAATCCACCTCTCCACCCTCCACCGCAGAACTCTGCCTTGCGCCGCAGACTCTGTCGGTTTTTCGCAACCTGCTGTTGCCGTTTTGAACGGGAAATTCGGCACAGTCCCGCGCAAACCCCTCGATCTCGCAGGGCTGACATCCCCGGCAGATACCGAAATCGCGGCACAACCAGCACAGCCGTAAACAGCCAGGTCACCGGCCCCTTGCCCAGCTGAACATCACAGCGATTGCCGGCAATTTTTTTATGGCGGGAGGAACAATTGTGCGGTATGTTTTCAGCAGGTATGCAGCGTGGCTCAAGGACGATCCCCGCTGTTGAATCAGCCTGACGTCGATCTGGTTAATGATTCGAGAAAGCTGGCGGTCCATGTTTCGGTTGATTCGAAAATTCCGCAAGTCACTGAAGAAAGAGATCAAGAGCTGGTCGAATTATTTGCAGTATCAGTACTTTTCGACCGTGTCTGCGGTCATTAAGTGGTTTCGCACGACATCGGATGTTGCCGAAGCCACCAGCAAGACCGGTGGTATATCTCGCGGCAAAGTTCGCTTCGTCAGCCTGATCAACCCGCTGTTCTGGATCAAAGAATTCTGGGTCTTCCTGGTCCGCTACCTGTATTCCCGCAATGCCGTTGCCGTTTTGCTGGCAACCCCGGCCGTGCTGGGAACAGCACTGCCCGGGCTGGTCGTTTATCGCTGGGCTCCCAGCCCGGAAACGCTGCTAAATCGTGCCCGCAATGGCTATTCTGTGGCCGCACAGGCCAGTGATTTTGAGACCGAAGACTTTTACCTGCGGAAACTCAGCTCACTGGAAGAAAATCCGGTCGCTTTGCAGCTGCTGATGTGCGGCAGCTACGATCGCCGCGGCGAGCCGGAAAAGGCTCGCAGTCTGGCCGAAGAAGGCTACGTAAAGCTGCAGTCCCTCGAGTGTCTCGCCTGGGCCTGTCGCAGTTATTTCGCTGCATTTCTGAAGCTGCCGGACGCTCAGGCGCTTGATCCGGGCAACAGCGAGCGTCTGGAACAGCTGCTGCAGGAATTTTTGCGGCAGCAGGATCGCAATACGGATATGGGCATGATGCTGGGCGCAGTCTACGTGCGTCGCGGGCAGCCGACCGCCGCAGCCGATGTGCTGACAAAAGTTGTGTCTGATGCCCCCGGGCGGATGCCTGAAGCTGCCTACTACCTTGCCATCTGCCAGCAGCAGAACGGTCGCCTGGTGGAGGCAAAGACGGCGGCAAAAACAGCGATTCCCAGCTATCGGGAACGACTGATAAGTCAGCCTTTTTCGATGCGAAATCTGGTTGAGCTGTGCCGCTGCCTGATTATTGATGAGAAAGAGCAGCAGGCGATCCAGATGATGCAGGAGCAGAGCAAACGCTGCCAGCCCGCTGAACTGCCGCAGATCCGGTTCCTGATGGGTGACGCATACGCGGCAGAGAGTCGCCGGATGCGGCAGTCAGGTGATCTAAAACCCGAAGATTTTTTGAAATCACTCGACCTGCTGGCTCGGGGACTCGCCGTCGCACCGCTCAACCCGCGATTGCTGGATGAACTGTCGTACCTCGGCTGCTCAACCGAAGTCGATGAAAATGTGCTGCAGCAAAAGCTGCAGCAGGCACTCGACTCGGGAATTTCCCCGGGGTTTGTGCATTTCATTCAGGGAACCCGAGACCTGCTGCGAAAGCCGGCCGACCTCGAATCTGCCATGCAGCATCTCGATGCCGCACGGCAACACAATGTGACGTTTCCCGGGCTGCTGAATAATCTCGCGTGGGGGATGACTCAGACACCAGACGGCAACATGGATCAGGCACTGGAGCTCGTCGAACAGGCCCTGCGGATGATGCCCGGCGAGCCGGTGATCTATGAAACTCGCGGGCAGGTGCTGCTGCGGCAGCAAAAGTATCAGCAGGCGATCGCTGATTTTGAACGATCGCTTGCCAGCAGCGATATGCGTGCTGATGCTCACGAGGGACTGGCGAAAGCCTGGGAGCAGCTGGGCAATGCGGAAAAAGCTGCCTACCACCAGTCAGCATCACAGCGACTGCGGGCAGAAAGCGGTGCGAAGCCCTGAGGTATTGCCTGGGGGCGAGTGTCCTGACACGACGGGCCGAGGCAAACGAGTCGCGTTTCGCCGACCGCGGAGGGGGCACAAAAGCGAGTTTCACAGCCGTGCCGAAACACGCGTTTTCCTGCATTTGCATGCCATTTACGAATACGAGCACATATGCCCGCTCACGTCGATTCACGACCGCATTCCGCCGAATGCAGTCGATTCCGACTGCGTTTCAACGAGGCTTCTGGGAATCGCGTGGATGATCGCGCCACGATGCTCATTCTCATTTCCAGCTCGCCCCGCTGTTAATCTGTAACGATTGTAACGAACGCAACACTCGCGGCATCAGCAAAGGCCAGTGAATCGTGGTGTTTTGGCAACACTGCGTTGACTCCTCTCAACTTCCGCAGAAGATCGGCTTCAATTCACCAACCGGTCCGCGTTATCGGTACAGACGCGATCTCCGGCATTGGTGATGAAACTGCTGATTCTTGCCGAATCGGCATTTTGTTGACCTGCATCCAGGAGTTTTGCACATGCGTTCAGTTCGTTTAATGATTGCCGTTTTGGCTCTCGCCAGCTGCCAGCTGGCCTCGGCAGCCCAGATTAATTTTTCCGGGACTGTGGTGGCCCCGGTCGCCGAAGCGCTGACCACCTGGGTTTACCAGGGGACTTACACTCCCGCTGTGTCGGGTCTGACTGCCGTCATCACCAGTGCAACGTTGACGCTGACCCGGTCCACGGGTTTGTCCTACACGTTTACCAGCCCGCTGCTGGGTACGCCGGAGAATAACCAGTTGATCCTGATCAATGGCGGATCAGGTTTCAAAATCCGCAACTTTTTCGGTGGCACGCCGACCGGCATAGGCACGAACTACAGCTTATTGACAATCGATGTCGCCAGCGTCGGTTCAGCGACCATCGCCAGCGAGGCCAACATTGAGGCTCTTCGCATTGCCGCGACTCAGGTGACGGGCGCATTTGACGTTTTCCCTCAGGGCGTGTTTTCTTCCTCAGCACTGACACTCGAGTCGCAAGTGCCTCAGCCTGTGCCGGAACCGGGCAGCGTGGCTGTGCTGCTGGCCTTCTGTGCCATTGGTACAAGAAAAATCGCAAGGCAACGCAGGTCGGCGGAGAATCAGAACGTCACGCTGTGAACTGCACACTCCCGTTACGCCACCTGTCGGTCGTTCTACACCTTTTTCTCAGAGGATTCAGCCATGTTTCGATCTCTCGTCGCCTCAGCTTTAGCAGCCTGCCTTGTTGCGCCGCTGGCATCATCCCGCTGCGATGCTGGTGTCTTAAATTTGGCTGGACAGACAACCAGCACCAAAGCGGCATATGACCTCAAAGCCTGGACACTAAGTCTGGTCTTCACGCCAAATCCGGCCGGCCCTGCTGCAACCATTGCATCAGCCACGTTGACGATCGACGGAACCAGTTTTTTGCTTGACACTGCAAGTGATCCAAAAACTGTGACGGTTACGCCCGATGTCGGCTTGAATGATGACAGACTCTACATCAATGCAAATTTTCTGTCATCCGGCGCATTTGGCACTAACACGGCGGTCCTGGTCGACATGGTGGTAGCGGGAAAGGTTGACATTTCCCCGGCCCTTGCGACTGATGCGAACATTCAGGCATTGGCCGTGCCGGGTAATCTTGTCAAAAGCGGTACGTTTGTGTTGAATCCTTCGATTGGGGGCGGTACGGCCCTCATCAGCTTCACAGGCGCGGTGGTGACCCCGGAGCCTGGGTCAGTAGCACTGCTGGGGGGACTTGGCCTCGTGCTTTCTATCCGCTGGTTGCGTCGCCGTTCGCAGACGCAAGCCTGAACGGAACGCGTGGGGCATCGTGTGATACCGAGATCAAAGAATGGTCCGGCCAGTATTTCTGGCCGGACTTTTTTTATACGCAAAACAACCCGATCAGATCTTGCCGCACTTCAAAATCTGATCATCTGCGGATTCTCTCCCCGACTTGCACCAGTACGGTTTGATTGTCACACTATCGCCGGGCTCAAAGCTGCGACCTCAGAAAATCTGAGTAGTCGTCCGGTCGCAGATCTGGAAGCGGTGAAGGTGCAATCAACTATGAATCGGATTTCGCAATTTTTCTTTGGTTTATTTGTTTTGTTTGGCAGCAACTGCTGGCAGTGCACAGCCGACGAGATATTTCGCTGGGATTTCGATCAGACCGAGGCCGGCTGGATCGGAAATGATCAGGTCCAGCTGTCGGTCAGCGACGGTCACCTGCAATTGAAAGCCAAAGGCAACGACCCGTACTTTGCCTCGCCCGTCAAAGGTCGCGCCGGTCATCATCGCCTGACCCTCAGCGCCCGGTTTAAAGGCAACGCAGACGTCCAGGTGTTCTGGACCACAG
>JBJTPZ010000681.1:0-7957 GCA_046075365.1 Planctomycetaceae bacterium
CCGACTGATGTCCTCGCACAACCGAGTCATCGCGTCGCAAAAATCAAAATGACCCACAGCCCAACACTCCCGATCCCTGGGAAAATCAATGCCCGCAGTCTAACCCAGAACATCGGCCAACAGCCAGAGCACACTGCTGACACCGCCCGCCAATTCAGGTCCACCAGCAACGATCGCAACGCCCAGAACACACTTTTCATCAGTGTCAAGCAAAAAACCGGCGGATTTTGCAGCCCCGCCATGCCGGCCGTCCGATGCCCTACACCACAGGTCCGTTCCCGCTGCTGAAGGAGCCCCCAAAGATGCGTCTCAGCCTCACCTCCGCACTGCTGTTCCTGCAACTGCTGCATAACTCCGCTCAAGCCGGAGACACCTTCCTGCACTGGCAAACCCGCTGCTCACGCTGCTCTCTCCCAGGCTGGAACTACCAGGTGACCGACGATACTCCAGTCGCTGTCCTCGTCTCAGAACCGGCCATTTCCGCCGCTGGCAGCACCAGTTTCACCTTCGATAAACTGACAGCCGGCCCCCTCCAGCTCAGCCAGATCTCAGCACTCGCCAACAGCGGCAATCCTGCACCAGCTTTCTCCGCCACCCTCAGGCACACGGGCGGAAACACAGGGCTGCTGGCCGGTGGACAGGCCATCATCCGCGTCGAAGGACTGGCGGCAACCGCCGGCACCCCGGACCGCGGAGTCGTGGTTTGCGCAGCTGAACAGACCGTCTGGGTACGTCGCGGAATACCCCTCACAGTCGACCTGGCACTGAATTCTGCGACAAAAAACCTGCACTCCGGCACGCAAATCGAAAGAGTACGGGTTTACCTGCAATACCGTCCGAGCCGATAGTAGGGGTGGCGCGGACTTTTCCAGGGGGGCTGGGAAAGACAGCCTGCTGAAGGAATGGTTCGGAGTCTGCCCATGAGACGGGGGCTGTGCTGGTTTGCGCTCGCAGGAGCCCTGGCGACAGGTTCATGCACCGAGGCTCAGGAGCCCAGAGAGCCGGGCCTCGGCGAACTGATCGTCGTGGACCCGGGTGTTCAGGAACAGGGCAAGCCGACCGTCATCATCGAGGGTGGCAAGGTAGAAATTCCGCCGGCACTGCATGTGCACCCCAATTACTATTGCGGGGACAAGGAATTTCAGGCACAGATCCTGCAGGGTGGCCCGACAGTCATCGTGGCCAACCACCCGAAATCCGGCGAGAAGCTGTATATCGATGCCATCCTGCCGGCCGGTGCTCCGATCGTGGCCTATTCGTCCCACTGCATCACATATGTCTACACGGATCGTCGCGTCTGCATTGAATTCTGTCGGCTGAACCACAGGAAAGCGACTGTCAAATATATCAGCGGCCGCGGACTGGTGCGTGAGGTGCACGAACAGACCGGGGAGATCGTGCAGGCAGTTCACGAACAGAAACAAAAGTCGCGTCTGGTGTCTGAACTGGGCGAACTGGGTACCGAGGTCACAGACATCGCCAAAGGCTCGGCCGGAGTCTTCAGCACCGCCGGAGCCGTGGCGGTGGAACGCGCACGAGCCTTCACGAGGGTCCTGCCCGGAACCAGCATGCTGCGGAGCCTGGGTCAGCAATCCGGACAGCGTGCCGCCGCCGAACAGGCTCGCCAGGCAGGAAAAGCAGCCGTACAGCAACTGGAAAAAGACGCTCAGACGATTCCCACCGTCCGGTGAGATCACCTGTCCCGTATCATCAACAGCCGCACGATGCGGCTTGAGTGCATATCAAGGAGGACATATCCATGTCTGCAATGCGATCTCTGCTTATCGTTACTGGACTGTTGATGGCTTTCAGAACCGAACTGGCCAGCGGGCAGCAAGCAGGCACTCCCGCTCCCGCTACTTCTGCCTCTGCAAACGCTCCGGCCGCAAGCCGCAGGCATGGCGAAGTTGTCGAGTACCCCCGGTACCTTGCCCCTGAGTTCAAGCAGGATGAGCTGAATCCAGGTGACCGCGTCGACACTCGAGTTGTCCAGTTATACTACTTCCGCAATGCTCGCATACTGGCCGAGATCATCAACCGCAGCATCGAAGACCTGAATCAGACAGCCTTCGATGGTGCCCAGAAGTTTGCTGACGATGCACGTGAGGAAGCAGAAGAGGCTGCCGACTCACGTCGCACGCAGGAACAGGTGGCCATCGACGCCGCGGTAAAGACACGAGAAACCGAGCGCCGCATCGCCGCAGCCGCCGCAGAACTGCAGAAGAACAAAGCAGAACTGGAGAAAGTCAAGCTTCAGCAGGATGACGTTGACTACGCAGTCAAAGCCATCGTGCGGCCAAACTCCACATTGACGGCTGACATTGAGTATTACAACACACAAATCACGTCCCAGACAAAGACAAATGAAACCACCGCTCGGAATATCAGATTGAAGCAGGCTGAGCTGACGGCGGCGCAGCAGGCCGGTTCCGCCACCGTCGATACGCTCAAAAAAGAACTAAAGACGCTCGAAGATCAGCTGCAGTCCGGTGAGGATTCACTGGCAAATTTCAGCCGCGAAGCCACCGCCCGACGCACCCTCGAAATTCAGCAAAAAGCACTCGCAGCAAACAAATCACGACTCGACGGCCTGACGACCGGCACAACAGCCGCAACTGACGCCAACACGCTTGCCACTCTGCAGCAAACTGAAATTACTGAGCGCAATAAACTGCTCACATCCGAACAGACCGAAAATCGCAAAATCGAAGAACAGTTCCGTCGCGAAGTCGTTGCCGGCGTCACCGATCGCAACAGCTACGCCAAAGGCAAACTGGACTCACGCGACCCGGTGACTCAGGTCTCGATCTCAATCATCGGTGAAAGTCGCCTGCAGCTGCGCGGTCCGGTCAAAGGACTCAACAAAATCTGCCGCATGATTCATCAGCTCGACAGCCCCGTCGGACAGGTGAAAGTCGGCATCCACACCGTCCAGGTCAATGGCGAACACGGCGACCGCATGGATGTGGTCTACGAACGCATCAACAAAGAAGTTGCCCACTCCCGCTTCCTCGTCAACGCCTCCGGTCAGTTAATGCGACGAGCCGTACAGGAGGTGGCCAGCGAAGTTGCACTGGAAGCTGATCACGGAGTCGGCTCGGTACCGCCGGTCCCCAGTGCCGACCCGCTGTATTCCCCGCCTGCCGATCCCGTCTCTTATGACAAACACAAACGTGACCAGCGATATCTGTACGCGTTCTTCGGAGCCGACTTTATCGGTGAACTCGAGGAGCTGGACTCCGAACTGCTCAACACAGAAAACAAGCTGCTGTCACTGAACTCCATGGACACCATCAGCCTCGCCGGCGCCATGTTCGTGCTGGCGCACGCCGATCACCCCATCCGACAGCGCATCATGCAGCGATTCGCCGAACTGGTCGCCGGGGAACTGCCGATGCGCGAACAGCAGTATGTCAAATCCCTGACGCAGCTCACGGACTGCGGCAACCCGCTGTCCCGCAACATCCGCAAAGCACTCTCCACCGATGCCCGCATCGATCAGGAAGTCTGCTTCAATGCTTCACGCACCTATCACTTCGCCAACACAGTGAATTTCTTCCAAAACACCATTTCCACACCGGGAACCCTCTCACCCGCGCAGCTGGCAACCGTCAAGATGGCCGAAGCCCTCAAGGCCCAGATGACCACAGAACTGGAATTTCAAAACCTCAGCCTCGAATGGTCCCTGCTGCCCGCCGACAGTACGCTGGCCGAAAACTTTCGCAACGACCACACCGCATACCAAACGGCACTCCGAGAAGAAAAAGCAGTCGCAGCAAACCTGGCAGAGACGACCTCGGAACTGTTCCGCACCGCAACCATCCTCGATCCCGGTAATCGTACCACGGCCGTACAGGACAAATGGCTCGATGATATGTCCACCAGTGAACTGTCGGGGCTGGCCTTGAAAATCTTTAAGTCTGGTCAGCAGGCGGGGGATTACACTAAATACACCCTTGATAAGGCTGCTGAAACAGAAATCGTGGTCAACCAGCAGTTGCTGCGAAACTGGGCCAGCCAGTTCTCTGCCGCCAGCAAAGCGTCCGGACGCCGCAAGCAAACACAGGAAACCTGGCAGCTGTCTCAGGAAAAGCTGCGGTCCAAGCGGCTGCTGGAACAGTTTATGGACGAACAGGAAGAGAAATCCGTCGAACTGATGGAAGCCATTCGCCACCATGCCTCCAACGTGGACAACTACCTGAAACGACTGGCCATCGCTGTCGAAGATGACGTTGCCGCACAGTTCTACGAACCAGCCTTCCAGCGGATTCGTCGAGTCTCACGCAGCTACGATGTCACGCTCGGACAGATCGAAACCACCACCATTCTGACCAACAATCGTACGCTGGCCCGCGTCCTGCCGGGAGCCTCCTTCGAATTCAATCTGCCGCCCCGCCAGATCCTCATCACTGAAGCACTGCAGGGCGCAAAAGCACTGGTCAACGAGTACGGCAATCTGACACAGGATCCCACTTTCGTCGGAGCCGCTCAGTTGCTGAAACCCGCCGCTCCCGCAGGTATCGTCGGCAGCAACGCCCCCCTGTCAACCCTGCCAGGGGCACCGCAGCGAGGTGAACCGGGGTCAGAACTGGAAAAACTGATCCCCGATCCCGCCGTCTACAAATTTGAAACCGGTACCGGCTTCGAAATTGTCCCCGTCATCCAGCCCGATGGCAACTCCATCGTCTACACCTTCGATTACATGTACAGCGGCACCGTCCGCGAACCCGTTCGCGCTGACGAAAAACACCTGGGACGCATCAAGCGACACTACGTCCATACCGACGTGCAGACCAGCAGCTACGAACTGCGGGAAATTAGCCGCTATACCGTGGCCCTGAAAGCGTCACGGACAGAACGCGGTGTCCCCGGACTGGAAGATGTCCCCTTCATCGGCGCTGCCTTCCGACCACTGCCCCAGGCCGAAAGTTCACTGCAGACAAATATTATTCTTGGCAGCAGCACCATCTACCCGACTGTCTTCGACCTGATTGGCCTGCGCTGGTCACCCTATGTCGAGTCCATGCACAGCTCACGCCTGAATCGGGAAAAGGACGACCAGATTCAGCGACGTCAGACACTGCGAAATACTCTGCTCGAGAAAACTCGCAGTGATGTCAACGCCGTGATCGGAATCGAAGAAGATAATTCGGCCCGTGCCACATTCCGCGCTGAATGACAGGACGGTCTGCATGCAATTCAGCAGCAATCCAGCCACCTGCCCGTTGCAGCTGGCTGCACATCCGTCACTCGTCAGGTAACTCCCGTCAGCTATCGCACAGCAAACTGCAGGTGCTGGCCACCCAGCAACAGCAGCTGCAGCTGCCCGTTTTGCAAAGTTGTTGACCGCACAGGTACCTGCCCCGGCAAACCAGGCTCCGGACTCAAAGTTAATTGCTCAGAAACGATATCCGCATCGGCAGGTGCCCCTTTGCCGGTCTGCTGCGCGGCCAGCACCAGCCGCTGCTGAAAACCCCGCACACGGCGAACTTCCAGCGTGACGAAAGTCCCGCTGCGAGATGCTATGCCGGTGCTCAGGTCCAGCTGTGTTCCCGTGACGCGGTGCTGCACCCCGTTCACAGACACGAGGTACTCCCCCTCCGCAGGGAAATACAGTCTGATATTCGCCAGCCTCTCGCTTGTTGAATTTAGCCGCGGCGCATAACCCCTCGCTCGCAGCCCCGTGCCTGCTTGCCCGTCATGTCCCGCATGCACACCAGCAGCGGGTGATCCTGCACCCTGAATGCCGTGACAATCACAGCCTGATTGCTCAGACGCTGCTAAACCGCCCGCCTGCAGTGTCCACAAACACAGGCTGACATAAAGCACCCGCACCGCCGCCGGACTGCTGCATCGCATCCACATTCCGAAAACTCCCCTGAAACGACATGCTCCGCTCGCTCACAAGCCAACCGCTCACCGGCAATCTACACGGTGCCGTTCGCAGACTCCGCGGCTCTTTTCACAACAAAACAGAAATCGACGCCGGCCGCAGACCATTGTGTGGAATGCACCGAAGATAACGATGCAGTACGGCCCCGCTGAGGAGCATGCACCGCCTGCTGACACCGACATTCTGCGACAAAAGACCCGAAATTTGCCATTTTCCACCTGAATTCGAGGACCTCTCGCTTGATCCTCGCGTCAAGCCTGGTGATTCTGTCAGGATGGAGAAAATAGAAAACACAGGAAATCCCGATTCCCGGGCTTTTTTCCTGTCACATTCGCCGCTCCAGCTGCGCCTTATCTTCAACCGCCTTACTCTTCCGCTCTGACCCTCCGCAACCTCCTCTCCAAAAGGTGACTCCCGTGGGCAACCCCGGTACCCCCCCTGCCTGTCGCTGGCTTCGCGGCTATGCACTTGATCCCGGCGTCAGCCTCTCGTTCGGCTCCTACCGCTTTAATGAACTCACATATCAGGTCCGCTGGGAACAACTGGAAACTCGCACAAAAGCCGCCGGGGCTCCCTCCGTTCCAACCGGCGAATACGTCGAAATCATCGATATCGACCCGGCCTCGGGCGTCGTCTACGAACCCGTCAATCTGAATGATCCGGCTGTGCTTGTACAGGACGGGCTGGAACCCAACGTGGGCAACCCGCAGTTTCATCAGCAGATGGTCTATGCCGTCATGATGACGACCATCGCAACCTTCGAACAGGCCCTCGGCCGCAAGCTGATGTGGTCCGCCAACCTGGTTGCCGACCCCGGATCCGCACGCCGGCGTCGCAACGGAATCCCGCTCAAGCCGTCCTTCGTGCAGCGTCTCCGCGTGTACCCGCACGCCCTGCGGCAGGGTAACGCCTTCTACGACCCGGAACGCAAGGCCCTGCTGTTTGGTTACTTCCAGTCACGGCCGGCCAGTCGACAGCTGCAGCTGCCCGGTTCCACAGTCTTCACCTGTCTCAGCCACGACATTATCGCCCACGAAACCACGCATGCCATCCTTGACGGCATCCACCGTCGCTACATCGATGGCACCCACCCGGATACGCTGGCCTTTCACGAAGCCTTTTCCGATCTCGTGGCCCTGCTCCAGCACTTCTCGTTCCCTGAAGTGCTCCGCGGTCAGATCGCTCAGACCCGCGGCGACCTCGAACAGCAAAACCTGCTTAGCCAGCTGGCCATGGAATTCGGTCAGGCCACCGGCAGCTACGGCAGCCTGCGTGATGCCCTCGGGCAGTACGACACCGACGGTCACTGGCAGCTGAAGCAGCCTGACCCGTCAGACTACGAAACTCAGCTGGAACCGCACGCCCGCGGTGGCCTGCTGGTGGCTGCCATCTTTGAAGCTTTCGTCACCGTGTACCAGTCCCGCGTCGAACGCATTCGCCGGATCGCCACCGGCGGGTCCGGCATTCTTCCGGCAGGGGCCATTCATCCCGATCTGGTGGAAGAGCTGGCAGCCGCCGCTGCTCGCACCGCCTCTGAAGTGCTGCGAATCTGCGTCCGCGCTCTCGACTACTGCCCGCCCATGGATCTGACTTTCGGAGACTACCTGCGAGCCATCATTACCGCCGATATGGATCTCGTCTCCATCGACGACAAGGGCTACCGCGTCGCTTTCGTCGAAGCCTTCAGACGCCGCGGCATTAGTGCTCCCGGGGTGCCCAGCATGGCTCTCGAAGACCTCGCATGGCCCCGACACCCGCTCGGTACAGATCAGGACATCACCACCAAAATTGCCGAATTCCTCCGCGAATTCGCAGCCAAAGTCGGCTACCTCACAAAACGCGAAGAGATCTTCAACGAGACGCAGCGATTCATTGACGGACACCGCAAAGACAAAAACGTCGGGCTGCACAGGCTCATCGAAGAACTGATCCAAAGCCCCCTCTCCCGCAAGTTCCAAAAAATCACCGGCCTCATGTTCCCCGAGAACCAGCAGGCCTGCGAAGCAAAGGGCATCGAATGGGGCTATCTCTCGGAACATCTCGCCAGCTACGCCGTCGGCAATA
>JBJTPZ010000682.1:0-4554 GCA_046075365.1 Planctomycetaceae bacterium
GGTCGCTCGACGCAACCAGGCCCCACGGTCCGCAGCCGTCGCTGGGGCAACCCCCGCCTGTTCCAGCTTCGCGAGGACAAAGCGGTCGAGATCATTTCGCGGCCACTCGGCGGCTCGGACTTCCGGAAGCCGAACATCGCCGCGGGGCTGAAATGCCCACCACTGTTTTTGCTGCTCAGTGATCCGAAAACTGTGCACGATCGCGGCACCCTCACTCAACGGCGAATCCCTGGGCCACGCTGCCCCCGACTCGACCCACCGCCGCAGATGTTCAATCTTCTCCGCCGGCAGCTTCCCGCTCGGCGGCATCTTCGGTTCGCTCAAATACTCGATGGCTTCGACGAGCAAGCTCTCGTTCGGCTTGCCCGCGATCAACGCCGCCCCGTAGTCGCCTCCCTTTAGTAGCGACTCGCGCGAGGACAGGTTGAGCCCCCCTTCCTGCTTCTCCGGCCCATGGCACTTCAGGCAGTGTTCAACGAGCAGCGGGCGAATCTGCTTCTCGAATATCTCCAATTGCTGTTGGGAAAAATCATCGGCGCGCACCGACGCTGTTTCGGACAAGCACCATGTCGCCATGAGGACGACACGAACGCAGGCAGAAGTGATCGGGGCTGGTCCCCCAAAACCTCGCGACACTTGCTCATTCGATGTCTCGACTGCCATCATGATCTCTCCGCGTCCGTTGGTCTCGTTGATTCGTATGCGACTTCGTACTTCGTTGTGGCTTCGCCGCATCAGGGGTCGGGGCGAAGCGTATACCTCCCGCCGCTCGTCGTCGGGAAACGAATTACGGGCCCTTCCATGACGCGCGAGGGGCCTTCGATTTCCTGTACCATGCAGGCTCCGTCCCACGGATTCCGCACGCGACACTCTTCGCTCCGTCGCGATTTGATTTCGATCTGGACGACGACGCCCCTGTCGAACTGGCTCGATACTAAGAACCCGCCTCGCGCCAGTAAGCGAAACGATGCGTTCCAATTCTCTGGCCAGGCGGGGAAGACACGGATCACCTCGGGCTCGCCCAGGCGAGCTGACACGCTTTGCAGCAGTGCATCCTGAAGCGTCGTGGTGAGCAGTCCGAGATGCTCGACGGAAGCCGCCGTCGGTCCCTCAAACAAACTCATCCCATTAGGCAACGGGGAAAACGCGGCCGCATAACGATCAAGAATGGCGGGAAGTTCGTCGCCGCGTCCCGCGCGAACAGCCGCGATCGGCGAACGGATCGCCGTGTTGGTCCCGGCTCCGCCGAGTACCGATTTGTGTCGCGGCGCGAGGTCGAGCAATTTCTGTACGATCGGATCGGTCGCACTGTTTCGGGTTTCAAGTGTCCAGTCTTCGAAGGGGAAGACCGGGGTGAGCCAGACGTCCTCCGGATTGTGCTGTCCGTCCATTTCTCCGAGGTATCCAGCCGCCCAAATGTCTTCCGCCAGAACGCTGCCGGTCAGCGCTTTGGCTTGTGGATCGCTTCCCATGGGATAGGGCGCAAGGTTCTCCAGAAGTTCCTTCCAACGGCCGCGCAGATCGGGATCGACATCCAGAATCTCGGCCGCTCGAATCGCCAGCGGCGCGGTGCCTCGGATCGCCGCCAGGTCCATAATACTGTCCTTGACTCCCCAGAAGTCCTCGTGGGCATTCGTCCCGCTCAGATGGTAACGACCATCTGCTTCCTTTCTGACGAGGTGGCGGTAGAACTCAACCGTACCGCGCAGGAGAGGATAGGCATGAGTTCGCAGCCATTCCTGATCGCCAGTATATCGATAACGCCACCAGGCATGGATCGCCAGTTCGCTCCCGGACGACGCCACATGGCTGATCCAGCTGAACCGGCCTTTGTGAGGCGCTGTGGTGGCTCTCAACTGGCTGTCGAATTGACAGAGATCCTTCGCCCGCGGCGATAGTTCTGTAAAAGTTTTTCGGCCGAGAAGCACATCCTGAAACTCGGCGGCCACATCGTCCGGCAGCACCGTCGGACCATCAAAGGCCGTCGTTTCCGGAAAGTAGGCCCCGGCGACGCCCCAGCGCTGCCGTGCGGCGTGCTCACAGTTCGGGAGTTGCTTCACGTACATACTGAAGAACGGATCCGTAAGGTCCATGGCGTCAGCAGCCAGCAGGGGAAAATACAGCATCTCGGTCGTCCAGACCCAATACTGCGAACCCCATCGGCGCTGATCCCCGGATGTGATGAACAGCGAACCATTCCATTTGGGTGGCAGTTCCCCCCGCGAGGAGCTGGCCATGTGATAAAGATGCAGGTCGCGCCACCGCTGAGCCCGCTGCGCCTGGCCGTCGTCGCTTGAAATCTCCACGAATGTTCGCGACCAGAATTCCCGCCACCACTTCTGGTGCGCTTTTCGCAATTCTGTCACGGACTGCGAAGCAGCTTTCTCGAACAGAGATGCGGCTTTTGCTGAGGGATCGTCGGCGGCCTGCCACGACGCGGCACTGGAGATCAGAATGACGCGTTTCCCTTGTGCAGGGGGCAGAATGAGTGTGCGGGTCGTTGCTGAAGTCGAATCGATCCGTACTGCGTCGTTCGCTGCTGCATCGCTTTCGGGTAAGCCCACCACGATAGCCGACGCGTTGTGGAAGTCACGCTCGCGAAACCGCTGTTGAAGCACGATCCGCCTAGGGTTTTCGACGAAATTTGTCGAAGCGACATTCTCGCCGACTTGCAACTCGGGTTGCCGCAGCATCGAAACGATGGCTTTCAGAGGCTGCGGTGAAGCACGCCGATCGTCAATTTCCAGTACTAGTACATCGGTGCCGGCCGAAACATACATTCGCGCGACGAAGTCTGCGGTTTCAACGATGCACTCCGCATTCTCCAGTGAGAGCTGTTGTCGGAAGTTCCCATCGCCCGCGCCGAAAGGTTCACCACCGACCTGGATCACAATGCTGGCGATGCCGCCACAATAATCCGTAGCGCTGAACTGCGCCCCGAGATGGTCACGGTTGACCGCAAAGACATCCACACGATTGATCTGCAGGTGAATGGCATCCGGCGATGTCCAGACCATCGTTCCCATGCGGCCGTTGCCAATCGGTTGTCCTTCATCAGGTGTGGCCACTGGTCTGTCATAGACCAGATCGCTGCGAGCGACACCTGTCCGTTGGTTTACCGTCCCCGGACCTGGTTCGTCCGCGGAGCAGATACCGACGATCATGAAAATCAGGTAGATGCTGATAAGTCGCAGTCGCATCACAATAAAATCTCCTGCACCACTTGCCCATGCACATCTGTCAGGCGGTAGTCGCGGCCAGCGTGGCGGAAGGTCAGTTTTTCGTGATCCAGCCCAAGGGTTTGCAGGATCGTCGCATGGAAGTCGGGCATCGTGACCTTGTTCTCGGTGACGTAGTAGCCGAACTCATCGGTCTGGCCATAGGTCGTGCCGCCGCGAATTCCGCCGCCGGCCATCCAGACGCTGAAGGCGTGCGGATGATGGTCGCGACCGTCAGTACCCTGAGCGGCAGGAGTCCGGCCGAATTCCGTTGCAAACACAACCAGCGTATCGGCCAGCATGCCGCGCGAATTCAGATCCTTCAGCAGCGCGGCGATCGGCAAATCGACCCTCGCCGCGTTCGTCGTGTGATTGTTCCGCAAATCGCCGTGCGCATCCCAGTAGTTCCTGGGATAACTGAAATTGACCTGCACGAATCGCACGCCCGCCTCCAGACAGCGACGCCCCAGCAGACACTGGCGACCGAACTCGTCGGTCGGCTCAACACCGATCCCGTATGCCGCATGAGTCTCGGCGGTATCGCGGCCAATATCCATGACTTCAGGCGCTTCGGCCTGCATCCGAAACGCCAGTTCAAACGAATCCATACGGGCTTCCAAAGCCGAATCAGGCCCCGCACTGGCAAGATGACGCTCGTTGCGCCGCTTCAGCAGATCAAGCTGCAGCCGCTGAAGCTCCGGACTCTCTCCCGGCGAGAGGCTCGACAGTTTCGCCTCTTTAAAGTGCGTGCCGCCATCACCAAGACGCGTTCCCTGAAACGTTGCCGGGAGAAACGAAGAGCCATAATTCTGCGCCCCGCCATGGTAGAGCGAAGGGCTCAGACTGAGAAAGCCCGGAAGGTTTTGGTTCTCACTTCCTAAACCGTACAGCGTCCACGCCCCGAGACACGGACGCGCAAAAACGCCGCTGCCGGTGTTGATGTTCAGCAGTGCTGGTCCATGCGAAACAAAATCAGCACCGTTCATCGACCGAATCACGGCAATGTCGTCAATGCAGCTGCCAGTCTGAGGAAATAAATCGCTGACCTCGATACCGCTTTCGCCGTACTTCTGGAATTTCCACGGCGATGCCAGCAGGTTCCCCGTCCCCCCAAATTCAAACATCGGTTTGGCGAACGGCAACGGCTGCCCGTTCATCTCGGTTAGCTTTGGTTTGGGATCAAACGAATCGACATGCGAGACACCACCATGCATGAATAAGAAGATAACTCGTTTCGCAGTGGCGGGGAAATGTGGTTTCTTGACCGCCAACGGCCCAGCCACCGGGCCATCCGCTCGCGAGTCCTCGGACAGCAGACCTGCCAAAGCCAAACTGC
>JBJTPZ010000683.1:0-21308 GCA_046075365.1 Planctomycetaceae bacterium
CCGAGGCCGACCCCGCCTACGTGCCGTTCCTTCGGGAACGGCTCGTCGAGGCGATCGTCCGTGCCGATGCGGCCCGGGTACCGGCGCAGATCGGGCACGGTCGGATCGACGCCGCGGAGTTCACGGCGCTGCGGCAATGGATCCGCCGACCCGACCGCGTGGTGGACGATCCGTTCGGCAATCCGACCGTGCGCGCCAACATTCACGCCGCCGCCGATCAAGACGACGTCACGAGCGAAGCCGGGCCCGAGGATCCGGAACTCGCGGTGATCTCCGTCCGGCACCGCGACGGCCGACCGTTGGCGGCCCTGGCAACGTTCTCGATGCACTACTACGGCGACCAGGAAATCAGCGCCGATTACTTCGGCTCGTTCTGCGCGGCGCTCGAGCGACGGCTGGCGCCGCAGGGGGGCTGCCTCGCCGCGCTCGCCCACGGCTGCAGCGGCGACATCTGGCGCGTCGATTACGCGGTGCCCAAGGCGGAGCGCCCGGAGTCGTCGATCGAGGACTACGCCTCGCGCCTCGCCGACCTGGCGGCCCGTGCCGTCGCCGGCATCGCCCATCGGTCGGACGTCGACGTGGCGATGGCACAACGGCGACTCACGCTCGACTACCGCGTGCCCGATAGGCAGCGGCTCGAGTGGGCCGAGCGGATCGTGGCGGCGATGGGCGACCGTCCGCCGCGCGACACCACCGAGGTCTATGCCCGCGAACAGCTCTTGCTCCACCGCGCGCAACGCACCGAGGTGGTGGTGCAGGCGCTGCGGGTGGGGACGATCGCCATCGCCACCAGCCCGTGCGAGACGTACGCGATCACCGGCCTGCGCCTCAAGGCGGCCAGCCCCCTCGAGCGCACGATGGTGATCGAACTGGCCAACGGGGGCGACGGCTACATTCCGCCGCCGGAACAGTACGCCTTTGGCGGGTACAACACCTGGCCGGCACGCTCCGCCGGACTGCAGGTTGATGCCGAACCCAGAATCGCCCAGGCCGCCATCCGACTGCTGGAAAAAGTCAGCGGTCAAACACGCAGGTCCTGGCAGCAGCCGGAAGGCAGCGCCGGACGACTGCTGCAGTCCATGCGGCCCGCAGCATGGTGGAGACTTGATGAATTCAATGGCCCCGTTGCCGCAGACTCCTCAGGAAAACACCGACATGCCGTGTTCGAACCGGGAATCACCTTCAGCCTTGAAGGCCCCGCCTCCGCTGCCTGGTGCGGTTCCGGAATACTCAATCGCTGCCCCCAGTTTGTGGGCGGTCGAGTCGCCTCGGACGGCAGTGACCTCGGATCACAATACTCAGTCTCACTCTGGTTCTGGAACGGTATGCCCGCAGAAGCCCGACCGGTCGCCGGCTGGGTGTACTCACGCGATTACGACAGCGGAGTCAGTGCTGCCGGTGAACACCTCGGTCTGGGTGGTGCCGGTGATACTGCAGGAAAAATCATCTTCCAGACCGGTAACAGTCCCGCGGTCGTCGGCACCGACAGTATCCCTCGCTGGACCTGGGCTCATGTTGTGCTTGTCCGTGACGGCGAACAGATCAGCGTCTGGCTCAATGGCCGACAGCAGCTCAGGACTCAGGCCCGCACCACCACAGCCGGTCAGATCTTTATCGGCGGTCGCAGTGACAGCGACAGTAACTGGGAGGGCCGGCTGGATGAAGTCGCACTGTTCGACCGTGCCCTGACAGCCCAGGAAATCGCAGCACTGGCAAATCCGCAGGAGACAGCGAACCGGTAGACCGCGGCACAATCACTGCCACGAACGATTCTGCTTCAGGGCAATGATGCTGTTGGCACACAGGTAGCCCATGAAGATCACTTCAAAACGAGGGGAGGGCTGCAGGAGCCACAACAGCATTGCGTCCTTACCCGGCAGCCACTGAAAAAACCAAAAGGGAATAAAGCTGGCTCCGCTGTTCTGACACTGAGCGGCCCACAAAGCCAGCAGGCCCGAGGCGCCGGCAGAAATCTGCAGCGCCAGCTCGCCGCCGCTGCGACCCCGCGGACCGAACTGACGCACACACGCCGACATGATCTGGCCACCGTCCAGCGGCAGCACCGGAACCAGATTCAGCAGATTCACGGTAATACCGCCAAACAGCAGCATTTCCCAGGCGAACAACAGCGCAGGATACTGCTCAAACAAAGCTGGCGGCAGCAGCTTCATGGCCAGAAAAATCAAAGCACCGGCCAGCAAACCGGCTGCCGGGCCCGCTGCCGACACCGCAAGGGCTCGACGAAACGGAAAATGTGATGACGTTGCGTAACCGCAGAACACGTACAGCACAATTTCCGATGGGTAGCCAAATCGCCGGATCACGAACGCATGCCCCAGTTCGTGGATCAGCACGCTGAAAAAAATGCACAGGACGCCAATCAGTGTCAGCTGCAGGTCATCGCCCTGCCAGACCATGAAAGCCGTTGACAGCCAAAAAAACGGATGCACTCGCACCGGAATCCCAAAGATCTGAAAATTCAGATCAAACTCACTGTAACCGGCTGAGCCAAACATTGTGCAGTCCCCGGGACAGAAGCAGGATTCAGAGTTTCGGTGTGGAGCCCTGAGCCGGCGCAGGATACAGTTTCTCTTTGCTGAATTCAGCATCGTTCCCGAAAAAAACGGCCGCTGTCGCCTTAACTCTGATCGCAATCCTCCCGCAAGGGTGCACTCCCAAGCAAGCATCACGAGCAACGGCCATGGATCTTTTTCGCATCCTGATGGGTATCCCGATCTTCCAGTCCATTCTGCGCCCAGTGCTCAGACCCGCCTCAAGACTGATCCTCGGACTGATCGCAGTACCGCTGTTTCGCTTTCTGCTGCGCAGAATCTTTCGCATCCAGCAGCTTGATCGGGAACTGGAAAAAGACCTGCAGGAATGGTTTCGCGGTTCCCTGCTGCTGCTGGCTGCCACAGCCAATATGGAACATATCCTGTTTGGCTGGCTCGTGAAAATTGACTGGCTCGACCGCGCAGACTGGCTGACCATGGGACTGCGACTGCTGATGGTCATCGGCGTCATTCAGACCATGCCGGATCAGGAGCTGTTCGCTGTCCTGCACCCCGGCCCCCCAAAACTGCAAAAAAATCGCGGACTGCTGCCGCAACTTCGAGAAAACTGGTGGCCAGTGCTCCGCGGACACCTCTGCCGCCACATCAACAAGTCCTCCCCGGTACTGGCTATGATGTGCGCCATCGTGGGAGCCAGACTGCCAGAAATGCCCACTGAATCCGTCGCCGCCGCATGGCAGCAGCAGGTCCTGCTGCACCAGTCTGCCATCACCTGGAACTGGACTCAGCAAATTGGAAATTCAGGACCCGTCACAAAACAGGCCAGCCTGCTGCTCGAACAACGACTGCAGCAGTCCATGACCGAACAGTTCCGACTGGCTCAGGAACAGGACCCGGACCTCAGCCGCAAAATGGATCTGTCGGTCGTGGCAAACTACCTGCGGCTGTCCGGCGATTATCGCAGAGATCGCGAACGATGGGCTGTGGGCTGGATCTGCTATCTCGCCGCCATCATCCAGTATCTCATCATCGGACTGATCACTTCCCGCGACAAAGCACTCAATGTGCTCTCAGAATTTGACCGCGCTGTCGCTGAACGACGCCGCGCACTCATCGAAGAATTCAGCATTCATGAACCACACAGCGAAAACAAAAAAACAAACGGCCTCCGACGGGATGATCGGAGGCCGTTGTTTTGAGTTTTCCTGCTGAGGATTTCCGAACAGGAAGCAGTTCGAAATCACCTCAGTTCACCCGAATTATCACTTCATGCCGAACAGACCGGCCAGACCGCTTCGGCTCTGCGACTTATTGTGCAGGCGAGAAGGGAAGAAGGCCTGAGGTTCAGCTGGAGGAGCCGGAGCAGGAGCAGCTTCTGGAGCAGGAGCAGCAGCGGCCGGAGCTTCAGCCGGAGCAGCGTGGTGACCGCATGAGCCGTTTACACAGCCTTCGGTGCAGCCATCACAGTTTCCGTCCACAATCTCGTAGCCACAGGCTTCCAGAGCTTCTTCAGCCTGACGTCGAACACCACGGTCGCAGTCAGCCAGTGCACAGGTCAGAGCAGACACAACGGCCGGGCTGCAGCTGCAGCTGTTGCTGCGGGCTGCGTCACCCAGTTCGTCAGCGGCTTCGCGGCGTACCCGCTCGTCCGTGTCGTTCAGGCCATACACGAAAGCGTTGATAATCTCAGGATGGCATGAGCAGTCGTAGTCGCCCAGTTCATCCAGAGCATTGCGACGCTTCGTGGCGTAGCAGTCGGTCATCGAGGTGTAGATCAGCTTGGCGATCTCGCACGCATCTTCAGCCGAACAGCCTTCGCCACACTCGTTGCCACAGCCGTCGCCGGCAGGAGCAGCACAGCTCGGGTCCGGTGCACAGCCAGCAGGAGCGGCACAGCCGGCACCAGCAGGAGCTGCACAGTTCGGATCAGCTGCACAGCCAGCAGGAGCGGCACAGCCGGCACCAGCAGGAGCTGCACAATTCGGATCAGCTGCACAGCCAGCCGGAGCGGCACAGCCGGCACCAGCAGGAGCTGCACAGTTCGGGTCAGCTGCACAGCCAGCCGGAGCGGCATTGCCGGCACCAGCAGGAACAGCACAGCTCGGGTCCGGTGCACAGCCAGCCGGAGCGGCACAGCCAACACCGGCAGGAGCACCACAGGAAACAGGCGCACAGCCTGAATCGTTGCCGCATCCGTCATCACAGCACGGTGGCTTGATGTCGGAGCACTTCCGCTGGTACGTGTACACGTTCGTGTGACACGGACGAGCAATTGTTGGCTTAGAAACCGCCGGCTGAAAGTCTTCAGCACAGCCGCAGCTCTTTGAGCCGCCGATTCCGAACAGGCCGGCTTCCACCGTACCCGTCATCCCCGACAGCGCAACTGCTGCACTGAACATCCATGACCACTTCATGCTTCCTTCTCTCCTTCTCAAGGAAATCGTTCCTTCGACCGCCCTGGCCGATGACAGTCATTCCGGCATTTACAGTCGATGATCTCACATCGTTTTTCTGGGATTCAGGGCCTCCATAGCCCTGATCTGCCATCTGTAGTCCGAGGGACTCCCCAGGACTATCGTCGCCATCAATTCGTTCCCTTGAATCTGCGCAGGTGTTTGCTGCACAAATACTTGTGGCGTTTTTAGTGCCTTTTATGACGGTCATGCCGGTCAGGTAAACTGCGTCAAATTTGATGCCCCTACAACCCCTGCAGACTTCCTCACCCGGTCAAATCAGGAAAACTGGGAAACGCGTTTCTTTGAAATCGGTTCTGTCTCCTGTTCCGACAAAGACCGGTACCAACACCTGGTCCGGTGCTGCGGGCCCCGCTGAATCCCAAAATTCAGACCGATCCGCAGGTTCGCTCCACCGCTTCCATTCCGGTTAACCCGGCGTCTCTGCAGCCCGTCTTGCGTCAGAATCCCCGTGTCCGCTAGCATCCGGCGGTCTTCAACCACCTAAAGTCTCAGCAGGCGACGGAGAACCTGATGTCGACAACAGTGCCGCGACGGGCCCTGAAAGCCTCAGAAATCGCTCAGGTTTTGCATGCTCAGCTGCAGGGAAACCCGGACGTCGAAATCGACGACGTGCAGATTCTCGAACGCGCCACTGCTCGCGACCTCACCTTCGTCGGCAATCAGAAAAACCTGTCACGGCTCAGACACACCGCCGCACGACTCATCATCGTTCCTGCAAACCTCCGCTCCGAGCTGCCCGCCACCGACGAACGCACCTGGGTGCTGGTCCCCGAGGCCGAACCCGCATTTCTCACCGTCGCCGGAATTCTGCGACCGCCCAGACAGCGACCCGCCATCGGAATTTCATCGCGAGCGATCGTTCACGAATCAGCAAAGATCGGTGCCAACACCAATATTCACCCGCAGGCCGTCATTGGGGCGGATGTGGTCATTGGTCACAGCTGCGATATTCACCCCGGTACTGTCATCGGTGACGGCTGCATTCTCGGAGACAACGTTGTTCTGCATCCGGGAACCATCCTTTATCCCGACGTCCAGATCGGCAATCATGTGATCATTCACGCCGGCTGTGTCATCGGTGCAGACGGCTTCGGTTACCGACTTGTCAACGGCGGACATCTGCGATTGCCGCACTTCGGTATCGTTCGCATTTGTGATGACGTCGAAATCGGTGCCTGTACCACCATCGATCGCGCCAAAGTCGGCGAAACTGTCATCGGATCCGGCACTCGCATCGACAATCAGGTGATGATCGGTCACAACTGTCACGTCGGTCGGCACAACCTGCTGGTCTCACAGGTCGGATTCGCTGGCTCCGTAACCACCGGAGATTACGTCGTCTGTGCCGGACAGGTCGGGGTCGCTGACCACGTGCACATCGGTGACGCTGCAATCATCGGGGCAAAAGCCGGAGTGCATCGCGATATGCCTGGCGGCCAGACCTACCTCGGAGCTCCAGCCGGCCCTGTCGCAGAAACGACAAGGCAACTGATGGCACTCAAAAGACTGCCCGAAATACGCGACACTGTCCGCCGACTGGAACAGGAATTGGCCGCGCTGCAAAAAAGTCTCGGCAAGACACCAGAATCATCAGAACCCGTGGCCGCCTGATCCCGGACAGAACAATGACCAATCCGAATTCAGAACACCACTCAGCGCACGAATCAGTCGCCAGCCCACTGCGACTTGATTCCGGCACCGGTCCGCTCAGACTGGGACTGCTGGCAGGTGGTGGTGAATTCCCCGTCAGGTTCGCTCGCTCCGCACGGCAGGCCGGCCACTTCGTCTACGGACTGGGCGTCGCCGGAATGGCCTCCGAAGAACTGTTCAGTGCCTGCGACGAATTCCGCTTTGCTCCGCTCGCCCGCATGGGCAAATCCATCCGCCTGCTCCGAAAAGCTCGCGTGGACCGAGTCGTCATGGCTGGAAAAATTGAAAAAACAGTGCTCTTTCACCCCTTCCGCTGGCTGCGACTGCTGCCCGACTGGCGGACCATTCACATGTGGTACCGCTTCGCCCGACAAAACAAAAAAGATGACACAATTCTCCTTGCCATCATCCGCGAATTTGAACGTGACGGACTGGTCTTCGACTCAGCACTCAACTTTGCCCCGGAGCTGCTCGTGAAACACGGCTTCCTCACCCAGCGTCGACCCACCCCGGCTCAATGGAAAGATATCCGCTTTGGCTGGGAGCTCGCCCGCGAAATGGGACGGCTCGATGTCGGACAGACCGTCGTTGTCAATGACACTGCCGTCATCGCCGTCGAAGCGATCGAGGGTACCGATCGGTGCATCCGCCGGGCAGGCGAACTGTGTCGTCGCGGTGGCTTCACTGTCGTAAAGGTCGCCAAGCCAGGCCAGGATATGCGGTTCGATGTCCCCACTGTTGGCGCCGAAACCATTCGCAGCATGCATGAGGCTGGTGGGCGAGTCCTGGCGATCGAGGCCGGTATGACCATCATTATCAGCCCCGAAGAAACCGCTGCACTCGCCGACAAATTCGGCATCGCAATCGTTGCCGTAAATGCGGAAGAACTGGCCCTGCGAGTGGCCGCCTGAGCATTTTCGATCAATAACAACACATAAAAACCAGATTTTCCCCCCACCAGCAGGACGATTCCCCCTTTCCACTGCGGAATCCGCCGGAATTGTCCGAGAATTCTCTTTGGCACTGCACTCCATCTGCCGTTAGAATTTCTTCCCGCATCGGGCAAAGACTGCCTGGCCTTCGTGTTTTACGCCCGCCCCCAGTCGATGGATCCGACCCGGCGTCAGGCAGCCCTGCGCATCGGTGGTCTCCCATGGCTCAATCAGCCGGCTTCTGCTCCCAGCCACGCCCCACGGCTGTCCGCTTCACACTGCTCTGCCTGCTCTGCAGCTTTCTGCAGCCCGGATCAGCCGCGGCCCAGTCCGATGCCAATACCAAAGCCGGGGGTGGAATTGTCTGGTATGCCGGCACTGTGCTCTCCTCGGCCGCTGAAGCCGAACGCATTGATCTCGGCGATGTCCACGGAGTGCTCGAGGGTGACCGGCTGGCGGCCTTCCGCCGCACCGATAACCACTACACGCCGCTGGGGACAATCCAGATCATCGATTCACACCCCACGTGGTCTCGACCAGGTGGCCCCGTCGCTGCTCAGCTGCGACAAGGTGATCTCGTACTGGGTATTCGTACACTCCGACAAATCGGCACCGGCAGCGATTTCAGCGAAGCATTCCTCAATCGACAGCTGATCCGCAACAGCAGTCGCAACGGATACTCAACACTTCGCGAACAGGAATCCGCTCAGACACTCAGAACCATCGTCGATCGCCAGCACCGCTGGGTGCGACAGCTGAAACCCGTCGCCGGACGAATCCGCGGTGCTTCCATCACACCCGAGGACTTTCAGTCACTGCAGCCACTGCTCAGCCAGATCCGCCGCTTCCAGGACTTTAGCGCCATCGGCATTCCTCTGCAGCGCTGCGCTTCCCCGGAATGGGCGGCCGTAGCCGCTGTGCTTACCCCGGCACCTGCCATCGAAATCGCCGCCAGTCCCGAAAAAACGGCTTCAGGTGCCGCCGCCGAATCACCCGCGGATCCCGCCACCAGCCCCGATTCGCTGGCCGCCGCTCTCAATAAACGCATTGAACTGATTCAGCAGGAATCCGCCGTCATCCTGTTCGACCGATTCCCGGAAGAACGTCTGCTGACCAACATTCTGTGCACCGCCATCGGCATCGAAAATCCTCGCAACGAACCGCTCTGGATCAGTCTCGAACTTGCCCGTTCTCAGTTCCCGGACCTCGCTGAAGACCGCGAAATACTGCAGGAAATTCCTGAAATCCTGAAACGTGTCCGGAACGCTGCAGATCAGTAAAAACACCCGCTTTCCGCCGCCTGATACCAGACTTCCGTCCGCCCGTCTGGTATACTTTCCACGCAAACAGGATGTCTGCATTTCACCCCGTGTTTGGCGGACACTGCTATGCCACGCATTCAGCAACTTGATACTCAGGTCATCAACCGAATTGCCGCTGGCGAAGTGATTGAACGACCTGCCAGCGTCGTCAAAGAACTGCTCGAAAACTGCGTCGACGCACTCGCCACCAGGATCGACCTGGAAGTGGTCAACGGTGGTATGGATCTCATTCGTGTCGTCGATGACGGCGAAGGAATCCACCCTGAAGACATGCTGCTGGCCGTCACCACACACGCCACCAGCAAAATCCAGTCTGACGCAGACCTCGACCACGTCACCACGCTGGGATTCCGCGGCGAAGCACTCGCTTCCATAGCCTCCGTCTCAAAACTGCGCATCCGCACCCGGCCACACGAAAATGAAGTCGGGCGCGAACTGGAAAGTCACGGGGGCCAGATCGTCGTCAACCGTGACTGCGGCTGTCCTCCCGGCACCGTCATGGAAGTGCACAACCTCTTCTTCAATACTCCGGCCCGCCGCAGATTCCTCAAAAAAGCATCCACCGAATTCAGCCACATCGTCGACCAGTTCGCTCGCATTGCACTCGCTAACCCGCGTATGCACCTGACGCTCAGGCACAACGATAAACTGGCTTACGATCTGCCCGCCGCTGCTGATCCCGCCGACCGCATCCGCCGCTTCTTCGGCAATGAAGTTGCCGATCACCTCATCCCGCTGTCATCCGAAGCCGAACTGCCCAGCGGTCGCAAAATTCGGCTCTACGGACATGTCGGTGAACCATCGCTCAGCCGCGCCACTCGACGCGATCAGTTCCTCTTCCTCAACGGACGCTGGATCCAGGACCGCAGCCTGCAGCATGCACTTGAAGAAGCCTACCGCGGACTCCTCATGGTCGGACGACACCCCGTCAGCTTCCTCTTCCTCGATCTGCCTCCTGCTCTCGTCGATGTCAATGTTCATCCCACCAAAAGCGAAGTTCGCTTTCAGGACGGACAAACGCTCTATCGACAGCTGCTGAAAACACTCCGCGATCGGTTCCTCGAACTCGAATTCCGCGTCGGACTCAGCCTCACAGATCAAAACACCGCAATCACGCAGCCGGCCACACACACAGAACACTCACCACACACCCCCACAAACGATCTCCGGTTCGATAAACCCGAATCGGCCACTCGTCTGCACCGGCAGATGAACTTCACACAGACTCGCTCTGATTTCCCCGCACCACCCAGAATCACCCCCGCTGCACTCACCAGTCACAACATACTGAAACACCCGGAAGTCGTTGCTGCTCTGGCCGTACCACCCTCACAGGCCCGCAGCGCTGCACCACAGCCCTCATGGGATGACACCCCCGCGAATGATTCGCAAGTCGCAGAATCCACCGTCACCAGTTCACCAGAAATCATCACTGACGAATTCCGCGCCTTCCAGATCTACGACTGCTACCTTGTCGTCGCCAGCGACGCCGGACTCGAAATCATCGACCAGCACGCGCTGCACGAACGCATCATGTATGAACACCTCCGCACTAAAATTCTCGCAGGTGTCGTCGAATCCCAAAGACTGCTCATCCCCGAAACCATCGAATGCACTGCAGTTCAGGCGTCCGCCGTCCTTGAACACTCGGAACTCATGACACAAATGGGCTTCGATATTCAGGAATTCGGTGGCACAACCCTGCTGCTGCACTCGTTCCCGGCTCTCATCCCCCGCGGTGGCATCGTACGCATCGTGCTCGACTTCGCCGAAAAACTGGTCCAAAAAGACGGTCGACTTAACCGACGTGATCTGCTCGACCACATGCTCCACACCATGTCGTGCCGCGCTGCCATCAAATCAGGTCAGCGACTGTCCAGCGAAGAAATGCGCGAACTGCTGCGACAAAGACACCTCGTTCAGGACTCGCACCACTGCCCGCACGGACGCCCAACAGCGCTCACACTCAGCCGCCACACACTCGACCAGCAGTTCGGAAGACTGGGCTGACAGCCCCGTTCACCCGCACGCTCACTCGTGCCGCAAAGCCTCAATCGGGTCCAGCTGAGCTGCCGAACGAGCCGGGTACATGCCAAAGATAACCCCGATCCCCACAGAAATCCCAAACGCCAGCGGCAGGCTGGCAGGAACCACCTGAGGATTCAGGTTCGTGAACATCTCGCTGAATTCCGAACCCCCGCCAGACTCAAAAAAGAATCGCTCAGCAACAGACTTCATCCCGTCAAATACCCACGGCGTTGACAGGCCCAGCAACACGCCAATCAAACCGCCACTGCCCGCCAGCACTATCGTCTCCGTCAAAAACTGAGTCGTAATGTCCTGACGCTTGGCACCAAGTGCACGACGAATGCCAATCTCACGAGTCCGCTCGGTGACCGTCGCCAGCATAATATTCATGATCCCAATACCACCCACAATCAGACTGATCGCAGCAATCGACCCCAGCACGACGTTGAAAATCGTGCGAATCTGAGCCGCCTGCTTCAGCAGCTCCTGCGGCACCACAACCGAATAATCGTTGCCCGACTTGTGAGTCCCCTGCAGACTCTCACGAATCACACCCGCCGTTGGCACAACCTGATCCACATCAGAAATGGTCAAAGTAATCTGGTTCAGCTCGACCTCCTCAGCACTGAATGAACCCTGACGACGGTCAATGTCCAGATCACCCATCCGCACCCGCATCGTCTCCAGCGGGATATAAATATCCTTGTTGTACTCCTGACCCGACATGCTGCCGCCAATCGCCGCACTGGCCTCTCGAGCCGCAGTCACACCAACCACCGCATAACGCCGGTCTGCAATCTTCACCGACTGGCCAATCGGGTCGTTGAACTGAAACAGCTCTTCCGCAGCCTGAGCAGCCAGTACACACACATTCGTCTTCTCCCGACGGTCCTTGTCCGAAATGAATCGCCCCTGAGCCAGCTCAAGGTGATTCATATCCAGATACTCAGGAGTACATCCGACGATGCGACAATTCATCTCGCGGTGCAGATAACGACACGCCTTCGTAATCTCGCGAATTGGTACTGCCTGCAGCACCGTCGGTATCGTTCGCGACAACAGATCATAATCCGCTCGCTTCAAACCATAACGCAGCACAAAACTGTTCTGGTTCTGAGCACTGGCGTTTTCACGAGGCGGCTTGACGCTGCGCACAATAATATTCGTCGCACCCAGCTGCAGCACCTGCTTCTGAGCCTGCTGGCTGGCCCCTTCACCAATCGCCAGCATCGCAATCACCGAAAATACACCGAACACAATCCCCAGCATCGTCAGTCCAGACCGCAGCTTATGCAGCATCAGACTCTTCAGAGCCAGCTGAACGGTTCGCAGAAGATTCGACATTGCACGCCCGTCCGACTAAATGATTCGGTACCCGTAAGCAGTTACCGCAAACCCCGACGACAGCCAACGACAAACGTCAGCCCGGAAACACTCCCTCACCAGCAACAACTCCATCCTTCATGTAAATCTGACGCTTGGCCAGCCGAGCCACTGCGGGTTCATGAGTCACCATGATGATCGTGCGACCCTCACGGTTCAAACGCAGCAGCATCTCCATAATCTCCTGCTCCGTCTTCGAATCCAGATTACCCGTCGGCTCGTCCGCCAGTATAATCTCAGGGTCATTCACCAGGGACCGAGCAATCGCGACGCGCTGCTGCTGGCCACCCGACAACTGAAAGGGCCGATGATCCAGACGCTCGCCCAGACCCACCATCTCCGCCAGCTCACGAATCCGCTGCTGCTCGCGATCACCAATCTTCGGATAACCCGTGCGATAGTGCAGAGGAACCTCAATGTTCTCCAGCACCGTATACTGCGGTATCAGATTGTATGACTGAAAAATGAAACCAATCTTCTCGTTGCGAATCGTCGACAACTCGTCGTCAGTCATCGAAGACACGTCACGACCACCGACGATGTATTTACCGCGAGTCGGGCGGTCCAGAGCCCCCAGCAGATTCAGCAATGTACTCTTGCCGCTGCCAGATGAACCCATAATCGCGACAAAATCGCCACGCGGAAAATCTACGGAAACTCCACGCAGGGCCTGCACAGGCACCGCGCCCAGCATGTAGTCCTTCTGCAGATCAATCACCTGTGCTGCCAGACTCATGACTTGCCGCTACCAGAGTTCACAAAAGGCCAGAAAGACCCCGGGGGCACCGGCGTCACACGACACTGAAAACGTCAGCGTCCAGCACATCAGCCAGCACCGCCGCCCGGCGGACGCTGCTGCATCATCTTCTGAATCGCCTCCTGCAACTCCTCAACCGTCAGCTTGCCGTCACCGTTCAGGTCCGAACGGTCAAAGAACTCAGGACGAGGATGCTCGGACTTCGTCACAACACCGTCCTTGTCCTTGTCCATGCTCTCAAACATCGCCTTGGGATCCATCCCCATCCCGCCACCAGGCCCTCGGCCACCACCTGGACCGCCAGCACCACCACCTGGACCACCAGGGCCACCTGGACCGCCGCCAGGACCGCCACCAGGGCCACCTGGACCGCCTGGACCGCCGCCAGGACCACCGGGACCACCGCCGGCCTTGCGATCAGGAGTCTCCAGTTTTTCGCGTTTCGCCTCAACCTCCGCCGCCTTCTCAGCCTCCAGCTCCGCCAGCTCCTTCTTGAAATGAGTCCTCGGACTCATCACCACCAGATCGCTCTGCTCCACACCCTCAAGAATCTCAATGTATTCGTCGTTCGCATCGCCAACCTTCAACTCACGACGCTGCACACCATCCTTGCCGGTATACACATACGCGTAGTAATAACCAGAAAAAGAAACCACACTCTGGACCGGCACCTGCAGCACCGGCTCCTTGCGGTCCTCCACCACAACTCGAATCTGAGCCGTCATGCCAGGCTTCAGCTTCCGGACTCGCTCAGGTGAATCCAGAATCTGCACCACCGCCTCGTACTCCTTCAGATCCGTGTTCGGCCAGCTGCCCGGAATCGGCACTGATGAAACTGACTGCAGACGACCCCGATAAGGATCCCCTGGGATCGCGTCAATCTCAATCTCCACAGGCTGACCAATCATCACACGGCTGATTCGAGATTCATGGATGCGAGCATCAATTTTCATGTTCTCAAGGTCCGGCAGATTGATCACAGCCTGCCGCTCACGCACCGCTGCACCCTCTTCAATCACCACCGGCTCACTGCCGCGAGAACTTTTCTGGGAAGCATAAACCACTTCGCCCGCCTGAGTCGCCACGAGCCGACAGGCTTTGATCTGCCGCTGAAACAAGTCCAGCTTCTCTTCCTCAACACTCAGCGTAAGCTGCGCTGCGTCAGCCGCAGCCTTCATCTGAGTCATCAGGGCTTCGCCTTCCAGACGAGCACGCTGAGTTTCACGCTTCGAATCCTCGGCCGTCTGAGCCAGCTCCTTTTCCTTCTTCGGTCGAGTATACTTCTCGAGCACCTCCAGCTTGCCTCGGTTCACGCTCAACAGAATCTGCGACTGAGTAACCTTCAGGCGAGCACTTTCGAGCTGGTTCACGTTGGCGTAACCCAGACGAGCCTGATCCCGAATTCGCTCGTATTCCTCACGGTTGATCGACAACTCCTCTTCCGTCTTCTTAATGTCGCCCTTCAACGTCTCCAGCTCCTGCTCATATTCGCCAGCCGGGGACGTATAACTGATCAGACTCAGACCCGCCAGGTCCTCAGCCAGTCGCGCCTTCGCCACATTGCTTTCATTGGTCGTCAGCTGAATCTCAATGTCCTTCTGAGCCTTCTCCAGATTGGCACGAGCCGTTGTGACCTTGATCTGCTGCTCCTTCTCTTTCTCAACCAAAGTTGACGAATCCAGTTCGCAGCACACATCACCTGCCAGAAAATCACCCTTGCGAACTCGTTGACGATCCTTCACCAGCAACTCGGTGTGCTCGCCAAATACCAGCTCCCAGGTCTTCTCTTTGCCGTCCTCAGACACCACCTTCAGCGTCTTCACAGAATCCGAAGCCGCATCAATAAACTGCACCACGCCGTCAAACTCGGCCACTACCGGCGAATTCACCTTGCTGCCCTCAGGCACCAGCGAAATAATCGTCGTCGATCCCTCAACACTGTTGCTGAGCGTCGAGTTTTTCAAACTGTCAACCGTGCCGTTTTCCGTAATCACAATCCGAAACGGACCCTTCTCGGCCAGCTTCATCACATAGTCCGGAATCGCGTCCTTTTTGGCACCACCCAGTACCGACAACGCCCGCTCACGAGCCGCAGGAATCAGCAGCACCGCAGCGGCACCGGCTGCCAACAAAGCTGTCAAAATCCAGAAAACAGACCTGCCGGAACGAGCTGGCTGAAGCGGGCGAAGCATGTGGAGAACCTTTGAACGAAGGCGTCAGGACAAGGCAGGATGGCCGGGGCTGATCAATGTTGACCGAAGTTGTTACTCCGGTGTCCCAGGGACTGATCCCTGGTCCGCCGGTACCGGCGGCACCACCGATGGCACCGGGGAAGGCTGAACTGCGGGAGCTTCAGCAGGCGAACCAGCACCCTCTACCGGAACAGATGACTGCATCCGCTGGTAAAATCGGTCGGTCCAGACGCCCCGCGCGTCAATGTCCATGATACCCATATCCCGGAAGATGTTAAGCCGATTCGTCTCATATAAGACCCAATCTCCAATAAGACCGTTTTGGGCCGTCAAAACCGAATTCAACGCGTTCAACACGTTCAAAGCGTTGCCCTGACCGCCCAACTGCTGACCACCCTGAGCCTGCAACGAGGCATTGTCGTACTGCAGGGCCGCGTTCCGCACCGTGACTCGGTCCACCTTCAAACGGTACTCCTGAACACCCAGCTGACGCCAGCTCGATCGAATCGTCTGCTTAACTCGGTCCTCCTGCTCCATATACGTACGACGAGCACGCTGGAAGGTCACCAAAGACTGCCGATAACCATTCCGCTCCAACACCTGATCCAATGGCGTAGTGAACTTCAGTCCAGCACTGTGGTTCGTGCTGTTCTTCGCGTCAGGATTCAATCCCTGATTGCCACGAAATGTCACATCCAGCCCCGCCTCAAGACGGTTCGCCTGAATCTCCACCTGACGACGCGCATCCATCACCGCTGCACGCACGTTCATCAAATCGTGCCGGTACTCCAGACCCAGTGCCACAACCTCCTCGATGTCCGGAATCCGCGGTGATTCATCCAGGCTGAACGGCATGATCGCAATCTGCTCCACTCGCAGAGAAGCCTGCAGCACTTCCAGACTCTGAGCCATTCGCAGCAGGTACTTGTCCCGCAGGTCGCGCGCACCGCTGGCAGACTCCAGCAGCAACTCCGGCACCGTGTACACCTCAAGTGCACCACGATCCCCCGACCGCGGCAGATCTCGCCAGCTCTCCGGCAGCTCCGCCAGCTCAATCTGCCCGTTCCCGTTCCCGTCCAGCGACTGCAGCAATTCCTGCTCACTGCCCGCCGACAGCATCTTCCTCAGCATATCCAGCAGCCCGCTGCCAAATGCAAACTCGCGTTCCGCGAGGCGGTACAGGCGACGATCCTTCTCCAGTCGCACCTCCAGATCCCGGCGTTCGGTTTCATCACGAAAATACCGCTTGCCCGGCTCAAGCGCGGTAACATTCTCCCGCGTCCGCTCCAGCAACTCCTCCAGTGGCCCAAAATCCGCAGCCACTCGCCTGATACCAACCTCATACAACTGATCCCTCGCGGCAGCCAGGGCATCCACATAATTTCGCACCGCTGGCAGACTCGGACCCGCAGCCGGATCATCAGCTCCCTGCTTCGGCAGCAACTGATCTCCGATATCCTTCTGCACCCTCCGCAGATCCCGTTCCAGATCGATCAGGTCCCAGCCAATCAGCTCAAACTGCTGCAACAGCGCAGTATCTATTCCGAGATCTGCGTTGGGGGGCAGACCCAGCAGCAACTTGAATGTATCCTGCTGGTCCTGCAACTGTCGCTGCGAGTTTGCCAGAGACACCTGCGACTGATTCAGTCGGTCTCGCAGCTGCAGGTAGGACAGACTGGTGGTCTGCTGCTTTTTGAAGTCAATCAGCTCCGACGCCGCTGCCACATAATCCGGATCCTGCGACACCCCCAGCACCATTGGTTCCTGCTCGGGCGACATATCACCGCGCCACTTCAGCCAGTTGCCGTCGTAGGACAACTGCCCCTGCAGCTCAGCCGGAATCTGCAGATTCTGCAAACCCTCAAGAGCTGCATTCACGACTCCCGGAACACGGCGGTCTCGAGCCTCCTGAGCCTCCAGCTGCTCTTCAAGCTGCCGAATATTGTTCTCAGTATTCAAGATGTTCTGCCGCTGCTGCAGCATTGTCAGATAACTGGATGCCACCTGAGTAAACAGCGTCTGTCGGAAACGAGCCAGAGTCCTCACGCTGTACAGCACACTGCGTTCGTTCTGCGTCAATGACTCCAGAGCAATCTTCCGCCCCGCATTAAACAGCAGCGGCTGAGTCAGACTGTAGCCAATCGAAGGCGCCGACGATTCGCTGCCATTTCCGGAAAACACCCACGTCACCGAATTCGCAATGTCCGCCGCAATCTGACCGCCAGTCGGCAACGTCTGACTGATGCCAAAGGGAGTCGCCAGAACTCCCGATGTCCGACCGGCCGCATTCGATCGTGCCGTAAAGTCCACACTCGGCTCAGATCGATTCGTACCTAGATAACGCACACCCAACTTGAATCGCTCGGCCGTCAGATTCAAGGCATCCAAATACAGATTCTCGATCGAATTCTGATACTCGCGACTGTGAATCGACGTCAGATTCATCGCATCGGGAATACTGACGTTCTGCAGCTTCACTTCCTTATGCGACCCCACCGGGTCCACACCGTTCTGATCAATCCCATAAGGCTTCAGCCAGTGCGGATTTTCAATCGCAAATGAAACACCCAGCTTGTGCCAGTTCTTGTACCCGCGACGACCATTCACCGAATGCATCAGTTCATGAGCCGTCGGATCGTCCGGCGGCAAAGGACGCTTGTCAGGATCCCACGGATCATAGAAACGACTGCGCGGATCAGGAGTCAGATCCACTCGCGGAACGCTCCAGTGAGGATCATTGATCTTCTCACCAATTGCCGTGTATGCATCACGGTCAGCCTGCTTCCGCCAGAACTGTCGGGAACAGCCCGACACCGACGACAATCCGGCAACTCCCAGCAACATCAGCGCCAGACGTGCCTGAAACTTCTTTCGCAGCATTCGACTCAGCATCCTGCTGTACTCCAGTGCCCGTGGGGGTTCTGTCGCGTACCCGCACCTGCACTCGACAGCCACCAATGCGCGCCCCACGCCCCGTTAATTCAACGGGACGCTGCAGGATTGCGCGCGCAAATGGCTGTGCGTAACGAATACGTCGACTTTTCGGATTTCGTCAGTTCTGACGATTGCGCTTGACGCCTTTCCCGCAAAGTCGGCATTTCCGATAAACTCCTCCCAAACTGACGCGCCAGCATACTGTTCCAACACTGAACACACTGTGCGAAAGTCCAGCTCGCACACAGGCCGGTGCCAGCATGCCAGCACCGGCAGTTTTTGCCGACTCAGCCAGCACCCAGGAATTTCACCGTAAAACACTCGCTCGCCCGCACACTGCCCTTCTCAATCTGGCCCAGCTCCTCAATCTGCTCCACCAGCTTCTCCCAACGCCCCAGCTCCATTCCACAACCACCCGCCTCACCGCCCGCCTCACCACCGGCCGCACGACACAAAGGCGTCATCGCCGCCGCCCCAAACTCCAAAGCCGCAGCACTCATCTCAGAATTCAATTTCCCGATCGCCTCATTGGTGACTGCCGGAGCCTGCAGGTACTCCCGCCAGCCAGCCACACTCGCCCGCACTACCTTCTGCACCAGCTCCGAATTCTCTGCAATCACATCCTCGGTGGTGATCAGCACACTGGCATACGGATCAAAACCAATCTCCGAAACCATCAGGACTTCCGGGTCACCACCACGCTCCTTAGCCACAAACGGCTCGCTAAACACAAACGCCTGCTGGGCAAAAGCCGGCTTCTGCAAAAACTCGCCAACCATCCCGCTGAACGGGATCAGACGAACATTCGTCAGCGGCAGCTGCTTCTTCATCCACAGGGCAAATGGTCGAGCATCGCTGATGGCCAGCTCAATATCCCGTAAATCGGCCAGCGTCTTAAACCCCGCGGCCCGATGCACCATGATGCACCGCGGAGAACTCTGCAGTGGTGCCAGCAACGCCACAACCGGCACCCCCGCCGCTCGCGCCAACACCACATTGTCCGCATCCGACACCGCAAACTGAATACGGCCCGCCGCCAGCTCCGCAATCACCGCCTGCGGAGCCCCCGGGCCGCCCGGAATGATCTCCGCCGATACTCCTTCGGCCGCAAACTTACCCTGCACATCCGCCGCAATAAAACCCCCATGCTCCACTTCCGGATACCAGTTCAATGCCAGCCGAAATGGCAACAAGCCAGACTTGTCAGCACCGCCAGACGCGCCTGAACCACCGCCGCCACTCGCTGCACTCTGCCCCGCTTCACCGCCACAACCGACAACCACTGCCAACAGACTCAGACACAACAACGCTCGACCGCTCATGAGAAACTCCCCCCGCCACAAAACCGGAAAATCCGGCGTAAGCATCAAACTCAGCGTAATTTATGCGATCTCAACGCAAATGTTGCCGAAATTCCTCAAACTTCCATCAGCCCGGAAGAAAGATTGCCGGTTGCGGCCGCCTCAGCAGTCGCCACCTGTGCATGAGTTTTTCAGGAAATCAACATGAATCCGCTGGCTGACACACTGATGTGCCCCAGCTCTGGCCACTCTGTCGGACCGGAAGCCAACCTCCGTGAAGCCGCCTGCCTGCTGCTGCAGCACGGACACTCCTGCCTGTTCTCCGTTGACCATAACGGCAGACTTGTGGGCAAAGTCACCGAAGATGATCTGCTCCAGGCACTGTTCGCCGGTGCCTCAGATCGTACTCCCGCTGCCAGTCTCGCCGTTCCTGTGGCAACACCCGTTCACTGCACCGATTCCGCCGCCTCTGCGCGATCACTCCTTTACGAATCACTCACAGACTGCCTGCCAGTCCTCGATCATTCCGGCAAACTGGCAGGAATCATCAAACGCCCGCAACCCGGACGACAGATCAGCGCCCGTGAAGATTTTTGCACGCAGCAAGTTTCTGAGTGGGTGCCGACCACGTTCTGTGACGATCTGACGGAATGGACAACAGTTCCCAGGCGGCGACCCGGTCGCCGCAGATCCCAACCACAACTCAGACTGTTCAATCCCGACGAACCCCGACCGATCTTCATCTGCGGCGCCCAGGCTCTTAGCCTGCTTCGCAGTGCTGACGATTCTCTCTGATACTGCACTGCCATGAAACGTCTGCTGCTGCTGCTTGTCGGTATCGCCGTATCCGCCGGTTCACTTTGGTACGCCATGCGCGATACCAACAGACAGACAGTGCTGCACGCCTTCAAAACGGCTGATTACGTTTCACTGCCGCCAATCCTGCTGCTGCTGCTGGCCTTCTACTGGCTCAAATCCATCCGCTTCGCCCAACTGCTGGCACCTGCGGCACCCCTGACCGCCCGACAACTGTTCTCACCCGTTATGATCGGCTTCGCCGCCAATAACATCCTCCCGGCACACCTCGGGGAATTCGTTCGAGTTTTTGTGGTAAACAGACAGCACCGAGTTCCAGCCGGAACAGTCCTCTCCTCCATCGTCCTCGAACGAATCTTCGACATCTTCGCAATTCTCGCCCTCTTCGGCCTCGGAATCCTCTTCGCGCCCTCACTGCCTGAAAACTACCAGCGCGGCGGTATGATTGCCGCCGCTGCCGCAGCCGGAGTCGTTGTTATTCTGATCGTCTACATGATCCGCACCGACTGGTTTGTGAAAACCACCGCCAGCATCTTCGCCCTTTTCCCCTTCATCCCCGGCTGGCTCACCAGCAAAATCCTCGATCTGCTCCGCCAGGGTGCCGTCGGACTGCACTCCTTGAAAAGTGCGCGAGCAGTTGCTTCCATCGCACTCAACTCTCTCCTGCAGTGGCTCATCAACGGTTACTCCGCCTGCCTCGCACTCGAAGCCTTCGGAATCGATGTGACTCTCAGCACCGGCCTGATCCTTACCGGCATCACGGCACTGGGAGTCATGATACCGGCCGCACCCGGATACTTCGGCGTCATCCAGGTGTGCTTCCAAATCGCCATTCAGGTTCAGCAAATCAAGCCGGACCCGTCACTCGTACTCGCCGCCTCACTCTACTCACAGATCGTTGGCTATATCGCAGTCACTGCCACCGGAGTCGTCTGCCTGAACCGCGCACAACTCAGCCTGAAAGACCTGCAGCAGGCCGCTGACAGCTAACCACGACTCCAGC
>JBJTPZ010000684.1:0-6630 GCA_046075365.1 Planctomycetaceae bacterium
GAAGTCTTCGTGGAATTAAACAAAGGACTGCAGGAGGGGCGTTTTCAGCAAATGCAGGATCGCCGGGACTTGTGGCAGGTGCTGGTCATGTTGTCTGAGCGTCGAGCCATCGCATGGAGACGTCGGCAGCAGGCAGAGAAGCGAGGCGGAGGTGAAGTTGTCGGAGAATCGGCTGTCGTCGGGAATGACTCTGTCGCACTCCCGTTCAGCCGATTCGCAGGCAGTGAACCATCTCCAGAGGACGCTGCGGTGCTGGCTGAAACTCTTCGAAGGTTCCTGCAGGACCTGCCGGACAACGAGTTTCGCAGTATCGCCGCCGACTGGCTGACAGGATTTACGCAGCAGGAAATCGCCGATCGCGCCAGCGTCGGACTGGCGACAGTCGAGCGAAGGCTTCGCATTCTGCGACAGAAGCTGGCAAAAATGAAAGCCGAGAATCAGCAATGAATATGCTCAGTGACGGATCGGATTTTCTGGAACGTATCGACGCAGTCTGTGCCCGATTTGCCCGGGAGCTGAGTTCGACTGCGGCTGGCAATTCTGCCAGCTCAATCGAAGCCCTGCTTTCGCAGCACAGCGATCTGCCGCGACAGGAACTGTTGCGGGAACTGCTCCGCGAGGAACTGGAATATCTGCAGAAGCGAGGCCAGCATCCTTCGGCTGAGGATCTGCAGCGTCGCTTTCCGCATGACTCGGATGTGATTGCGGACGTACTTTCTCCATCGCAGGTGGGTGCGGGCGTGGCGGGAGGCGACCCAACACTGCCGGCAGATCCACGGCAACTGGCGGATTCGGGAGGGTCGATGCCCCGCCTGTCCGGTGCCCAGAATACGTGGAAGCCGCAAATCGCGGGCTTTCAGTTGTTTGAACAGCTGGGCAGTGGTGGCATGGGAGTGGTGTATCGGGCGGTGGATCATCATCGTCGTCAGGTCGCCCTAAAGGTGGTGCGACAGAAGTGGCTTTCGAACAAGCGAGCGCAGGAGCGTTTTGAGAATGAGATATACGCACTGGGTCGCCTGCGACATCCGAACATCGTGCAGGTGCATGAGAGCGGGCAGCGGGACGGCGTGTACTTCTATACGATGGATTACATTCGCGGGCAGAACCTCGAGGCCCTGATCCGAGCCGCCTCGGACCAGATCACTGTCCGCAAGGCCGGTGCAGCAGCCGTCACTCCACCGGTCGCCAGCCTCAGTACTCAGCAGCAAAACACCTCGCAAAGCGGACCGCGGGCAGACGACGGATCGGGCAGCACCCCGCAGCCGCCCGAAGGTGCGATCATCTACCCCGGCTCTGAGTTTCTCCAGACATTCCTTGGCCGCCGCTCATCCTCGGAAAACCGCCGTGCCACTGACGCCGTGGTGCAGATTGGCATCGACGTTGCCGAGGCGCTGCACCATGCGCACGGGTCGGGGGTCACACACCGCGACCTGAAGCCGGCCAATCTGCTGCTGGACGTGACCGGGCGAGTCTGGGTTGCCGACTTTGGAGTGGCGCAGGTGGATGGCGCTGCTGCGCTGACGATGGAGGGCGAGCTCCTTGGAACGGTTCGATACATGAGCCCTGAGCAGTTGATGGGTGGGCGCGTCATAGTGGACAGCCTGACCGACATTTACTCCCTGGGTGTCACCCTGTATGAGTTGCTCAGCCTGCACCCCGCTCGCGATGGCAACGACATTGAGCTTCGCAATCAGGTTGCCTTTGGTGACCCCGTACCTCTGCGGCAACGCAATCCGGCCGTCCCCCGCGATCTGGAAACGATCATTCACCGAGCGATAGCCTACCGTCCAAAAGACCGCTATCAGACAATGCAGGAGCTGGCCGCCGACCTGCGTCGCTTCCAGCGTCGCGAACCGATTCAGGCCAAACCCGCCGGCCCGCTGAAACGCTTCTCCCTCTGGGTCGAACGCGAACAAAAACTGGCCGCCTCACTCGCCGCCTCCGCCGCACTCCTCCTCGTCATCCTCGGACTGCTGCTGGCATTCGTAAACACCTTACGCATTCACAACGAAAACGTCGCAGCGCAGGAGTCTGCCGCGAAAAACACGGCCCAGCAGCAGGCGAAGGAGGCAGAAGCAGGCAGACTCGTCGCGTGGTCACACGAGCGGCGCAATTTCGACCCCGCTCTCGCAATACTGCTTGCTCTGGAGTCATATTCAACTCTACCCACCGTAGAGGCGTTGACAGCCACGCTGATGTCGCTTCACAAATCTCACGAACTTCGCGCGTGGCAACCACGAAAACAATCCGCTCTTGAAGCGAAAATTGTAGCTTCACCAAACGGTCGGGCGATTGTCCTCGCCAACCACCTGCAAGCCCATCTGACTCCCGCGCCGGCAATCGAATCCGACACAAACACAGGCGTCACGACAAACAGTTTCGGAACCGATGCGACTGTAATCTACGCGGATTACAGCCCGGACGGAAATTGGCTCCTCACACTTGAAATCAGCGGTGATCACCAGTCACTCGCAACTGTCTGGGTGGGCCCAGCCAGCAACTCTGCCATCCGCACGGCCCTTCATACAGTCCCTCTTTCAAACCTGCCCCTGCGCAATGGCATACCATTTGTCCCATCTGCATTTCTCTCCAATTCGACGCAACTTTTGATCTCTGACAATACCAAGTCGATAAAACTCTATAACCTACAACGCCTCGATGAACCGCTTCACCCGGAAAGCCTGAGCCTTTTCACGGCCTTTTCCTCGATCACCTCAAACGACGCCGACGGAACATTCGCAGCCATCACGAACGACGGTCGCCTCCTGCTTTTCAGTACAGCGACTAAGCTACTGAGTTGGGAAGTTCCATTGCCGTTTTCCAGCACTGGGGAAGCCCCATCCGAAATCGTGCTTCACGACTCCAACCTTGTCATCACAACATCTAAAGACGGGCTACATTTCTTTTCAACGACAAATGGCACACTCAAACACGCCATCCCCACGGCATCGCGCATCGCAACAGCCGCAAGAACCAATCTCGCAGTGACTTTTGGGCGCAGTTACGACTGCGGTTTGCTCGATCTTTCTTCACTTCAAACCGTTCGACGCCTGAAAGTGGATGAATCCGTCATCAATGCTGTAGTATCCCCAGCCGGAAACTACATCGCACTCGCCGGTATCGAAAATGTCCGGGTGGTTACACGCAGCGGCCAGCCTGTGATTACCATTCCACGAGCCGTAAATGACATGCTATTCCTCCCTGACGGATCGCTCCTCTCCCTTCAACCCACTGGCATGCTCAGCCGCTGGTCCATGACGTCACTGGCCAACCAATTTGCATGCAGCAACTCAGATGAAATGACACAGTCGACAGGAATCTGCATCAACTCCGAAGAAACTCACGTATTCCACGCAGCGAACCCATCCGGCGTTACACTTGTCCAGTCGCTCAGGACGGGGCGGCACACGGTTATTCCAGGTATATCCGGGAGGGCAACCGCCTTCGACCAATCTTTCTTTACCGCAGAAGGTCGAGTAATAAATCAGTGGGGCACTGAGAATGGAATCTTGCATCAACGACGAAGCTGGCAGTCAACGGAACCTATTGCTCTTATTCAACAAACCCAGCATAACCATGCATTTGCGGTCACGACTGATGGTCAACTTCTCAGTGCAGATTGCAGCAAGCCGGGTGAGACACTTGAAAGAGTAATCCCGCAAACCGTTTCCGACATCAGGTTCTCCAAATCTGCCGGCCTCACCGCGGTTGCTACCCTTGAAGGGTCCCTGTATTCCGTGGACCGTGACACTACACATCTCTCACTTGTTTCTGCGCACAATCGTCCCATCACCACAGTGGCCGTCGACCCAGCCACAAAAACAATAGCGGCAGCCGACGATCGGGGTGCATTCGCCATCTGGAAAGTCAATGATCAGAAAGAATCCCTCACCATCCGAACCTGGGGTGACTCCCCACTACAGAAGATCACGGCGATTCATTTTCACCCGCAGGGAAATCAAGTTTTTCTCGCCGGAGTTGCCCCGGCGCCGATGGCAGCCTGCTTTCAGCTATCTGACGGAACCATCGATTCATTCACACTTGACGCCGAGATACTACACACCGCAGTGTCACCCGTGGCTGCCGGCATCTTTATGGCCACAGGCTCAGGACTTCGACACTGGATCCCCGGGCAGGCAGCTTCGAAGCTTTCAGAAGCCCCGGTTTTTCGCGTTGCTTGCACAAACTCAGAAGTGGTCACCCTCGAATCAGACTCTGCACCCCCTCTGGACAATCTGAGGCCGTCACTAATTCCTCCGCCTCGACTTACAGCATCGATTCTGCTTCACAGAGCGATTGACAAACCAGACGTGCCAATTCGCGGTGAACAACTTGAACATCTTGTCCGGCAAATGGAGTACGACATTGAATCACAAACACTGTGCCTCGACTGTCAGAATTTTCCGGCCAGCATGTGCGCCTCCGACGACCCTCAAAAAAGAATCTTCTCCGTCAGCCATCCGTCACCACTGTGCCACCTCGCCTTCAAGCCTGCACAACCAAGGCTCGTTTCGCTGACACGGACTGGACTTCTGACATATACTAACACCACTACCCAAGTAGTCTCCCGGACACGAATTTGCACAGACACCGTTGCCACGGCAGACAGCAGTCGTAACGGCGAACTTCTGGTCCTTTGGACCGTTTCAGGTGAGCGAATCGTTTATAGTTGCTCTGAAAACCGCAGGATTTCCTCACAGAAATACAAACAGGTCCCGTTGCACCAGTCAGACATCAGCGGCAACTCCACGTGGCTGGAGCTCAGCTCTAATGGCTCACTTGCGTTGTGTGAAGTCAGCCACGGGCAGTTGAATATTCACGAAGTCGGCATTTTCGTCGGAGCAACACATGCCGGATTTGTTTCGCCGGATGTGCACATCGGCATCGTTCAGCGAAAAGATCAATCCACAGCTGTCACCGTAGTGAATCGGGAAGGAACGACACTCTTGACGCATGAAACAGGCGAAAGATCAGTCAGTTTCCTGCAGTCGTCTCTCGGAATGATTCTGCTCAGCGATCAATCGGGATCGGAATTGGTGCGGATCTTTCCAGACTGGAATGTGGTCGATTCGATGCCGCAAAAATCAGCTATTACACAGCCACGTTCCGCATCGCTGCTGGCACCTGAGGTTGTTCCGCTGATTAGTCCAGCCGGAGTCACACTTTGGAACAGTCGGCTGCATCTGGCAGAGGCACAGTATCCAGTGCACGCCAGTGAACTGGATACATCAAATCTCGAAGCCCCAGCCGCTTCGATGTTGTTATCCGCCAAAGGAAACCACTTGATATGGCGAGACAAATCTTTTTTCTGCATGCCGCGCGGAATCGCCACTAGCGTTGCAGAAAATATTGCACGTGAATTTACAGATGATGAGAAAGCTCAGTTCAAAGTTAAATCCCGGCGCGATCAAAGATGATTCGCAGCCGGGACAGGAAGAAATCCTTAAATACTGGTTGTTCAACCGCAAGACGAGCATTCGCGAACTACGGGACGCTCACAGCACGGTTTCACCACTGACCCCACCTTGCAGCAAATCCGACCGCAGATGGAGGCAGCAAATTTTTCCGCTGCAGCACGAGCGTCTCGCAGAGCAGCAACACGGCGTGTTCCGTATCCATCAAAACCAATTTCATAGCTGGTACAATCCGGAAGTGAGATTCTATAGACACTCACCGCATGATATCCGGTGCAGCAGACCATTTGGGTTTTCGCCGAGTTCCCCCCGACGACGCCTGGTGCCGTGCAGTTCCTTAGTCCCTTTGCCTTTGCCACATTTCCGTAAAGAGCACATTTCGGCCCCATGCGTAGGGCTGCCTTGTAATTCAGGTCAGCAATCGCGGAATCTTCAGTTGGTCCTTTACCATAGATCTTCTCCTCACAGGAAAGGGGGGGCGAGCCACACATCACTTCATTGCCGGACCTGCGATCGTAGCAACTCCATACCTGTTCACACACCCATTCCGCAGTGGTGGCCGTCGCTGGTTTTTCGTCAGCGCTGCATTGCCTCCATATAAGGGCACTAGCCACACCCGCTATTCCACCCATTGCCTGCCGACGACTGTGAAACGGACTCAACATCACGCACCTCCAGAGAAAGAAAATGCCCCTCGGAAAAAGCACCTCAAAACAATCATACCCCTCAAACACCCCAAACTCCCACCGTAACCAACAAAAAAGGGGCAAGAATCGTGGCAAACTGTCTCACAATTTCCTGGCCAAAGAACTTCCCCTGGCGGTTTCTGCCGCAACCCCCTGAGTCGCCTGCCTCGTACATAAAATCATCCTTCGAGACCATTTTTGGTAGTATCCATTGCCGATCAATGGACTTAGGACGTTGTTTTCTCTTGCAGCAGCACTACGGAATTCACCAATGCCCACCCCCACCCGTCGCAGTTTTATTCAGTCCGCCAGCATCGCGTCGCTCGCCACCGCCGCCGCGCCGTACTGGTTCGCCCCCTCCTCAATGGCCGCGCCGTTCCGCAGCCCAAATGACCGACCTGTGCTCGGCTGCATCGGTACCGGCGATCGCTGGAATGCCGTCGGACCCCAGGCCATGAACTTCAGCGACTGCGCCGCCGTCTGCGACGTCGATCGAAACCACGTCGAAAAAGGACGCGAAACCGCACTCA
>JBJTPZ010000685.1:0-3003 GCA_046075365.1 Planctomycetaceae bacterium
CTCGATATGGCTATCCTGACGGGCAGGCCACTGCTGATAAGAGGCGAGCCTGGAATTGGCAAAAGCCAGATTGCGCGAGCTGCCGCCCAGGTACTGAAGGTGCCGTTTCTGTCTCGCGTTGTCGATGAACGCACCGAACGCGATGATCTGCTGTACCACTACGATGCGGTGGCCCGGCTGGCACTGGCACAGGTCAGCAGCTTGGCTGCACGCGGTGAATCCGGTGAAAAGCAGTCAAAAGTTGAATCGTGGCGTGAATCGCTGCAAGAACAGAACTTCTTTCGCCCAGGCGTGCTGTGGTGGGCGCTCGACTGGAAAAACGCCACGGACCAGGCGCGGCTGTTCAGCCAGCACTGCCGCCCCTGTAACCCGCCCGGAGACGCAACACACCTGTTGCCGGAATCCACTTCCCCCTGCGGCCCGGTGGTCCTGATTGATGAGATTGACAAAGCAGACCCGGCAGTGCCAAACGGGCTGCTGGAATGCCTCGGGTCAGACGGTTTTTACAGCAGTCATCTGGACCGTACGGTCAGTGTGCCGCCTGGCGGAAAGCGACCACTTGTGATCCTCACGACCAACGAAGAACGCGAGTTGCCGGCTGCGTTTCTGCGACGGTGCCTGGTGACCACTGTCGAATTTCCTGAAGAAACCTCGCTGGCAGAGAAATTTCTGATTGATGACCGGGCTCGGGTACGTTTCGACCAGACAAAAATTTCCGACAATATCTGCAAAAAAGTTGTTAGCCAGGTGCTTGGCGAACGGGCGCAGGTTGCCAAACAGCGCACGGCAGGAATTGCCAGACCGGGAGCGTCTGAATTTCTCGATCTGATTAGCGCACTCGTGATGTTTGCCGATCAGAGCAACAGCACAGATCGGGACTCAGTACAGTCGGATGCTCTGGAAGTCATCTGGCAATTTGCGCTGCAGAAGGCTGCGAAGGACTAATCCATGCCGAAACTAAGTCCTATTTCGGCAGCCGATTTGCTGCGCGTACTGCAGGCTGCGGGGACTGCGGATCTGGGCAGTGCTGCCCTGAGTCTGGGTTTCGTGCCCGTTCGGTCCGAATCGACACAAAAAGTCCGATCCGAATTTGATGAGTCATCAGGCGACAATCCGCCGACTGGCGATGAGGGTCACGGCGAACAGCTGCAGCAGCCGGTTTTCCAGTTTCCGACGAACAGGCCTTCGCAGCAGTTCTGGCAGGCCAGTGAATCGACCACACTGCAGCCGTCAGAGCCTAAGGCAGTGCCTGGCAACCCCATATCTGACAGGGAACTGCAAACGCTGGCGGCCGATAAAAAACTGCCGCAGCTGCTGCCCATTCCCTGGCGGCGAACGGTGCCGTTCTTGCGGCGGCGAGCCGGTCGAATGATTGTCGGGCAAGCGGTAGACCTCCGCGCCCTGCTAAAGCAGGCTGCATCAGGCAATGTGATCGCAGAAATACCTCGGCTGCATCGTCCGGTATGGGCTGCTCCGCTGGTCGTGCTGTGGGATGATTCTGCGGACATGTATCCTTTTGCCGCAGATGTCCAGCAACTGGTGCAGCGATTACAGCGAGAAGTCGGTACTGTTGCCGTCAGGCTTGTTCGTATGCTGTCCGCTGATGAAAAGCCGGTCCTGCCGCTGCAGGCACCGGTGTTGCTGGTTTCCACACTCGGGTTGTTCCGTGAGCAGTCGTCAATTCCGCCGCAGTGGCTGCAACTGGCCCAGTCACTGCAGCAGCAGGGGCACCGCCTGACGGCGTTGTGTCCGGTCCCGTCAACCCTGCTGCATGGGGACGTGGCTGTGGCATGGAATGCCGTCGCATGGGATCTCGGCCAGCGTTTCCCGCGACAGGTGCGGCACGCCAAAGTACCGACTGCGGCACGAAGGGCTGCAGATGCCGTGCAAAAGGCAGCTGCTGCGTCGCAACAAGCTGCCGAAATCCTGCTGGATCTGCTGGCCACTGCCGCCAGAATTGATCAGGCTCTCCTGCGACAGACTCGCGCGAGGCTCCAGCAGCAGGATCCGAATGCCGATGCACTCGCCGAATATCTCGCCTGGTATCATGCAGATTGCTGGTCCAGCGTAGCCTGCTGCGGTCTGAAACCCGGCGAACCCTACGTCCGCAGACTGCAGAATCGCCAGAGGCTTTCCCAGACCAGTCCGAATCTGGTTCAGGACGTCCAGGCCCTGATCGATCAGCAGCATTCCGCCTACAGTTGTGCGCTGCAGCTGGAAACCGAATTGCGGTCATGGAATGAACGCAGTTCACAGCAGCAGAAACAGGCACTGAAGCAGCTGCAGCGAGTCGTTGATCGACTGCGGGAACTGGCGCTGGAACCGGCTTCCGCCGCAGGCCGCAACAGCGGCCTGCCCGCATGGTTCAACGAAATGATCCAGCGACTGCCGCCGCAGATCTGCAGCACTGAACAGCTGGCTCCACTCATCGCCGAAGGACTGGCCCTGACGGATACCTGGCTGCAGGAGGAGCGGGAACTGCCGGAAGGCGTGCCTGAACAGCAGTATCGCGAACAGCTGCAGGCAGCCGAACAGCGTATCGGTGCCGGCCAGCAACTGGATCTGGATGTCGGACTGCAGGGAACGGAGCTGGTACTGCGCAGTGGCGGACAGACGCTGCGACCATGTTGGCCACTGGGACAATTACAAGCAGTCAGCAGCAGACATCTGACCGTGTCCGTAGTCAGTGACACCGGTGAGCGGCCGTTGTTCAGTCGTTTTCTGGAAAGCGGTCGCGCCGAACGCATTTCGCTGCCGCCGCTGGCTCGCACACTGCGGCTGGAAACACCGGCCGCGCGACTGCAGCTGGACAAGGTGCCGCGCCCGCCCTGGGCTCGCAGATTCTGGCAGGATGCCTGCGGCACGGCCGCAGAATTTCGCATCGGTGACGTGCCCTTTCTGCTGCGGTGGATCCCCCCCGGTACCTTCCTGATGGGCTCGCCCGACAATGAACAGGGCAGGCGTTCTGATGAAGGTCCGCAGCACGAGGTAACGATCAGTCGC
>JBJTPZ010000686.1:0-5134 GCA_046075365.1 Planctomycetaceae bacterium
CTAACTCTGTTTCATCAGGAGAATCGAGATGACCACAGAAGAAGTGTATCAGGCTTTGGGTGTTTCTGGCTACGAGCACGAGGCCTGTTGGCGAAAAACTCGTGTTTTCCAATTACGAATGCGGGTTCCGGCTTCGAGCTATTGGTGTCCGCAGTGTGGAAATCGGGAAGTGATTCGGCGTGGTTTTGTTGATCGGATGGCCCACGCTCCTCGGATTGGGATGGATCGCACGGTGCTCTTCATCAGGACTCCTCGACAGGAATGCCGAAGATGTCAGCGAGTATTGAACGCCGCTTTGCCAGGGATCGAACTGCCTTGCAACTACACGAAGAGTTTTGCGCGGATGGTGGTGGACCTTCGAAAGATGATGACGATTCGTGATGTCGCCCAATTGATGGGCGTGAGCGAAGGAATGATTCGCAGCATCGACAAGTCGTGGCTGACGAGGCGATTCAGCAAGCCGCGTCTGCGAGATCTGGAGGTCCTTGCGATTGATGAAATCTACGTAGGCAAGAAGAACAAATACTTCACGATTGTGATTGACTGGAAGACCGGAGCGATCGTGTACGTGGGTGATACCAGGGGCCAGGACGCGTTAAAACGCTTCTGGCGGCGTTTGCGCGGGTCCAGAGCGAAGATCAAAGCTGTCGCCACGGACATGTCGAGTGCCTACCACGCGGCAGTGGTCAAAAATCTGCCGAACGCCAAACAGGTCTTCGATCGATTCCACATCACGAAGCTGATGAATGACAAGTTGACTCAACTCCGTCGGGACGTCCAGTCCGAGGCGGAAACGATGGATCGCAAAGTCCTGAAAGGGCTGCGATGGCTGTTGTTGAAACATCCGGAGAATCTTGATGATTCGAAGAACGACCGAGTTCGATTGCAGGAAGCACTGGACCTGAATCGCTCACTTTCCGTGGCTTATTATCTGAAGGCAGACCTGAGTCAGATCTGGCAGCAAACAAGCAAGGCGATCGCAGCCCGATTTCTGACGGACTGGTGCCGCCGAGCTCGGGCCTCTGGGATCCGGGTGCTGCTCACAATGGCGAATACATTGGAGGGGTTTCGCACGGGAATCCTCAACTGGTACGACTACCCGATCTCCAACGGACCAATGGAGGGAATCAACAATAGGATCGGAGCTCTGCAACGAATGGCCTAAGGGTACAGAGACAAGCAGTACTTCCTAGCAAAACTCTATGCACTGCACCTCGCCAAACTCTCACTCATCGATTAATCACTGGAAAAACACGGCGCACGTAATTTTGCGTAGAGCCAAAAACATACGCTGCTGACCAAAGGAATTTCGTGCCGCCGAAGAACCAAGTTCTGCCCAGTGCCTAAATGAATCGACGGTGGGCGCAGAGACCGTACACATATGAACCCCTTCCCGGCCCCATGGTAGTATGTCTTTTGGTTTCTTCTCGGAAAGGTGACATTGGCGTGCTTCATCCGGACAGTCATACCACCAGCAAGACTTCCACATTGACTGCAACAATGTCGTCGGATGACGGTTGATAAAGTGAATGTCGCGCCCGATTGCTTCATCGAGCAACGCCGCGTACTGCGTTGTTGATGGCCACGCGGCAAGGAATTCAGCGCTGCCAACTCATTATAACTCGGTTTTTGACATGCTCCGTCCATGCGCGTTGTCTAACAGACACCGCTATTCTCCAAAACCCAAGTTTTCGTGCAGAAATGGACAGCCACGCCTTGCTCGCGGCACTCCATTCGGCGATAATCATTTGGTAGACAAGAACCGCTGCGCCCTTTGGCCTTGAATCCTCGCTTCAACCTCGATGCAGGCCAAAGCAACAGGAAAAGTAGAATGTCCCCCCTTAACACTGTAACACTGCGCATTCAACACAAGGCCTGACCCCGGCGAAGCCTTGCCTGAGGCCAAGTGTGGATTTTCTGAGGCATGCCTGATGAAGAAAATTGATGAATCAGAAATACGCTCTAAAAAGGACGATCGTCCGTGAGCGACTTCAACCTGTTCTTCTTCGCGCGTGTCGCTGTAATGATTCTTGCGATCGTATCAACGTATTCATTGCTTCCTCACGTCGAGCTATGTTTTCGATTAGTTCGTTCTATCCGAAGACATACAACGAGCTTGCCTGGCCCCGCGATCCCGCATTCGAATTGGCATGACCTATACCGAGGATCGCCCCATCCGCGACTGTATGCGTGTTACGCCCGGGGTGTGGCCGGCGTGTTCTTCTTTACACTGATGAGTCTTGCGTTGCTGCGGGTCGTGGTCATCAAACCGGAGTTGTACACTAATCTTGACCCAACGCTGACATCCGTGCCGAGCTTATTCGTTTCGATCATACTCACCGGGATGTTCTTGCGCATTGGTATCCGAACTGCTAGGGAATGCGAGGGCGTTGTTGAGTGGTCCTTGAACCATCAGGACAAGACACCGGAACATACGAACGAAGCTGAATCGGATAGTGTGGCTTTTCAGGCGTTTATGGCAATTCGAAAAGGTGTTAGGCGCGTCATCAACAGTGGCTGCAAGATTGCGTTGTGCGGGTGGGTTTGCTGGACCTCCTTGACCGCGAACGAGTCGCGACAACTAGAACCCGCCTTTGCCAACCCCGAGCAGGGTTCCGTCACTTCGGCTGCCCTCTCGGCGGCCAGCCTGGGCGAAAGAGCGCTCTACATCCCGAATCTCGGCGGTGCTCCTGTTGATCTCCCCAACGCGAGATACTGGCTCCCATTGGCTGAATGGGTAACCCAGGATCACGATCGAGTTTTCATAATCAAGCCCGGCCGGTCACCGGTTGAAGAGCTCTATCTAGCAGGTCACAATCAACTGCTCGCCTTCAGACCCACGTCGTTATTAATGCATCCGATGCCGATTCATGAAGATACTCTTGCCATTGCTTTCCTCGGGACGGAAGAGGGACTGCGCGCGATTGCCAAAGTGTTTCGCGTTATGGGGACATTCAGTTCGATCATCGCTGCCGGTTTGTTAGTTAGCGAAGTCTACGTCTTCATGACCATGAGGCGCTGGCTGCGGGTAACTCGAAGGCGAAAAGGGGCCCACCCCGCTTTTCGGAACAGTCATGAGTTCAACTGAACAGTTCTGCATCATTCTTGGTGCAATGATCTCATTACCCGGAGTATCCGACCTATGCAAAGCGTTTCTATCGTTGCGCAAGGTCGAAGATATGGCCGGTGATGAATTTTTGGTCGACGCTCATATGGCGACGTTCAGCGTGGAATCTCGCGCAGTCGGAATAAAGTCGAGGAAGGAGTCGGCACACGTTTTTCTTGGGTTGGCTGCGGTGGGATTACTTTCCGCGCTGTGGTTTGAGAATTTGTGTCTTGCACCCTTTATCGGTCTGTTCGTTGGTTTAGGATTGCAAACCGCATCAAGGCAAATGGTCCCGGGATGTATTCTGGTGCTCGGGCGATCAGAAGACACCACCATTGCTCTACAGGTCGCAATCAATCAACAGCTGGAATCCTTCCGCGCCATTAGCTTGCTCAACGTGGAGTCCAACACGACAGCAAACGACCACCCAGCGAAGCCCCATAGTTTCCGTCTTGGGGACGACGGCGACTGGGTCAGTGCAGTGCGTTCGCTATCGTACTTCATGCCAATCATCGTCCTAGACATTCGTGACAGCTCAGAATACGTGGAAGAAGAGATTGGCATCATCTTGAGAGAAGCCTATGCGTACAAGACCATATTCATCACGTTGAATGCGGCGACCCAGAAGATTGTAGACAAAGCGGGCCAACTGAATGCTGAGGTAGTCCCTGGCGAGATCGTGTGCGTTGCTGATGATGGTGCGTGCATTCGTTTAATCAAGATGGCGATCGAAGGCAAGGCGCCATCACGCGCGACCCCACTTGCTCAACTTGCGGGGAATCGCTAACGGGGACGTTCTGCTTCACCAGGGAGCTTCGGTTGATTAGAGTTCGGGCATGCCACGCAGATCCAGAGCATCACGAGTGGGCTTGTTCACCATGTACTGAACCGGAGCAATGGCCGCAAGGATGTCTTTCATAAGGATGACGACTTCGCCACGTTTGTGAACCTGATGCGGGAGGCTCACGAGAAGGTGCCGATGCGGCTGACTGTTTTTTGTTTTATTGCAAACCATTTCCACATGCTGTTGTGGCCGCATGAGGGTGGAGACATCAGTCGCTGGATGCAGTGACTCATGACGTCCCACGTTCGTCGTTAGGCGAGCGGCTGGAATGGATCTACCAGAAGGCTGGTCTGGCAGCATTTGATGAGGGCCTCCAAACTGGTGTCAGTGGCTGGGCATAAATGTATCTTTTCGAAGGCGACACCCATGAATGATGTTGCAGAAAATCGCAGATCAGAGGAATTACTGATGGTGGCAGTTCGCGAGCTAAAAGGCTTTCAGCATCGGGTGTTTCTGGGGCGTGCCTGCCGGGATCTGTGTGACGAAAGTCCACGCAAAGCGGAAGCCCGGTTCGGTTGGTGCCGGGAAACCGTCGCAAAATGCCTGAGAGAACTCGAAAAGCGGAACTCCATGACGCGACCAACTCTGTTGGAGGACGACCTCCCGTTGAACACAAAAATCCGCAACTGGCCATCGACATCCGACTGATCGTTGAGCCTCACGCACAAGCCGATCCTTAGTTGAAGGCGTCAAAGCGCCCCGGACGAAATACGGTGACGACCGGGAAACGCTGGAGATTTCAGTCGATACGAAAGGGAAAGTCAGTTTAGGCGAATACGCGTTCGGGAAATAAACACGGACCGACAGCGAAGGCAAAGTCACCAAAGGGTGGGATCCTGATCCACCGGCCGAAGAGAAACTGGTGCCGTTCGGAGTCCTGATTCTCCTCACCGGAGCACTGACACTGATCTTCGGAAGCCATGAAACAAGCGACTTCTGGGGTGACTGCCTGCGAGCGTGGTGGTTGAATGTGCGAGACAAGTTTCCGAATGTGAAACGTCTGGCCATCTACCTGGACACCGCCGCCCACCTCCTCATCCACCAAACTGAGCAACCGAATGGCAGCGTCGCGGCATGCGTGCGATTGAGATCATGGCCGGGATGACGAAAGCCTCAGAGCTTCTGCTCGCTGCATACGATCTCTCAGACCGCAATTGCACCAGCCTCAAACCTGAATGGATCGG
>JBJTPZ010000687.1:0-10158 GCA_046075365.1 Planctomycetaceae bacterium
CCGCAACAGCAACTCAAGCTCAAGTGTCTGCTGCTGCAACTCTTCCAGTGACCGGGACAAAAGATCAGCCTGAGCTGTCACCGGCTGCCCCACAACTTCCTGCAGCGTTCGAATTCGCCCGACCACAACACCCTTTTCAATACCCAGCCCCAAACCCTGCTCAAGACCCTGCTCAAGACCACGCTCAAGGCCCTGCTCTACTCCCTGCGCAAACAATGCTTCAAGACAGTTGGGCAAGCGATTCTCCCCGCCTGTGCGCTGGCTGGCTCGAAAAGCCCGCTAAAAAAATTCCAGGGTCTGACCGTCATACACCGAATACAAACACACAATAATATGGTTCAAAGCCTCCTTCTGGGAATGGATTTTTTCCCAGTCCTGCAGAAGCTGGAAAATTGCTGCCACCGACTCAAACACCAATTCCCGACTCCGCAGAAACTGCAAAGCCCTGACTCGCGCCTCAAGCTCAGGAGCCTCCGGGAGAAAAACAGATCGCAGCTGTCCCAGATCCACAAAGATGACCTGCATGTCCGGAACAAACTCCCGCAAATCGGCCGCCACATTCACCTTGCCACTCCAGAATCCTCAAAACATACCCGAACAACTGCAGCGCGATTCGTCGGTCGACCCAGCTCTTGTGCTCCAGCAACAAATAAACCAGCACCTCAGTACCGTCCACCAGCCGAGCCGAATAGAGCAGGTCCAGTCGCTTTTCGTGCTCCTCCGAACCCACAAATGTGTCCTTCGCCGGCTGAATCGAATTCAGATCCAGTCGCGCCAACAAACCGGCCGGCAGCTGGGTCCTCAACAATGCACGCAGATTCTCAAGCACATCAAATGTGCGGCGAAAGAAATGATCATGAGGATGTGCAGGGTGGAAATCGGACATGGACTACCGAATGTCTTAATTGACTCTCCTGCTCCACAGCAGTCGCCCGTTTCCACACCGAAATGCCGTAAGTCAGTGTCGATTCTGCCAGTCCCGCGGAATAAGCAACCCGCTCAGTTGCCAAAAACAGCTGCATCCAGCGGAAATTTCCAGACCATCCGCTCTTTTTACCGCTGACACATTTGCTTCCACACAGCCCGTCAGAGACCATAACCTGCCCCGACAAAACACCCCACTCTGCAGATCCCACGGCATGTCCCCGCTCATCGAACTTCAAGGACTCACCAAGGATTACGGATCCTTCCGCGCTCTCTCCAATATCAACCTGCAAATACTCCCCGGCTGCACCGGACTGCTGGGACCCAACGGCGCCGGAAAAAGCACCCTCATCAAAGTTCTCCTCGGACTCGTACGCGCCTCCGCCGGCAACGGCATCGTCCTCGGCTTACCACTCGGGACCCACTCCGCCCAGATCCGCAGCCGCGTCGGCTACATGCCCGAAGATGACTGCTACATCCACGGACTGTCCGGCATCGAAACCATGCAGATGGCCGCACGCCTCACCGGCATGCCAGCCACCGAAGCCACCCGCCGCAGTCACGAAATCCTCGATTTCTGCGGCACCGGGCAGGAACGCTACCGCGCTGTCGAAACATACTCCACCGGAATGCGGCAAAAACTCCGCTTCGCTATGGCCATCGTACATGACCCGGAACTGCTGATTCTGGATGAACCCACCAGTGGCCTCGATCCAGAAGAACGCGTCGCCATGCTGAATCGCATCCGCATCCTCACTCGCGACTTCCACAAAACAATTCTCCTGTGCACACACATTCTGCCGGATGTCCAGGCCGTCTGCACTCGCGTCGTAATCCTCGCCGCCGGTCAGGTTCGCGTCAGCGAATCCCTCGAACTCCTGTCTCAACTCCCCAGCCCTGCCGTCTTTGTGCACTTCACCGGTTCAGCAGAACGCTTCCAGGCCGCACTCCAACAACAACAACTCTCCAGTCAGCTCCTGGCCCCACAGCAACTGCAGATACCCGGAACTGCCGAAGAACACAGCTCCATCATCTGGCAGGCCGCGGCCGCAGCCGAATGCACCATTCGCAGCCTGCTGCCCTCACGAAATTCACTCGAACAAATCTTTCTCGACACAGTGCGACAGGTGCAGCATGCCCATTCATGATCCTGGCTACCGCACATGGCAGGGCCGCACAGCACCGCTGGCTACCCGCTGGTTGGTTATCGCCGAAACAGGCATCCGTCGAGCATGGCTTAGTTCGTGGCTCAGACGCATGATGTTCTTCGCCTGGCTCCCGGCCTGCGTCATGGGCTTCATGGTCTTCCTGTACGAACAAACCAGCGCAAACGATCCCAATGCCGGACGCACCATGCTCGGACTGTCTCGCATGCTGATCGATCCAGGATCCTCAGCCTCCTCGTCCTTCACAGACATCCAGACCGCCCTCGAACGCCGTGATCAGTCCCCCGAAAGTGAACGACACCTGTTCTGGTCAGCACTGCTCACCACCCTGTTTCGCCGCTCACAGCCCTTCATCCTGATTCCCATGCTCGGAATCATCGTGCCCCCGCTCATCTCACAGGACTTTCGCTCCCGCGCCTTCCTGCTGTACTTTTCTCGCCCCATCACCAGCCTGCACTACATCCTCGGCAAAGCCGCCTGTGTCATGTTCTTCCTCGCCTCCATCACACTGGCACCCGCACTCCTCCTGTTTACCGCCGCCGTACTGCTCTCACCCAGCCTCAGCGTGCTCGCCTCAACCTGGGACCTCAGCCTCAGAATCCTGGCCGCCTCACTCGCCATCATGATTCCCTGCACCTGCCTCTCACTGATGCTGTCATCCCTCGCCTCCGAATCCCGCTATGCCTCCTTCGCATGGTTTGCGATCTGGATTTTCGGAGAACTGGCATGGCGGACCGCAGCACGCTCAGCAGCAGTCGGCAGCAACGTCGTCGTCAGCTGCCTGTCCCTCTTTCGAGTCTTCAGTGATGTCACCGCATGGATCCTCGACCCCAGACTTGTCATGGACGACATCCAGACCAGACTGATGCTGCTCGCTGCCCTCTCCGCCGTCTCCCTCGCCGTCCTCTTCCGCCGCGTCTCGGCTCCTCTGCAGGTCTGAGGAAAACAGCGATGACCAGCATGATCTCACTCCAAAACGTTACCCGACTCTACGGCACAGTCCTGGGTGTCAATGACATCACTCTCGAACTGCCCAAAGGCGCATACGGACTGCTCGGACCAAACGGCGCCGGAAAAAGTACTCTCCTTAACCTGCTGATCGGACAGCTCCGGCCCACACGAGGCCGCGTGGAAGTGCTGGGGATGCCACCCCGCAATAACCCCACACTCATGCGCAAACTGGGCTTCTGCCCCAGTTTCGAAGGCATGTACGCCAGCGTCTCCGGCCTCGACTGGGTCACCTTCCTCCTGCAAATGCAGGGACGCCGTCCCGGCGCCGCCAGACTTCGAGCCATCGAATGCATGGAACAGGTCGGCATGCAGGATGCCATGCAGCGGCCCATCGCCACCTACTCCCGCGGTATGCGACAACGCACCAAACTCGCTCAGGCCATCGCACACGAACCCGAACTGCTCATCCTCGATGAACCCTTCAGCGGTCTCGATCCCATCGGCCGCGCTCAAATGACCGACCTGCTCCGCTCATGGATCCAAAACGGACGAAGCCTCATCATCGCCAGCCATGTTCTCCACGAAATTGAAGCCCTCACTCAGTCCTTCCTCCTGATCTCCGGCGGACGACTGCTGGCCTCGGGCACCGCCGAAGAAGTCCACGAACTGCTGTTTCAGGTCCCCGTCGAACTGCTCCTGCGGTGCACCAAAGCCAGACGCATCGCCGCTCTGGCTCTCCAAAACGGTCTCGCAGAAGCCGCCAGCATCACCCCCTCCCCAAACAGCCAGACCGACAGCAAAACGGAACACGACCTGCTGCGGATCCAGACCCGCTTCGCCGAACAACTCGCAAAATCACTCATGGAATGGATCCCCGCCGAACACGCCGTCGTACTCGAAATGCGCACCGCCGACGATTCACTGCAGTCACTGTTCAATTCCCTGATGAAAATCCACCGAGGTGAACTGTGAATGCCCTGCTGGCTGTGTTTCGATACGAAATGCGGAAGTCCCTGACCGCAGGCCGCGTCGCCTGGTGGTTCGTACTCGCAGCGTTCCCCGTCACCATCACCCTGCTGTCACGCTGGGTGCAAAGCAACGAAGGCCAGATCAGCCTCGCAGACAGAAACTCGTTCTGGTCTGTCCTGCTGTATGTCGCCGTACCCTGCGTGTGCTGCGCCATGAGCGCTCTGCTGACCGCCGGACCAGCTATCGCTGCAGAACTGGAACAACGCAGCTGGATCTACCTCGCCACTCGCCCCCACGGCATCGCGTGGCTCCTGCTCGGGAAATTCCTCGTGGCCACAGCCTGGGCCTTCACCGCCGCCGTCGCTGCAACCAGCCTCTCTGTACTGTTCGTCAATGCCCCAGCTCCATACACCATCTGGTTCGGAATACTCAAACTGGCCGCCCTCGCAGCACCAGCGTACTCCGCCACCTATCTGCTGCTCGGAGCCATCTTCCCCAAACGCTCCATGGTCTTCTGTGTCATGTACACCGCCGGTGTTGAAGTCCTGCTCGGATCCTTCCCCGCCATCATCAATCGCATCACCGTACAATATCGGCTCCGCTCGCTGCTGACATCCTGGCTCCCTCTCAGCGATGACCTGCGCGACTCCACAGCACTGCAATACACCGTCGGAAACAACTCTCCCGCCTCACATATCCTCTGGCTCGCTTCAATCACCATCGGCTTCATCCTGCTGGCCGTCCTGATGACACGCCTGCGACAGTTCACAACCGCCACAGAAAGTGACCTCTGACCACACACGCCAGACGGTTCAAGTCACCACAAATGCCAGCTGCCCGTCTTCACGACATACAGACCCAGCAGCAGGTTGGTGCTGGCATGAGCAACCACGCAGGCCCACAAATTCCCCGTACGCTGCCACAACAAATTCATTCCTGAAACCCACACCGCTGCCGCCAAAATCTCCGGATGCAACGACGTAAATACCGCCATCACAATCAAAAAACTGCTGACCGTCATCCGCCCAGCCGGCACACCGCGAAAATCTTCACTGATCAGCCACGGCGCCAAAAAACCACGCCAGCACAACTCCTCAGCCAGCGGTACAACAACCACCAAACCCACAAAACGCAGCCCAAGTCGCAAGCCTTCACCCACAGACAACTGCGATAAATCAAATTTCCAGCCCGCGCGAGCCGGCAGCCAGTCCGCAAGATTCAGCACCGACAGCAACTGACGCTGCACCCCATCCAGAAACACCCACAACACCACACCCGCCACACCCAGCAACGCTGCCCACCACACACCACGCCAATCCCATCGCGGCCAGACGCTACGGTACAACCACAAAGCCAGCACCGTCGCCACCAGCTTCAACCCATAAGCGCCCGACTGAGTCAACAGACCGGACAAATCTTTCTCAACCGCCGTGACCACCATAAACACCGCCAGCGGAGCCACAAAGGGCAAACCCGGCCAACCGCCACCCCCGGAAGATCCGAATCCCGAATCCGATCCCGACTCAATATCCGACTTGCTCATGCTGCAGCACCCCAAAACCACTGAAACGCAGCGAAAAACCTGTACGTCTTCACCGCGTTGTGAAATCCTTCACTCCATCCAGCACCATTTGCACTGACATCATGATCAGCAGCATCCCGGTCAAACGCTCAATCGCCCGCGAACCCCTCGCACCCAACATCGCGTGAATCCCTGGCGACAGCAACAACAAAACCGTCGATGGCAGCCACGCACCAGCCAAGGCCACCAATACGTCCACCACTCCATTCTGCTGGACCAGCAAAAGCACCAGCGAAATCGAACCCGGGCCCGCAATCAGCGGAATTGCAATCGGCACAATAATCGGATCCTCAGCCTCCCCGAACTCCGCGACTCTGCGCTCGGGAAAGATCATACCAATCGCAATCAGGAACAATACAATGCCACCAGCTATCCCCATTGAATACGACTGCAGCCCCAAAGCACCCATCACCGCTCGACCCGTCAACGCCGCCAGCAGCAGCAACACCAGTGCAATCACGGATTCACGCAGAATAATCCGCCTGCGCTCCGCCGGCGGACGACTGTGCAACAGGCTGTTTACCAGCACAATGTTGCCAAACGGATCCAGTACTATCAGCATCAGCAGAATCGTCTGCAGCATTGCTCTGCCCCCTCACAGGCTCCGAAAATCCTCCCCGTCGCCCGGTACAGTCCAGTCGTCCATGCCCTCTCCCAAACCCGATTCACCGTCTTCCGTCACCGGGAAACGACCAGCCTGCCACACCGGACCCGGAATATCCGTGAACGCAGACTCCACCTCCTGCACCTCACGAACCTCCGGCTGACACGAATAACACTGCGCCTGAAAACTCAAAGCAATCTCACCCGCATGCTCCTCCGATAACGCCAGCACACCCCACTCGGCCATATATCCCTTCCAGCTCTCCTGCTCCGGCAGCCTGTCCGGATCAAGCAGCCAGCCCTCATCCAGCGGCTGCTCCAGCAGACAGCGATAAAGCTTCACATTCTCCTGCATCGCCTCACCACCGGATTCACGAAAATGCTGAAACCACGAATCCGGCATCAGACCCGAACGCATCAGACGCCTCTCCACCAAAGCCAGCAATCGCTGATCATCAAGCAACTCGGCAGCCTTGGCAATTCGCTTCAATAACTCACTCAGACCCAGCACCGACAAATAATCAATCTCATAAAATGGCACCGCGAGCACTCGTTCAAGCAAGCCCAGCGCCTGCTCCGTGTGCATCTGATGACTCCAGCACACAGCCTCCACCACGTCCAGATGCCAGCCCTTCGTCTCCGTTACCCCGCGCTCAAGCCCCACACACTCCAATGCCCGGTCATAATTGCCCAGCTCAAAATAACACACGCTGCGGTAATAATTCACCCACGCCACAACTCCAGCCTGCGACTCATACCGCTCCAGATACGTCAGCGACGCCTGATACTGACCCTCACGAAACGCCAGCATCCCCGCATCAAACGCAGCCTGCTGGTCCTGACTGCCCTCCCGCAGACTCAAATCCAGCACATGCAGCGCGTCCTTCGGACGATCGGTCGCTCGATACAACTCCGAAAGATTCCTCGCTATCGCTCCGTCCCGACGGTCCAGCCGAAACGCCCGCGCCAAACAACGCTCCGCTTCGCCATACTCAAACTGGGCCTGAAAATGCTGACCGGCACGCAAAAACACACGAGGCTTCTCGGGGGACAGCTCCATCGCACGCCGATGCAGCTGCTCCGCACGCTCCACCGTAATCCGCTCCTGCATCTCCTCACCGCCCGCCGCACGCAATGCGTCCGCCAAAGCACCCAGTACCGACAACGTCACTCCGTTGTCCTGATGAGCAGCAGCCAGAGCATTAGCCCACTTCCAGACCTGCGCACCGTCCTCTGCCGTACCCACCAAAAAAGCCATCAGAAAAATCAAACCGCCCGCATCGTCCGCATGCGACACCCGCGATACGTCATACGACAAAATCTCGCCCCGCAGCGCAGCAAACTCCGACGGATCAGGAGACTCAGTGAACTGATTCAGACGCTCCCGCAAAGCACCAACTTCCGCCGACAACGGACTCGCCGGAACAGACTCCTCAGCCACCTCCTCACCCGTACCATAACCCAGCTCGTCCGCACCACCCTCGGCTAACAACACGTCCGCAGAATCCAGTGCCCCAGCAGACTCATCCCCCAGCACCGGCAACTCACCGGCCCCGTCAGACTCACCGGCCCCGTCAGAATACTGCGCATAATAACGACCCCAGCGCGGACCCTGCCCCCAAACCTCCAGACCCGTCGCCTTCTGCAACGGCACCAGCAGAGCCAACGGTGACGGACGGTCCGCGTCCAGCAGTACCTGCAGACGACGCAGCGTCAGATAGTCATGGCTCGCACGAGCCCGCTGCTCCAGCTGCTTACCCAGACGCTCTGCCGCCTTCCGCTTCCCCGCCAAAAGCTGAACGGCAATCAGACGCAGGCGAGTCTCAAACCACAGGTGAGTCCCACGGCAGCGCTGCAGCCGCTGGTCCCAGTTCCCCAGCAACTGCTCCGCCTCCTCCCAGTCCTCCGACTGAGTCACCAGCAGAGCCTCATTCAGCTTCATCCCGTGCTCAAACAACGGACACTCGTCCGCTCCAGGCAATAACCCCGCCAGCGGACCTTCCCGAAACTGCGGCGGACGACAGGCCGACAACAAAATCGACTCCCGCACCAGACCTGCTCGCACACGCGCCTCAACCTGCATCGGCACCTGCTCCGCCTCCGCCAGCTCCAGCGCACGCTCACTGCCCGCTATCGCCCTGTCAAATCGACCATGCAGCGCGTCCAGCCACGACAGCCGAATTTGCGCCAGCCAGCGACGATCACCACGATTCGACCAGTCACCCTCCTGCTCCATCACCAGACGACACTGATGAGCCGCGATCTCCGCATCATCCGCCGCCAAATACACGTCACTGGCATACTCGCGAAAACAGTTGATGCACCCCAGCTTCCCCGTCTGACGGCAAATCTGCAGACCATCCGCTATGCACGCATGCATGCCCTCAGAATTATAACCCTCCAGCTGGCCCGTCGCCTCCGCCAGATTCTCGTACGCACAACTGCTCAGAGACTGCACGAAAGACTCGTACTCCTCACGAGCAATGTCAGGCTGAATCTGACGCACCTGCTCCTCGTTCTCCAGCAGCGCAATCAGCTCCACCGCCCGCTCACGCATCAAACTGAAATCCAGCAAATACTGAGCCTGGTCCATCTGGTAAAATGTGCCCCAAATGTACTCAGCCGCTCGCTGCTGCACCTTCGCCCGACGCCGCACCTCACCATAAAGCCGAAATGAACTGGAAAACTGACAGCCAGGTATCAGATTGCCCGCCCGCTCCAGCAAAGCTGACAACTCCGCCTGCAGCTCGCCACCATCGTCACCACCACGCTCGCCCTGAGTCATGCCAGACTTTCAATCCAGACCCAAACACACCGTCAGCGCACCAGAAAACGCTTCGCATCACTGACCGTCTTAGGGTCCTTCTGCTCAAGCTCCTGCAACAGCGAATCAGCTCGCACCGCCCACTCCGGACGAACCTCAACGCCGTCCGCACCCTTCTCGCCCTTCTCCTGACTGCAATAATACAAATACCGCACAATCGCACGCCGTATCGCCGGAATCGCAAACTTCTCGTCCGCATACATCGCCATCAGACGATCCTGCACACTCCAGTCCTTCCAGCGAGCCAAATCAGTAATCACCAGATCCGCCAGCTCCTGTCGCTCCAGCAAAATTCGCATCGACTGCTTCAGCCGCTCCTGCGACAGCCGCTCCGGCTCATATGTCCACATAAATCTCAGTGACTGCATCACCGCATAGGTCTCGCTGAAAGGCAACGGCACTTCCTTGCCAGCTGCGTCCCGACCCACCTTCGTCCGCATCTTGCCGTCTTCCAGTACCTTCAGACCCTCCTCGCCACGCAACAACATGTAACCAGCCATCACACCCTCAATACCCAGACGGAAGTCCGCGTCCAGCGTCATGATCTTGCGCTCCAGCACCGCTGCATCCTCGGGCTGACCACACAAACCCGCCATCAGACCGTAGAAGCCAACGCGAGTAACCGAGACCTTCGGATCGTTCAGCCAGCCCAGAATCTTCTCACGCGGCAACTTGTCCCGCAAAGGCTTGATGACCGCATAAGGAGCAGCCGCGAACTCCGCAAAAGCATCATTCGAAATCGTCATGTCCGACGACTCGAAAAATGGAATAAAATACTCCAGACGCTTCGACTGCTGCTCCACATCCGTCGTCGGCAAAGGCATCTTCGAAAGATATTGCCAGGCCGCAGTTGTGGCTTCCGCAGGAGCATGCCAGTCCTCCAGACGCTCCTCCGGACCCATCAATGTAAAAGTCGCACCCTCCGCTGCAGCCACATACTGAGGTATCTCCAGAACCTGACCCTTCTGAAACTTGCCGCCCTTCGAAAATGCAATCTCAAGCACCTCAAACCGACTGCTCCCCGCAGTCACCTCAGTTGACTTCACACCCCCCAAATACTTTCCCAGCAACAAATGATCACACATCTGAATCTGCTCCGCCATCACCAGCGTCGGAGCATCACAGAAAGGACACAACAC
>JBJTPZ010000688.1:0-3864 GCA_046075365.1 Planctomycetaceae bacterium
CGAAGATGCAGAAGGGGATCGCAGAAGGGGATTGTACAAGGGGTAGAGTGGGGGGGGTGATTGTCAGTCTGGCGTTCCTTTCCACTCAAGCTTGTCTCCGTACTGTGGCAGGCATGCCATGGCCTTGTGACCCCAGGTTTCTGTTTCCTTCGTTTCACGGGTGTGCCCGAGCTTTCCAGCCCAAGCTGCGATTGGGGTGATGTAACAGTTGTGTTTGCGGATCAGAACTGCAGATCGAATGGCATGTGCAGGAGGACGGGTTCACGGGTCATCAGCTCGAGGACGGGCAGGTGCCGGACGGCTGGTTTCAGGGATTCCGGCAGCTGTTCGATCAGCTGTGCGACGGGGCTGGCGGCGCGTTGGGTTTGTCCCAGCAGTGATTCAAGCGGGCTGCCTCCTTTAGGCAGTTGTTCCAGTTCCAGTTCGCTGTTGGTGTCGCCGGCCAGTGTTCGTGCATGAGCGATGGCATCGGCCAGTGTTCCAAGCTGGTCCACCAGTCCGATTGCCAGTGCCTGGCGACCGGTGTAGACTCGGCCTCGAGCCAGTGCCTCCAGCTTGTCCACTTCCATCTTGCGTCCGGCCGCGGCTTTGGTGGTGAACTGGACGTAGGTTTCGTTGAGCATGCCCTGCATGGCTTCACGTTCGGAATCGCTGAACGCGGTCGTCATACTCATGACTCCGCTGTTCTTACCGCGGCTGATGACCGACGTGGTGACGCCGAATTTTTTCATCAGGCCTTCGAGTGCGATTTTTCCTCCGAGGACACCGATGGATCCGGTGACTGTGCCTGGTTCGGCAAAGATTCGCTCGGCCCCCATGGAAATATAGTATCCGCCGCTGGCAGCGACGTCTCCCATGCTGGCCACAACCGGCTTGCCACTGCTTTCCAGCGCCCGCCAGATGAGGTCGCTGGCGAGGGCGCTACCTCCGGGACTGTCAACTCGCAGCACAATTGCCTTGACATTGGGATCTTTGGCAAGCTTGTGAATGACGGGGACGATACGATCTGAGTCGATGCCGCCACCACCTGTCAGCAGCGATGTCGGGTCTGCTCCGGAAGTGATGGAACCTTCGAGAGTCAGTACGGCAATCCGGGGTTTGGTGCTGTCGGCAGTTTCAGCGGGGCCTGAAAGCAGCTTCATGAGTGAGAACAGGTCGAGTTCGCCGCTGGGTTTTTCCTTGCGGTAGTCTTCCATGACGCGGACTTCAGCGGCCGAGATGCCCGCTCCGGAGGCTTCAGCGATGAGTGTGGGCAGCTGATCCTGGTAGGCGAGTGTGTCCACCAGCTGCAGTTCCACGGCGCGGCGGGCGGAAATCAGGCCGATGTCGACGGCAGTGCGAACCTGTTCGACCGTGAGTTCGCGGCGTTCGGCGATCTGTTCCACCAGCAGCCCGTACTGATCGTCAAGAATCGCTTCCATTTCTTCACGGAACTCGGGGCTCATTTCAGTCCGAGTCCAGGGTTCGGCGGCGGATTTGAAGGCACCGACTCGGAGCATATCCGGCTGGAGGCTGAGCAGATCGAACAGCCCGCGATAGAAGGTGACTTCAGCGCGGAGGCCAGTCAGGGAGAGCGTGCCGGATTCGGGCATCAGGATGCGATCGCAGGCGCTGGCCAGCAGATATTCCATGTTGCCGGCGTCTTCCATGCGGGCCCAGACCGGTTTGCCGGCTGCGCGGACTGCCGCAATCCCGACTCGCAGTTCATGCAGTCTTCCGAAGCCGCCGTCAAGACTGCCGATGTGCAGGATGACTCCGCGAATCCCGCGGTCTTTTGCAGCCTGCTGCAATCGCGTGAGGATTGTGGGCAGGGAGTCAGCCGGGGCTCCGAGCAGGCCTGGCGGCTGAGTGTTTTCGGGCAGCGTGCCGCTGATTTGAATTTCCGCCCACGTATGTCGCTGACGGACCTCGGTCCGCTTGCCGGCACTTTTCTCGGCTGTTTTCTGGTCCGTGGACGGTTTGGACGGCTCATCGGCGAATGCAGTGGGGATGCGAATCAGAAGTGCCAGCAGCAAGACGTTCAGACGGAGCATGTATTCGACCCCTGCACAACCTGTGGATCAGCCTTGTGAAATGACGCAATGGCAACCGGCGACGGCGGCCCTGCGGCCAGCGTGCTGTGTGCGAAATGTAGGCATGAGGAAGAATTTTTCCCAGACAGAACGGCTATCGATTTTCTCGATGGTGTCAGACGTGGTGTGCCGGGGAAAGCGAGGGGGAATGTTTTTCGCGCAGGAGCACACAGACGCTGCGTTCGCGTACGATGCAGGCGGTGCCGGATTCGAGCGTTTCGCCTGAGGTGCCTGTGAACGTGTCGAGTTCCAGTCGCCAGCGTTCGGGGGAGGCTGTGGTGCCGGGGGGGACAGTGAGCTGGAAGTGAACGGGTTCATCGAGTGGATTGAGGATAGCGAGGAGTGTGTCCCCGTAGATGGGTTCACCGTAGTCATTTTCTTCACCGGTGGCATCTCCGTTCAGTCGCATCCCGAGAGCTTTGAGTCCCCCGGAGTGCCAGCGATCGGACAGCACTTCAACTCCGTCCTGATCGAGCCAGACGATCTGATCGGTCTGCAGGGGCTGTCGGGAGTGCGGGCTGTTTTCCCAGCGTGCCTGGAAGAAGTGACTGCGCTGCAGGACCGGCTGGCTGTGCCAGAGCGCAGTCAGTCGCTGGCAGAATTCGAGGAACTGCTGTTCTTCAGGTGCCAGGTTCCAGCGGAGCCAGCTGATTTCATTATCCTGGCAGTACGGGTTGTTGTTGCCTGCCTGAGTCATGCTGAGTTCATCACCGCCGCGCAGCATGGGGACTCCCTGCGACAGCAGCAGTGTGGCCAGCAGATTGCGGCGTTGTCGCAGTCGCAGTGCGTGGATGGCGGGATCGTCGGTTTCGCCTTCGATTCCGCAGTTCCAGTTGTTGTTGTGGCTTTCGCCGTCGCGATTGTCTTCCAGATTTGCGGCGTTGCGTTTTTGTTCCCAGGTGACGAGGTCGCGGAGTGTGAAGCCGTCGTGAGCGGTGATGAAGTTGATGCTGGAGCGGGGGCTGCGTCCGCCGGGCTGGTAGAGGTCACTGCTGCCGCTGAGGCGTGTGGCAACTTCTGACATCAGCCAGCGATCCCCGGCCCAGAATCGTCGCAGTGTATCGCGATAGCGTCCATTCCATTCAGACCAGAGCTGCGGAAAGTTGCCGACCTGGTAGCCGCCACTGCCGAGGTCCCATGGTTCGGCGATCAGTTTGACCTGCGACAGGACCGGATCCTGGAGGATGATGTCGAAGAAGGCGCTGAGTTTGTCGACATCGTGAAGTTCGCGTGCCAGAGCGCTGGCAAGATCGAAGCGGAAACCATCCACGTGCATTTCGAGGACCCAGTAGCGCAGGCTGTCCATGATCAGCTGCAGCACGCGGGGGCTTTGCATATTGAGGGTATTCCCGCAGCCAGTGAAGTCCTGATAGTAGCGGCGGTTTCCGGGCATCAGCCGATAGTAGACGCTGTTGTCGATGCCGCGCAGCGAAAGTGTGGGGCCCTGTTCGTTGCCTTCACCGGTGTGGTTGTAGACGACGTCAAGAATGACTTCGATGCCCGCCTCGTGCAGGCGTTTCACCATGCTCTGGAATTCTGTCAGCACGCCGGCCGGGCAGGTGGCGGACGAAAGTGAAGGTTCGGGAGCGAAGTACGACAGAGTGTTGTAGCCCCAGTAGTTTCGCAGTCCGTGGGTGACGAGGTTGCGGTCATCTACGTGAGCGTGAACTGGCAGCAGTTCCACTGCGGTGACTCCCAGTCGCTGCAGATGTTCGATTGACGCTCGGGAAGCCAGCCCGGCGTAGGTGCCGCGAATTGGTTCCGGGACACCGGGATGCAGTCGGGTCTGGCC
>JBJTPZ010000689.1:0-1502 GCA_046075365.1 Planctomycetaceae bacterium
CGAGCTTCAATACCAAACAGCGTGCAGGTCGAAAATCTGGAAAGCATGGCGACAATGACCCTGAAGGAAAACAAACACGCAAACCGGTCAGCTGAATCAACATCAATAAAGATATTCAGCAGCCCACTTGCAATGTTTTCTATTACGTTTACCAGGGGAATATGAAATGCCTCGTGCACTCAGCCGGAAAATCCGGCAGCTCCCGAGCAACAGGTGCAGCACGCCACCGCGAAAATCAGCATCAATCGAAAATACACCTGTTGCATTTTCGCAACATGCCGCGCGGTAAGAAAACTCTGAGTTGCGAAAGTGAAGTGGAAATCAGGAAATTTGGGTGATCTATGCCGTGGGGTGATGAGTTCATGATCAACGGTCAATGACCGTATCAAGGGAGTCACTGGGAGGTTTCAGAGGCGAATGGATCTGGAATCCACAGTCGGCGCGGACGTTGGGCGCGGCTTTCGTTCCGGATGGTTGGGGGGAATGAAAGAGGAAGAGGCGACTCTGCGCGGCTCGGCGGGAGTAGGATTGGATCACGCCACCGAGTTTGGTAGTGCAAACGATGTCGCTCAGACGGACGGTGGTTGCTTCCTCGGGAGGTGCCGTGAAATCCGGAGGCAGGTGATCGCGGGATGAATGAGGTCATTCTTCGTTGTAATGCCGACCCCAGATGCGGCAGATGTGATCGAGATGTTTTTCGGCAACAATGACAAACTTATTGAGGCACTCGAACTTCAGCGTCTGGATGAAACGCTCAACGTGAGCCCGCAGGTTGGGTGACATCGGGACCGTTCGCTTGATCTGAACTCCGCTGGCCTTGAACACCTCATCGAACTGTCCGCTGCACGGTGCTCAGTGAAATCCAGACTCGACGTGTGCCAAGGTGCAGAAACACCAGCAGGTACACGTCCACCAGACCTCGAGCCGTCCACATCGGCTTCGACAGGAAATCGCATTGCCAGAGGGTGTCCATATGGATCTTCAGGAATTCGTCCCATGAACCTTTGCCACGCTTCGGACCGGGGTCGATGTCATGTTCCTTTAGGATCATCTTCACGTTTTCCCGGGCCAGTTTTAGCACCAGTTCCCGAATGTCGTCCGGCGTGCGGGGGCGACCGGGTTTCCGAGCGGACGCGTTCTTCACTGCATGTGACGCTTCTTTCTCCCGGATCCAGCGGACAAAGGATTGGTAACTGACAATCGAAATCAGGTCCCGAAGTTGAACCCCAGGCTTACGACCGAACTTCAGCAGCCGGCGTTTCTCCGCAGGTGTCGCCACGAGTCGCTCTGGCGGCCTTGCACTCAGGATCCGGTTTTCTTCCTTCAGACAGGCGACCTGACGGGCCAGTCCCTGGCGAGACACGGATGCCAAAAGGGCAAAAAGCGGATGCAAAATCAGGGACATCGTGCTACCGTGGATCCGGGTTGAAAACTTGAATAATCACAGGGAATCAGAATTTTCTTACCCCGCTGCAAAGCCGGAAGAATACTGAACACCAGCT
>JBJTPZ010000690.1:0-3540 GCA_046075365.1 Planctomycetaceae bacterium
CAGGATTCCGGAGGCTCGCATGCCAGCGTGGTGTACGCCAACTGTATGAACTGGCTACCACTCCTGAATCAGCACGACATGCACCTCTCCGAGGCGATCATCCGAGACTCCCAGCACTCGGTACTCACGCGGAAAGACCGGCTGGTCGGGCGTGCGATGCGTGCCGGCTGCTCACGGGAATGTGGACTTTTGGCACGTCCCTAACGCCGGGGTTCAGCAAGCCGACGGTGCAGAACTACGATCAGAGGCCGGTTGTTCGTCGGTTTCAGTGCAATTCTTCGTTCGTCCATACGGACCTTGATCTGCCAGATTGATGGTCCGCGACCGAACTGATTTCTGTATGTTTGCGTAATACTCGCGCAGTCGTCTCGGATCGTGTCCGACCTCTTCAGAGATCTCATGCCGAACCCTGCGCAGCTCTTCGAGTATTGACGGCGTTGTCATACTGTTACATTCCCCCGAGCAATTCCATTGGAGTAACTAGTTCTGGAGTGAACAGTCCAAGTATACCATTGATTCGGCGGATTTGCCCGAACTTGTTCGCGTTTGCCAGGTGCTGGCAGTTCCACGTGACGAGGAAGTCGCAACGATGGTACGAGGCGAGTGCCAGATGTAACGCGTCTCCGAATGGATCGGTCGGCATTAGTTTGTTTGCCATGTAGGCCTCGACGATTTCAAAGATGGGGTCATTCAATTCCAGCATCTCGATCGTGTTCAGCATTTCGAGGCAGTCATTACGGCCAGGAAAATTGCCGCGCTGAAGTTCATCCAGCACAGCGGCGCTGGATACAACACGATCTGATGTGACGGCGACGTCGTACCATTTTCGCGTCCAATCTCGTCTTGCCACCAGACGCGCGGTAAGAATATTCTGAGTTGCAAAAGTGCGTTGGAAATCAGGGGATTTGAGTGGTTGGTGAGGTGGGACGATGTGTTCCAGATCAACGCTCTGTGGCTGCGTCAAGCGAGTCGATGCAAGGTTTCAGCGGCGAATGGCGCAGGAAATTCCAGTCAGCGCGGACGTTGAGCGCAGCCCAATTCGAAATCTGAACCTGGATGCAGTGACTCTGCGCAGCTCGGCGAGAGTAGGAATGGATGACGCCGCCGAGCTTTGATGTGCAGACGATGTCACTTACTCGAATCGTCGTCGCTTCTTCTGGAGGTGCAGTAAAGTTCGGTGGGAGATGATCGCGGGAAGAGTGCGGTCGTTCTTCGTTGTAGTGACGGCTCCAGATTCGGCAGATGTGATCGAGATGTTTCTCCGCGACGATGACGAATTTGTTGAGACACTCGAACTTCAGCGTCTGGATGAATCGCTCGACGTGGGCCCGCAGATTGGGCGACATCGGAACCGTTCGTTTGATCTCAACCCCGCTGGTTTTGAACACGTCGTCGAACTGTCTGCTGAACTTCACGTCGTTGTCCCGCATCAGGTACTCCGGTGACAGACTCATCTGTTCGGCCACCATCAGAAAGTTTCGAGCCTGCAAACTCACCCACGCAGAATCGGGCTGCTCGGTGCTCGGTGAAATCCAGACTCGACGTGAACCAAGGTGCAGAAACACCAGCAGGTACACATCGACCAGACCTCGCGCCGTCCACATCGGCTTTGACAGAAAATCGCATTGCCAGAGCGTGTCCGCATGCATTTTGAGGAATTCGTCCCATGACCCTTTGCCGCGTTGCGGGCCGGAATCGATCCCATGGTCCTTCAAGATCATCTTCACGGTTTGTCGGGAGATACTGTTCCGCCTGAGCAAACGATCGTCGCCGCTTGACGAGCAAGCGGACAAACGATCAGCAACTCCTCACTCTCAGCCGGCATCAACCCGGCTGCCAAACTGGCAAATCTCGTAACTTGTTGGTAAACCGGACTTTACGACATCGAAAAAGGCGCGACATTTTTCGAGGTGTCATGAAGAGAGTTCCTTCCGGGGAGACTCAAACGAATGCGCTGCAAGAAACTCGGCAGGCGTCAGAACAGGACAACCGCCGGAACCAGGAAAATGGCTGACATTCCGACTGACAAGACAATCCGCTCCGATCTGAATGGCGCTCATGTACTGCACAGCATCTTCAAAGTCACCGAATCGCGATGCAATTGCCTGATTGATGATGTCGCCATCACAAGACACCGGTGTAAACGCATCACGAATCAGCGTGAGCGCACCTCTCGCTGTTTTCAGGTCCCTAAGACGTCGCACGATGTAGAACGTATTCGTAAATGTCAGAACCGACACCAGCCCAGTGATCGTCCGCCGTTCCGAGAGCGTCCACAGCGCGGCCGAGTCCTCATAGAACGGCTGCCGATTCGCCAGCACGTCAATCAGAATATTCGTATCGAAAAAGACCTTCATTTTCAGAGCTCATACTTTTCTGCAAGGGCTTCTTCCAGCACATCGCGATCCGACTTGCCTTCCGGCAACTGGATCAGTCCAGACGCTTTCTTTGCTCCCGGGCCAATTCGCGGTCGATCACGATCGCGCTGCGACAGCAGCCGAACAATCCGGGAAAACATGGCCGAAACACTTGTCCCCTGGAGTTCAGCAAGGCGATGTGCCTCTGCAATCACATCCGGTTCGGCGCTGAGAGTCAGTTTTTTCATACGAAACGCTCCATTTACGTATTAATCAGTTGAAACAATACGTGCACACTCGGTTGCAATCAATAGAAAAACCCGGCGGGAAGAATATTCTGCGTTGCGAAAGTGCGTCGGAAATCAGGGAATTTGGGTGATCAGTAACGCGTGATGATGAGTTTCCGATCAACGGTCTGTGACGGCGTCAAACGCGTCGATGTGAGGTTTCGGAGGCGCATAGCGGTCGAAAATCACAGTCGGCGCGGACGCTGGGGGCAGTCGAGTTCAGAGTGTGAACCGGGACGTGGCGACTTTACGCGGCTCGGCGGGAATACGAGTGGATCACTCCGCCGAGCTTTGACGTGCAGACAATGTCGCTCGTGCGAATGCTGGTGACTTCGTCAGGGGCAGTTGTGAAATCCGGCGGCAAATGCTGCCGCGCTGAATGCGGTCGCTCTTCGTTGTAATGCCGGCTCCAGACTCGGCAGATGTGATCCAGGTGCTTTTCAGCCACGATCACAAACTTGTTCAGACATTCAAACTTGAGCGTCTGGATGAATCGTTCGACATGGGCTCGCAGATTTGGCGACAGGCGTCATCAAATTGTCCACTGAACTTCGCGTCGTTGTCCCGCATCACGTACTCGGGCGTAACTGACAATCGAAATCAGGTCCCGCAGCTGAACCCCAGGATTACGACCGAACTTCAGCAGCCGGCGTTTCTCCGCAGGTGTCGCCACGAGTCGCTCTGGCAGCCTTGCCCTCAGGATCCGGTTTTCTTCCTTCAGACAGGCGACCTGACGGGCCAGTTCCTGGCGAGAGACGGATGCCAAAAGGGCAAAAAGCGGATGCAAAATCAGGGACATCGTGCTACCGTGGATCCGGGTTGAAAACTTGAATAATCACAGGGAATCAGAATTTTCTTACCCCGCTGCAAAGCCGGAAGAATACTGAACACCAGCT
>JBJTPZ010000691.1:0-2406 GCA_046075365.1 Planctomycetaceae bacterium
CAGTCCAATCCGTGCCTCATCCCTGAGCCTCGTCCTGACCAGCGTTCTGTGACAGCAGCCTCCAGCGGCGGGCCGCTTCACCCCGCATGGTGAATTCACGTTGAGTCAGCATCGCAGGAGTCGCCGTCCACAGAGAATGCTTGCCTGCGATGCTGACTCAACGTGAATTCACCATGCGGGGTGAAGCGGCCCGCCGCTGGAGGCTGCTGTCACAGAACGCTGGTCAGGACGAGGATCAGGGATGGGGGCACAGATCGGACTGCAGACAACTTCAGAACTGCGTCATGGTCCGCAGGGCGAGCAGGTTGTCGGGCGGGACCTTCAAAGCCGTTTCCGACGGCCTCAGGGCTGATTGGGCCTGATGTTGCCGGTGGACGACAGCATCTTGTGGCATCTCCTTTGATGGTGGAAGGACGTGGATTTGTGTGAGTCGCTGCGACGCGACGAAGGACCCATTCCGGCTGTGGTCATCGAATCAGTGCGGGTGTGAGGGAGTGCGATCCAGAACAAGAGGAACGATACGTAGTGCAAACAATCGGTCCCGTTTCGAGTTGGTGCACACCTCTGCCGACTTGATCAACGCTGCCATGATTTGGGTGCTTTCCAGAATATCGACGACTCCGGACGATGCATCAAAAATCTGGCCGAATCTGAATCTTTCGAGTTCAACAGCCCAGCCGTTCGCAGGACGTCGCTGCCGGTGCAATCTCAAACTGGCAAGACTGCGACTCCCACATGGCCTTGCAGCCCCGCTCGCTGCGCCCGTGGCCCGAAGGGCCATGTCCGTCGAGCTTTAGCAGCGACGCCACGACTGGGAAGGCAGGGGCTCCGTGCCACCCGGTGGGCCTCTCGTTGCAGATCTTGACTGCAGCCCGATCACACCGTAACACGCACGGTCCTGTCCTTCCATCTGCAATCACGGAAGCCCTTGATGAAACCCTCGAAACCTCCCGATCGGACAAAACCAGTTGACAAAAGTCCGGGCGGAAGTAGACGGGGAAGGAAATTCATTTGAGTTAAATTTTCCGAAGGAAACGAAGCTGCGGGGGTACACTATGACACCCCTCATGGTGCGCGCGGTCAAACCGGTGGAAGTGCGGGTCTTGAAACCGCTGTTCCCAGGTGGATTTAAGGGCGTCGCTTGTCCTTTGGGAAAAGCATGGCCGCGGAAGTCGGCACTCCCCATTGCCAGACGCGAATCTTTCCCGGTACAATTGACTCCCAACCAACCCCGCCGCGATAGTGGCTTACTTGAACAACAGGATGCAGCCCAGTTGCCGACGGCCGTGTTCCACATGGCAAGTCAGTTGCGGCAACCAGCTGATCTTGAACGTTATGCCACGAAGCAAATGCGTTCGTTCCAACCAGGAATTGCTCGATGAATACAATACAGCCCATTGCTCAGTCTCTCCTGCTGCTGTCCCTCATACTGCCCGGTTGCTCGGGTGAAGGCAACGCACGCCCCGGCTCAATTGGGCAAACGATTGGTCAGAACGTCACTGAGTTTGCACAAGGAGTCGGCACCGGGGTCGACACGCAGTTGCAGGTCGATGTCGAGTTATCCCCTGACCTCACTGAAGCGGGCCTCTCCCATACGATCGCAAAGCAAAAGACTTCAATTGACGATCCGCAGAAAGCAATATCCATTTATTTGCTGTCAGCTAATGCAATCAAGTGCACACTGATTGCGAAGGCCTATAACGCAGACGATCAGGAAATCGGGCGTGCCACGTCTGAAGTTGAATTTGCGGAAGATGACGCGCAATACATTGCATTTACTTTCCCCGCTGAAATGGACAGGCAAACTGTCAAGGTATACAGGATCGCAGAGAGACCATCCGGAGCGGAACAGAAAGTTCAAAAGTAGACTCGCGCAGGCAAATTGGCGATAACAAGTAAGGCTTTGACTTCGCGGCGGACAAGGTGAGGGCGTTGCGGGAGAGTGATGGCTGAGCGAGGTGGGCTTGTGGCTGAGCGACCCGGGGAGCCGAAGGTCAAGGCCTTTGTTCAGGAAGCCCGGTGGATTTAAAGGCGTCGCTTGTCCTTTGGGAAAAGCATCGCTGCGGAAGGCGGCAGTCAGCAGTTTTCACCAGGCAGTGTGCAGGGAATTGCGGCCCAGCCACTGCGTTGCATCCGCATTCAGTCCTCCGCCCGGAACGACGAAGTGCACATGCGGATGAAAGACCATGGGATCTCGCCCCACGTCTGCAGCACGCCGAAAAAGCCGACGTTGTCCGAGCCCAGCCACTTTGGATTCTGCAGCAAACTCTGAATGGTCTGAGATCCTGCCGCGAAGATCGCTTCGTAGCCCTCGTTCGGACACGCGTGCAGCAGTCCCCGCAATTCCTCGGGCACAGTAAATGTCACGAGGAAATGATGCACAGGCAACAGCCGGTCGGACGTCTT
>JBJTPZ010000692.1:0-15708 GCA_046075365.1 Planctomycetaceae bacterium
ATATTTTCCCACCGTTCCCACGGCAGCAAAACTCCCCAAATCGTATCTTTTCAACTGCTCGCCCGTGTCCACGGAAACTGAACTGTCAGTAACAGTCCCGCACCGAAAGCCAACACATGACAGAGCCACACAAATCCGCACCACTTCCTGGGGCCCCCGCAAGTTACGCAGGTGCCGAACAGTACGCCCTGACCGACGACGGTGTTCTCCGAGTCTACAGCTCCGGACCAGTCACCGTTCTGGGGTTCGGCGGCAGCGATGTGCCCTCAGAATTCAACGCCGCACACTATCGCACTGCTGTCAGTGACCTGCTGCGCTCGCAGCACTCCAGCGTCGCAGCCTTTGATCTCACCGGCGTCTCTCTCGTACCAAGTGGCATGCTGGGACTGCTCGTCTCTCTCACCAGACTCAGCGAAAATCCGCCAAAGGTCCAGGTTTTCAACGCCTGCCCCGCAGTCCGCGAAGTCCTCGCCCTCACACGACTCGACACAATCGTCGAAGTTCTCGAAGTTAAAATCAGCGAGTAACCCGACTGGCGGTGGCTCAGGCCTAAAACGGCAGGTCCCAGAAAGCCTCAGGATGCTGCCGTATCCGACGTTCCACCTCGGCCGCATTCCGCCAGCCCGCCTCCTGCTCGGTAAAAAACTTGGCCGACGGATTAATCCCCCGCGATTCCAAAAACTCAATCCGCTGACGCATTCCCGCCGTCCGACTTAAAACCGGCAGCAGTCCACACCAGACGACCGCCACCAGAACCAGTGCCGCACCCAGCCGACACCGACCGCGCCAGATACCGCCGGCCGTCAGCCGCCGCTCACTTTCGCAGCACATCAGCCGCCTCCGGAAATACAACCTCAAACATCAGCAAACTCATCAGCAGCGACAACACAAGGTTCAGCAGCTGGCCACACACATACAACGTCAATGGCTTGCCACCACGCAGGAACTTCCCCAGCGTCCGCAGATCCGTCTCCAGCCCAATACTCACAAACGCCATACAAAAACACCAGCTCCGCACCGTCTTCGTCCCACCGTCCACAACCGCCTTCACAAAATCAGCACCGCCACTCAGATTCTCGTACAACACAGACATCAGCACTGATGCCCCCAGAAAACCCAGAATAAAACGCGGAAATCTGCGCCAGATTTCACTGATCTCAGGCCGCGTACCAGCGGTTCGCTCCACACACGTGACCCAGTAAACTGCCACACCAAATGCCACCACGCCGATCAGCATGTTCTGGATCATCTTGATCGTTGTTGCCACCACCTCAGCTTCCTCACCCAGCATGGCTCCTGCAGCACCCACCGCCCCCGTTGAATCAATCGTCCCACCCACCCACGCGCCACCCACCACAGGCCCCAGACCCATCGCACGAATCAACGGTGGCATCGCCACCATCATCATCACCGTAAACGCCAGCGATATACCCACCGCTGTTGTCAACTCCTCCTTCTTCGCACGACACGCTGCCGCAGTCGCAATCGCAGCCGATACACCGCAAACAGACATGTCAGCCGAAATCACCATGTTCAGAGCAGCAGACTCCATCTTCAAAACACGCTGACCAAACCAAAAAGTGACAATCAGTACAACAGGAGTCACCACCCAGGACACGCAAATCCCCGGCAGCCCCAAAGCCAGCAACTTTCCAAACAATACCTCAGCACCCAGCAACACCAGCCCCGTCTTCATGTACAGCTCAGTTCGCGCACCTGCCCTCAAGACCTTTGACACCCCTGTTGTGTTGCTGATCAACAGACCAATCAGCAGCGCCCACAACGCATACTCCAGCCCGTAATACTTAACCAGCTTCTGCTCCGCCAGCACATATGCCAGCAGACTCAAGACAAACACACCTGCACAGGGTCGCCAGAAACTCATTTCCGATCCCCGCCCCAGCCACATCACCACACTCATGACAAATGTGATCAGCAGCGCCGCCGACACAACACCCCATAACCACGATGCCTTCGACTCAAATGGATGGACCTCCCACGCCGCCGGCAGCGAGACCAGCGATTTCATCGGATTCTGCCAAAACGGACCCTCCGCCGTCGCAACAGTCCCACCACTCGGCAACAGCCCGTTACTGTGCAGCACAGTGACCAGCACCGAAATACACAACATCGCAGCGGCAACCAGCATCGCCAGAGTATCTTCAGAAAACCGTCGCGAACCTGACATCACATACCCCCCCCTGACCCACACCCCAACAACAGATTCCGTTCAGACCAAACATCAAAGTTCCTGCAGATATCGATTCAGATCCGCCAGATCCCGCGGTCCCGAATTTCGCAGCAAACCCTCCGGCATCAGCGAATTCCGCTGCAAATGCCGCCCCGCAATCTCGGCTGCCTCCACACGATACGTGCGATGCTCGGCATCACGCAACAGCAGCCCGTCCACCGACTCGTAAACAATCAGACCGGTCAGCACCTGACCTGCCGATGTCTCAATCGATGTTGTCTGATACCGATTCGAAATGTCCCGATTAGGATCCACAATCGATGCAAATAAATCGGCTCGCGAAAATCGCTTCGAAACCCCCGTCAGGTCCGGCCCCAGTGACCGCCGACCACCATGACACTTTGCACACCCCAGACGCTCAAACAGAACCTCGCCACGCTTCACATCACCCTCATCCCACGGCACCGCATCAAGACTCTTCAACACAGCCGCCGCCTGCTCACTTAAAATGGTCGGCCGGTAGTCCGGATAACGGCGTTCCAGCCACTCCTGCCATAACTGCATCGACTCAGGCTGAACACGATAACCGGATTCACCAAACTCGAACTTCAATGTCTGCTCATTGTTGTTCTGCAGCAGCCGCATCACAGACTCTCGCAAACGAAACTCCCGCTTGTCACCGATTAAACGACGTGCACAGGACAACAGCGACCACTGCTCCGCTGCCTCGCGGCTGCGCGGCAGCTGCTGCAGCGCCTGCAAACAGGCCTCCACCGTATTCAGCTGCGGTGACTCAAGACCAGACACATACAAAGACCTGTCAGCAGCTGCAGGTCGCTCAGAAAGCACCATCAGCACCGCATCCCGGACCGAAAGATTCTCCAGCTGCGCTCTCAGTATCTGTGCATGCTCGGCTCGCTCAGACTCGCCTATCAAAAACACAATCTCACTGGTCCACTGATAACCCGGATCCGATGCAATCGTGGAAAGTACGTTTTCAATAGCCTGAGGCACCACGCCAGCTGGAACTCGCCCCAGATACAACACATGCCCGGGCAATCCAAAACCAGGCTGCTGAACCAGCAGCGAGGGCAGGGCAGGATCCACCTGGCACAATTGCGAATACAACTCGCCCATCCGGTCGTCCCAGTTCGTATCCTGCTTCAGCCCCAGACGCTTCAGCTTCACGTCAATCCCAATCAACGCCCGGGCGCACCGCTCTGACTCCTCCTGCGAACGCTCCAGCTCCAGACGACTCAGAGCCGCCAGACAGTGAATGTCATCCTGCGGCAGACTCTCCTCCGTCAACTGCCCCAGCAAACGATCAAAGATGTCGCGATTCGGCAAAGCCACCATGGCAAACACCCGTATCAGTTCCCGATCCAGCAACAGGTCACCCGTCGGAAACACTGCTGCCAGCTGCGGCACTAAAGGATTCAGATCCCGCTCCAATGGCTCCAGTGACCGCTGCGGACCATAACTGTCAAACATCACCGGACGATCCTTCTGCGGCCCAGTATCACCCAGAGCCAGTTGCAGAACTCGCACCGCCTCACGTCGCAGCTCCAGCCCATTCGCCGGCTCCGCCAGCACCTGAACCGCCATTCGCGCAGCCTCCGCACTCTGCTCACCACCACGCTGCAGCAAACCCAGATAAAACCACAGCTTGCCACGCTGATCCGCCAGACCACTCAGCAACTGCGAACGCTGGCCCGCATCCAGCCTTGACACCAGCTGCGCTGCACTCAGTCGCACCAGACGGTCTGCATCACTTAGCAGCGCCGGCAGCTGCAGCGACAGAAAATTTAAGACCGGAACGGCCGTCGCTGTGGAACATGCCTCCAGCGCTGAGCGTCGCACAAAGGCATCCCGATCCCGCAGTAAACGCTGCACCACAGATAACTCCGGAGACCCGGGTTTCGTACGCCCAGCCGCCCACGCTGCCCGCGCTCGCACTTCCGCATCACCCGCCGACAACAATCCCGTCGCTGTCACCACATCCAGACCACCAAACAACTCAACCAGCACCTCAATCGCACGCATCCGCTCTGCAGACGATCTGGCACCGTCCGCTGCAGCTGCACGAAACGCATCAGCCGACTGCTGCTTCGCCAGACCCACCCACTCCGCACGCGACCAGGCCGTGTTCGGCTGCCTCGCTGCCAAAACACGGTCCACACCGCTGGCTGCTGCATCAGCAGCAGATTTCTGACCGCCGTCCGTCACGCGACAGGAAATGCGGTAAACACTGCCGCGAGTCCCCCGGCCACCAACACTCACATACAAACTGCCATCCGGCCCCACTTCCATGTCCGTAGGTGCAAAACCAAACTGGTTCTGTCCCACAGCAAACTCCCGGGGCTCACTCACCCAGCCCGCACCCTGACGCTGCAATGGCACACACAAAATTCGTCCCAGCGTCCAGTCCTGCACAAACAACGCACCCTGATACTCAGCCGGAAACTGATCATGCCGATAACACACCACCCCCGTCGGAGATCCACGACCAAAAGATGCCGTCACCGGCGGCATGTCCGGCCAGCTGGGAGGACGCTTCAGGCCAGCAGTCACATAACCCGCGTTGCTGGCCGGAAGAACATGAAACACCTGCGTCGGAAGATACCACGGCAATGAAATATCCCGCTCGTCATCACTGTCCCAGGTAAAAAGATCTCCAGTCACAGAAAATGCAAAGTCATACGCGTTCCGAAATCCATCAGCTACAATCTCACCACCTTGCAGCTCCGGCGAAAGACGCAGCAGCGTCCCCGAAACCGGCTGCCGAACAGGAGACGTACGCGCCGTCGCATAGGCCGATGTCACCCCGGAAAAATTTCCGGCCATGACATACCACCAGCCGTCCGGCCCACGCTGAATCGAATGCACATGATGCTCTCCACCCGCAGCAATCTTCAGAAACACCTGCGGCGCACCATCAGCACGATCATCCCCGTCGGCGTCGCGATACAGCAGCAGACCGCCATCACCCGCACACAACAGGCTGCTGCCATGAAAATACATCCCCTGCGAACCCGTCGCCGGACCGTCAGCAAACTGCTGAAAACCATCCGCACGACCGTCGCCGTCAGCATCTGTCAAAATTCGCACATAACCCGGACCCGAAACAACAACTCGCCCACGCGAATCAAGCGTGAGCGAGTGTATGTCGTGAGCCAAATCATCGTCGGCGTACAACTCAACCCGGAATCCCTCCGGAACTTTGATGCCGCTGAACTCCTGAGCCCTGAGCCGGCTGCTGCCCAACAACAGCACACTGCCGAACAACAGCACACTGCACAACAACAGCCGCAAACTACACATACCCAGCTGCACACAACGCTCGCAAAACATCAGAATCTTCCCTGATTCCATTTCCGCTTCCCCTCAATCACAGCCGACGAATGCGAATGTTCCGCCACGAAACATCAAACGGCCCTGTGCCTGCCGCAATTCCATGCACCTGCAAACCAATGTGACCGCGGGGATGAGTCTTGTAGATGTCGTCATGAGTCAGATCGGCTACCGGCTGGTCATTGACCCAGGTCTGAATCCGCGGCCCCTGCGCCTGAATCCGAATCCGATTCCATGCACCACTCTTCATCAGCTCATGAGGCTTGCCACCCGACTTCGGCTCAGGAGACAACCAGCCGTACTGCGTCGCCTCGCCATACACGTAACCTGTAAATCCAGGTGACTTTTCCAGCTCCACCTGAGGACCATGAAAACGCCCCAGACCACCCTCGCCCTGCGGTCTGCTGCCCGTCCGCGCTGCCTCTGCAGACACGTCTGCCTCAGTCTTGCCGCGCGAACGAATCTGACAGCCGGAATTCAGACCATCATGCACACGCACCTCAAATGTCAGCTCAAAATCCCCGTACTCTGCCTCAGACATCAAAAATGTGTTCGGACTTCCCTCCACAGTGACACCGTGAATCGCACCGTCCACAACCTCGTAAACCGCCCGACCATGCTCCGCTTTCTTCCAGCCCTTCAATGTCTTCCCGTCAAACAGTGATTCCCATTTTTCCTCCGCCCTCACACTGTCGGAAACAACACAGCCACAAACTGCCAGCACCCAGCAGAACAGCAGCCTCGAAAACATCAACCTGCTCATAAACCCCTCACTGCATCGTTCGGATACATACCGCTAAGACGAACCACAAAATCAACTTGCCAACAGACCGTGCAGAATAACGAAAACGGGGGAATTACGCGAGCAATCACGTGGGAGACTCTGGCTCGACAGGAACTGAAACCTCCCGTTCCCGCTGCCCCCGTCGCAAAAAACCCCGCGCCAGAAAACGCCCCGCAGGACTGGCCAGCAATGCCGGCTGCAACACCAGATTACCCACCAGACTGGCCGTCAGCATCGCCGTCATCATCATCCCAAACTGCCGAATCGATGCAAAATCATTCACAAACTGAGTCGCCATGCCCAGCCCCAGCAACATCCAGCTCTGATAAATCGGACGAACACAAGCCCGCCACGCCAACAGCACAGATCGCGATTCACCCAACCCGCGCCAAATCCCACTGCGAAACCACACCATAAAATGAATCGAATCATCCACCGTCACCCCCAGCGCCACACACGGGGCCATCACCGCCCCCACATTAATCGCGATTCCCAGCCATCCCAGCAGCCCCAGCACAATCAAAGTCGGAAACAAACTCGCCAGACCCAGCAGCACTCCACTCGATGCCGTCCGCATCGCCACCACAATCGCCCCTACAATCAACAAAACATCCGTGCCCAAACCCAGCACAAGCCCATCCACCAGCGACCGCCTCGCCCGGTAAATCACCGGAGCCACACCAGTGCACAGGACCTCCACACCCTCGGCTCGCTCCCCCTGCAGCAGCTCGCCCGCTGTCGTTCGAATTCGCTGCACCAGACGATTGTAATCCAGCTGGTCTGCCTTCCGCAGACGCAGACTGATCCGCCAGAACTCATCCCCGCCGTCAACCCCCAAAAAACCCGATTCCAGCAACTGCTCACGCTGCTGCTGCAACCGTCGATTCATGCCCGCACGCTGCAGCACACCCCCCGCAGACCCCTCCAGTGACGGCGCAAAACTGGCGATCGACAAGGCACCGGAAACACTGTCAATCGTCAGACACTCCGACTGCAGACGTCGAGTCAGCTGCAGTCGCTCAAATCCACTCAGACGACTAACCTCCGGAAATCGCAGCGCCACCTCGCAGGTCGTCAGATCCGCCAGCCGGTCCTCAATCCACGCCCCCATCCGCAACACCTCGGCATCCTCACGGAACTCCTCCAGCAGACTCATCGAAATTTGCAGCCGCAGCACTCCCGGTATCGAAGCCACCATCAACAGCAGGCACGCACCCGAAATTAAACCCGCCCGCCGTACCACAAATTCACCAAATCGAACCCAAAACACCGGCAACGGGGCATCACCCGCCTCATCTACCGCCTCATCACCCGGCAACGTCCCGCGAACACCGCGAACCGCAATCCCAGCCAGTGCCGCCGGCAGCCAAAACACCAGCAATAACCAGCTCAGTCCAATCCCGATCGCCGAGAAAAAGCCAAATTGCTGCACCGGCTTCAGATCGTTCAGACAGATTGACAGCAAGCCAGCGGCCGTCGTCGCAGCCGCCAGCGCCAGAGGCAGCCACGCACATTCCACCGCTCGCACCGCCGCCTCCTGCGGGCCACGACTGCGCAATGCCTCGGTGTAATAGTTACACATGTGAATGGCACCGGAAATCCCCGCCGTATACACCATCGGAATCATCGAAATCAGCAGTGAATTCATCGGCACACCGCAGATCCGCAACACCGCCAGACTCAACGTCGCACTGTAAAAACCGGCCGCCAGAACCATCAGCACCACCCGCCACTCACGCAATGCAGCCCACGCTATCCCCAGTGCCGCGACACAGCTGAAGACAATCGCTCGAGACATCGATCGCGCACTCGCCGCGTCCAGCTCCGCATTCACCACCGGAGCTCCCGCCCAGCACACGTCCCGAAATGGAACTCCGCTCCCCTCCAAAAGGTCACGCACGCGAGATAACGTGCCATGAACGTCTGCTCGCGCCTCCGGAGTCAGCCACAGCAGCACACATGTCAACCGCCCGTCCCGACCAATCAGCGTTCCCGACAGTCGCCGAATTGCCTCCTCCCGCTCCAGACTCAACGGTGCTCTCTGCATCTGCTCAAGCACCGATCGACCACTGGAAACCTTTCGCACCAGTGCCGCAGAATCAGCCGCATCCGAAATCCGAGCATCCAGGACAGCTCGCTCAAAACGATACAGCCGCTCGTCCTCCGACTCACAACCCTCCCAAGACACCAGTACAAACTCGTCGTTGCCAAATAACCCCTGAAATCGCTCGTACTCAAATGTCTCCGGATACCCCCGCGGCAGCCAGTCCCGCACCTCGTTCTCGTTGTGCCCCAAAGTCGACAGACCCAGTACTGCCACCACAGGCAATAAACCCCAGCCCAGACGACTTAAAAGCACACGATATCGACTGAAGATATACTGCCACACTCCGCTGGATCTCCCGACTCAGGCAACCCACAAAAAAACCGCGGCTGCATCCAGCCGCGGTTTCAGTCAATTCATTGCTCCGGCAATCTGCTGTTCGGCCAACAGCAATCACCCGAAACACGCCAGCTCCTCACTTGTCGGCCGGCTCACTCTTTGCACCCTCGCGAATCGCAAATACACGATTACGATTGGCAATGAACAAAGTGTCGTTGGCTACCACAGGAGTCGTGTAGACAGAAGAGCCCATGTTCACTTCGCCCAAAATCTCCTGCTCCTGCGCCAGACGAAACACCGTAATGTCCCCGTCCTCGTCCCCCAGATACACCTTGTCCTCAACGATCAAAGGAGACGCCCAGCTGGCAGCAAACATGTCGTAAGTCCAGTGCGGCTTCCCTGTCTTCGGATCCAGACAGTGCACCAGTCCGCTAAAATCCGACACAAACAGCAGATTATTTTTGATCGCGACAGTGCCGCACGTGCGATGCATCGTTGTCTCGAAATTCGATGGATCAGCACCGACATAATGCCAAATCGCAGCCGAATTCGGATTCTCACGCTCAAAGTCACCTTCCTTCTCCACCAGCGCCTGCAGACGCTTGTGAGCAATCGGTGTCTTCGGCTCCTTCGAATTGTAAACCAGCGTCGGACTCACGTCACCACGCTTCGTCGGATCAATGCACCACAGATGGCCCTGACCCTCGCCATGCTCAGGGTCCTCGCCAACTCCCACGTAAACCAGTCCGTCATACACGACCGGAGTCGCAATCAGGTGATTGCGAGTCGCTCGGCCACCCAGCAGGTAAATCGAATCCTTCGGATTACAGTCAAACTTCCACAGCAGCTCGGCCTTACCATCCCGACCCTCAGCCAGAAAACTGTAAACATAACCGTCACCACCACCCATGATCACCTGAGCCACCCCGGCAAACTCTCCGTATGCCGGTGAAGACCACTGACCATGCAGCACATTCGCCCCTGGCGAATTGTCACGCCACAACAATTTGCCGGAGTTCTTGTCCAGACAGATAAAGCTCGGAGCACGCTCCTCAGGGATCGTAATGTGACTCTCATCAACGCCGTTGCCCGTGATCACAAACAACAAATTACCAACCACCGTCACCGAACAACTGCACATGTTGTGCTGAGAAACTCCCAGATCCTTCATCATGTCCACCAGCCAGATCACGTCCGCTTCCGTCTCGGCAGTTTCCTTCTCGTCCACATAAGGACTGTCGTTCTGACCGTCACGAAAACCTTCAGTATCCAGACACACCACCGTACCACGGCTGGTCACATACCACGCTCGCTCACCATCCACATAAGGCGAACAGCAAATACCCTGATGCGGCCAGTCATGCACTCGACCAGTCGGCAGCTTCTCGTTGCTGTGCTGCCACAAAAATGTCCCGGTCTTTTCATCAAAACACACCAGACAGCCCAGATCCACACTGCTCGGGTAACGCTTGATATACCCGTTGCCGTTGTTCGTGCCGATATACACCTTGCCATTGGCCACAACCGGGTTCCCATAAGTCTCGGAACCAAGTGGCATCGACCACAAAACATTCTCGCCCGACTCCACGTTCCACTTGATCGGGATGTTCTTTCCCTCCGGAGTATTATTGCGGCCGTAACTGCCACCCCACTGCGGCCAGTCCCGCTTGCCCACTTCCATCTTCGAAATCCGCTCCAGCGCAAGCTTCGTCGGATCCTCAGCCGATACCACACCCACACCCACAGCAGACAACAGCCACCCGCCAGCCAGTATGCCGGCAAAGACAGCCCTGAAGTTCAGACTCATCGTTGATCGATCCTTGTCAAAAAAACCACAGTCCGGTGAATCATCGCCGTACACTGCAGATGCACTCACTTCTGATTTGCAGTCACCGCCACATTGTCCACAAAATACTCCGCGTCCGTCGCGTTGCCAAACAGACCCGGACTGCCCTGCAGATTCGGAACCTCATCAGTTGCCACTATCTGCCACTCCGCCGGCTCCGCCTCTCCACGCTTCCAGACCTTGCCACGCAAGGTCACCTTGCCGGACTCGGTCTCACTGCGAAATTTCATCGTATACCACGTGTCCGCCTGCCAGGTGAAGTCCATCGTCTTCGCAAAACGCAGCTCCAGACGAGCTGTCCAGGAACGAATCTGCAGCCGCTGAGCCCCCTGGAGGTCCAAAGTATAACGCTGGTTAATCAAACCCATGTCAGGCAGACGATCGCCCTTCTGAGTCGCCTTGAAGTCAGCCTGAATCGTGTAGTCATGCAGATTCGTCCAGCCCAGCCACGCCTGACTGCGAGTCCCCTTCGGAATCGTACTGACCTTCACCAGACCCTTCTCGCCGTCCAGTGGAGCCGGCTTGTGACGATAATCCGCACCAATCCACACCGGCGGAACCTTCTCGTCCGCAAAATCAAAGTTCCACGGCAATGACGGAATCACACGCAGACGAGCCTTCGCAGATAACTCGCCCGCCCTGGCCGTCAACACCACTCCAGACACCCCGGATGCCGGCGCCGCATAAACCAGATCCGCAGAGACAGCACCACCACCCTCCGCAGTCACCACAGCACCCTTCACAGGCCCCAGCAACTGACCAGCCCTGTTGTAACCCAAAACACGCAGCTGCAGCTTCTCACCCGGCTTCAAAATCTGCTCAGTGGGAGTCAGCAGGACCTGCGCCACCTTGCGGTCCGTCAAGGCAGCCTCGCGAGAAATCGCTGTAACTGACGGCTTCGACGCCGCAGCCTTTGCACCACCAATACAGTACAAAGCCTCAATCGTCGGCAGAAAAATCCGACCGTTGGATGCCGCAGGTGAACCAAACACCTCCTCACCCTGGGCCAGACGCGCTTCACTCACAACATCTACACCCTTCTCAGTCGGCTGCAAAACCCAGAACCGACCCGTGTTCTCCGCTACATACAACTTGCCGCCAGCCACCATCGGACTGCCAAACATAATCCGACCCAGCTTCTTCTGACCAACAAGCTCACCCGTCTTCGCATCCAGAATCACCAGAGCCGCACCGTCCTCGATGAAATAAATGCGGTCGTCCAGCTTCACCAGTGAACTGCGACCCAAGGCTCGCTTCTGAGCCTTCCACAGCAACTTGTCCTCTGTAATGTCACCCTCGACGTTGCCGTCAAACGCAAACACCGCACCAAGGACGTTCGTGTCGCTGGAATTCTGCTCAGCATGACCCGCATAAACTATGCCCGCAGCATCCACCACAGGAGTTGAATTGATGCCGCGAGTCGATGCCTGATACTTCCAGATCACCTTGCCCGTTCGCGGCTGAACAGCATAAATCGCCCCGTCAGCAGCACTGAATACCATGGCAGCCTGACCGCGAAATGTGGTGAACACCGGAGTCGTATAGGTGGTGTCCTCCGGACGCACGCGAGTACTGATGAGCCAGCGGGCAACACCCGTCTTTTTGTCAAAAGCAATCATCCGATGAGCCGGCACAGCCGTTTCACCCCAGCCCGTCATCACACCGCTGATGATCACAGTGTCCTCAAACACCACCGGGAAATTTGTACGACCGCCATACGTCGACAACATCCCGTACTCCTCACTCATGGAATGCTCCCAGATCGTCTTGCCGGTCTTGCCGTCCAGACACTGGAATACACACCCCAGACCAAGTACGAAAACTGTGTCCGTCTGAGGATCAGCAACAACACTCGACCAGCCCACTCGCTCAGCAGGGGCGTCCGACAAATAGATGTTGTGCACACTCTCCCAGATCAGCTCACCAGTCTTTGCGTCCACACAGACAGTCTTCTCGCCCTCCTGAGTCGTCTCGGGGAAAGCACGACACACAAGGTAGACACGATCATTCATCACCACCGGAGTCGCTCGGGAGGCATACTCCGCCCGACGCCACAACAGGTTCTCGCCCTTCGGTGACCACTTGTCCGGCAAACCCGCCTCAAATGAATGACCGTCATTGTTCGGACCACGCCAGTGCGGCCAGTCTTCAGCCAGCACCACGCCCGAGAATAACAGAAATGCTGCCACCAAATTCCTGATCATAACTTAGCCCCCTCCCAGAGCCGGTCAGCCTGCCAACTCGGCTAATCATTCAGCCAATGACCATCAGCAGCCTCATGCGGCTGCCGAATTCTTTTCAAAAGCTCAACAAATGCACACAACTCAGACTCAGTCAAATGACCAAGCTGCTGCCTGTGCATCGATACCACACGATCCGCCATCGAATCCAGCAACTGAATACCAGACTCAGTGATCGCAATCTCCACGACTCGCCTATTCTCGCTGCGCCGCACCCGAATGACAAGATGCCGGTCCTCCAGACGATCCAGCATTCGAGTTGTGTCCGGACTGCGAGAAATCAGGCGACGCCCCAGTGCCAATGTCGGCAGCGAACCCGGATGCACAGCGCGCAGCAAACGCAGAGCATTGTACTGCTGAGCCGACAACTGATACTCACCAAACACCGACTCCTCAAGCCCCTTCAAACAGTCATAGGTCCGCCACAGATTCAGGAATGCCTCCTGCTCCGCAGAATCAAATCGCACCGACCGCTTGTTCGAAGAAACCGCCATAACCCTCAAGCATCGACGTTGACACGAATATTGTCAAGACAACCAACGCCTGCAGCAGCCACGATCGACACAAAAGAAAACCGGCCGGGGACCCAAAGGCACTCCCCGCCCGGTTCAAAAAACCAGCATTCCCGCAGGAAAACTGACTGTCACTGAGCAGATACACAGTACAAATGACGGCTGGAACGGAAAAAAATCTGACCGTTGCTGATCGCAGGAGTCGCACTGAAGTCCTCCTGATCCGCAGTCAGACGGTTCTTCGCCAAAACCTCCAGAGACTCACCCGGCTTCAACACATAAATGTCGCCCGCACGATTCACATAGTAAATCTTGCCGTCCCCCAGAACAGGCGACGCATAGTCCGAACCGCCACGGCCACCACCAAAACCTCCTCGACCACGACCACCACCCTGAGCACCCGGAGCACCACCCGGAGCACCCGCAGGAGCACCACCCGTCAAACGCCCCTGAAAGATCTCCTTACCGTCCGCCGCATTCACACACTTCACCAAACCACCGGAAATCAGGTACATGCGACCTTCGTAAAGCAGCGGAGTTGAAAAGCGGTTGCTGTCATTCCCGTTCCACAGCACATTACTGCCACTCACATCACCCTTGCCACCTGCTCGAATCGCAATCGAACCACCACCACGGCCCTCAACCGCATAAATCATCCCGCCGTCAATCAGCACACTCGAATTAAACTGATCCGTCTCCATCGCTGAACAATACCAGCGAAGCTTGCCCGTCGCCGGATTGATCCCCCAGATCTCATAAGGGGCGCCAATCACCACATCCGTGCGCTGATCATCCACTACGCTAAGAGCCGGGGTGCCCCAGACATTCCCCAATGAATCGCCCTCAGCCTTCCACAGCTGACGACCACTCTCTGAGTCGTATCCCAGCACCGCACGCGATTCCGGACCCGCCGGAACAATCAGGACCTGACCAGCCAGAATCGGACTGGATGATGACCCCCAGGCACGGTCATCTGACCCCGTCCCAGCCGATGCCTTCCACAACTCCTTGCCATCCAGATCCCAGCAATAAACCCCCGACTTGCCGAAAAACGCGTAGACACGCCTGCCGTCAGACACCGGAGTATGCGATGCATAGCCATGCTCAGGAACGCCCATCCCGCTGTACTCGTCCTCCGGCAGAACAGCGTCAATCGTACGCTCCCACACCACCTTGCCGTCCGCACGGTTCACACAAACCATGTGACGCTTCAGAGACTGCATTTCGCCAGCGTCCTGACGACTTACACCATACCCGGAATAACAGGTCACAAAAACGCGATCACCAACCACAATCGGACACGAAACACCAGCGCCCGGTAACGCCGCCTTCCACTTCAGGTTCTTCCCCTCCCCAAACTCCACAGGCAGCGGCTCTGAATCCAGACTGATGCCCGTCCCATTCGGACCACGAAAACGAACCCAGTCTGATGCCACTGCGTCCGCAGCCAGCACCACACAACCCAGCCCCGCAGCCATCATCAGCTGCTTCCACCGCCTGCCAGTCAGCATCACCCTACACTCCCTGCAAAAAATATCCGCCAAACGAAATATCGCCAAACATTCAAGACAATCTCAGCGTGGCAAAACCGGGCGCACTGTGACGCCACCACCTGCACCACCACGCCCCGCAGGACGACCCGGCGGAACCGGCTGCACTCGACGCCCACCACCATCACCAAATGGCTCGCGCCCGCCTCGAACGCCTCCCCACGCTGGACCAAAACCCGGAGGACGCCCCATTCCAAAACGACCTCGCGAAAATCTGCCGGGTACACCACCAAAACTCGGTGGACCCACCGGACCACGTCCCCGGAAACCCTCACCATTCATACCGGGACCGCCAAAGCCAGGACGGCCAAAGCCGGGACCGCCAATGCCCGGACCACCAAAGCCCGGACCACCAAAGCCGGGACCTCCAAAGCCGGGGCCACCAAAGCCTGGGCCACTCGGCCGATTGCCAAAATTCGATGGGCCACCGTCACGAGGACCACTGTCACGAGGGCCACCGTCTCGAGGGCCACCGTCTCGAGGGCCACCATCGCGAGGGCCACCATCGCGAGGACCACCATCGCGGCGACCGCTGTCTCGAGGACCGCTGTCTCGAGGACCACTGTCACGCGGACCACCGTCTCGAGGACCGCCATCACGAGGACCACCATCGCGAGGGCCACTGTCACGCGGACCGCCATCACGAGGGCCACCATCGCGAGGACCGCCATCACGAGGACCACCATCGCGAGGGCCGCCGTCACGAGGATCGCCATCTCGAGGACCGCCATCTCGAGGACCGCCATCTCGAGGACCGCCATCTCGAGGACCGCCATCTCGAGGACCGCCATCTCGAGGACCGCCGTCCTGCTGCTCCACAATGGTCAACGACGAAGCTATGCAGCTTTCAC
>JBJTPZ010000693.1:0-5404 GCA_046075365.1 Planctomycetaceae bacterium
CTGAAAGGCTTCGACAGCCTCGAATGTGGCTGCTGCAGCCTGACGTTGTCGGCGACGGCCTGCCGGAATTTGCAGCGTATGGATCGACGATCACATCGACCGGGGAGTATCGAGCTGGCGTGTATGACAGATACATCCTGCTTCGGACGTGGCTGCTGCTTGGAGGTCGCCTCGGTACAGACCAGACTATTGATTTGCCTGCCGACATAGACAGGCTCGTGAGCGCCGTCTACGAGCCAGCCGAGAGGGAGGAATCTGACGTTGCTGTGCAGGCGGAGCTGACGCGTTGCCTTAGCAGCATGCAGTTCGCAATTGCGAGCAGCGAAACGAATGCAGCCAGCGTCAGAATCCGAACGCCCGAGGCCTGTGATTTGCTGGAAACCAGCAACGTCATTCTGGAAGAAGACAATCCCGCGGTTCATTCGGATTTGCAGGCCAGCACACGCGAGTCCGATCCATCTGTCGTAGTCGTTGTTCTGTGGCAGCGCGGGGGGCAGGCCTTTTTTGCACCCGACTCGACACAGTCAGCGGAACTGGAAAGCACACACGCAAAGTCGCGCGAGCAGACAAATTTGCTGCTGCAGAATGTCGTGACAATTTCTCAGAAGAGCTGGACGCCCTACTTCCTGAAGCAGCCAGTGCCGAACGGATGGAAAAAGAACAGTGCTTTGTGTTTTAGCCGAGCGTTGCTGCTGGACTCAAACGGCCGATTCAGTCATGGTCAACAGTACATAGAATATGATTCAACGACGGGTCTGGCGTACGGATCACGCTCCGCGCGTGAGTCCCGCGGAACCGGGGAGTCGGAAAGCCAATGACATCGCCCTCATTCAATCTCTTAACGGACGCGTTCATTCCTTGTCTGCGTCCCGACGGTACTCAGCAGCTGCTCGGGATCCGAGCCACTTTGCTGGAGGCAGGCAGAATTGTCGAGATACGCCACTCTTCGCCATTGGTGACAGTCGCGATTCATCGACTGTTACTGGCCATTCTGCACAGAACTTTTGGCCCGGCCGACTATGTGGCATGGCAGGCACTGTGGGAAGCACAACACTTCCCCGAAGCAGGTCTCGAAGCTTACTTTGGTCAATGGCAGGAACGATTCGACTTGTTCCACCCCCAATACCCGTTCTTTCAGGATATTTCGCTCAAGGATGGCGAAATGGAGGTAGCTTCGCGCATCATTAAAGAACAGTCAATGACGTTTACAGATACCCTCGCAAATCACCAGATCCCTTGCAGGTTTGCCGGAATTCCGTTTTCGGAAGCGGCCTGTCAGCTAATAGCGGAGCAGAGTTTTTCCTTAAGCGCGGGGAAGGGCTATGTGTCGGCACATCATGCCTACGCGGCGGTTTTCCTCGTTGTGGGGGCATCATTGTTTGAGACACTGATGCTGAATCTGACGATTTATAATGGCGAGCGACCCATTCCGGCGCGGGCCGATCGCCCGTCATGGGAAGCGGATGCATTCGAAACAGCGTCGAGGGCTCCGCGTGGCTACATCGAAAGCCTTACCTGGCTGGCGCGACGAATCCTGCTGACTGCGGACGGGGATAAAATCAGGGAGATTGTCTATACCTCAGGACCGAAATGCGAACACACTGGCGGGATAGCCGATCCCATGCTGGCGTATCGTGTAATGTCCGATTCAGGATTGGGGCCTTATTCATTCCATGAAGAAAAAGGGCTTTGGCGGGACATTCCAGTGCTGTTATCAGCGACCGGTGTGAGCAACCCCGGGCAGGTGCAGCGTCCAATGATCCTGACGGATTTAGCGGCGCTCGCCGTTCGTGATATCCCCGACCTTTCTGAGACCAGGCAGTTGTCTCTGCGAGCATACGGACTTCTCGGAAAAAATGCCGCTATCCGGTACTGGCGCGAAATATCGCTTCCGCTGCCGCTGGCTTTCCTCGGAAGTGACGACCTGATCGCGAATTTGCAACTGGCGCTCGACGCTGCCGAACAGGGAGCAACTGTTCTTTACAAAGCCGCACAGCGACTGGTGTCAGATATTTTGTCGCCAGGGGAAGGGAAGCCGGATCCTGCCCGAGTCAGCGTGATGATGCGGAATCTTGGTATGGAACGCGACTATTGGGGAACTTTGGAAAGGCCATTTCGCCGACTGGTCCATGAGTTGTCCACTGCGGGCCAAAATGCGGAGGACCTTGTGGCTGCCTGGGTGCAGTCGTCAGTGCGAATTCAGGTTTTGCGTGCATTTGACAATGGGGTCGCGTCACTTGACGGAAGGGCAAGGACACTTCGAGCCATCGCTCGGAGTTCACAACGTTTGCGGGCAACATTGGCGGGTGAATTTGCGGATTTTCGGAGGGTCGTTGAACATGAGCAGTCGTAGTGGTGAGATCCAGGAGTGGCAGGATGCCTTTGTCAGTGCACTGGAGGCAATTGAGCGTGAACAGGATCGTGGCTTACTGGCGGAATTGCGCCGTGGGCGAGGGCGAGGATTTGGCGAACATGCAGCGCGCGACGGATGGGTGCTGCGAACATTAACGAGATCGGGAGCTGCCTGGGATGGCGGTGATCGTCGTGTAAATATTTGCTGCCACGTGGCATCGTTGTTTGCGCAGCATTCATCGTCAGGAGGCAGAGGATCCATGGGGACCGCCTTCTACAGACTAGCCAGCAGTTCGCCGGGGGCCGAGCAGGGGGCTGAAAGACGGTTTTATCAATTACTCGATAGTGAATTCGAAGACCTTCCGGATCGGCTGCGTCATGCGGTGTCCCTGTTGAAATCACGAGAGATCCCCATCGACTGGCGACGGATCCTGGCGGATCTGTGCAACTGGGAGTGGGCGTCCAGAAGCGTACAGAAAGCCTGGTCAAGAGATTTTTGGGCACCGATGACACAGAGTGAGACGACTTAGCACGCTCGCAAATCAGATAAAGTCAATGTGTAATGCCGCGGCACCGTGTCGGGGCAGATTGAAGCGGTTTGAAGAATGCCACGGAGCAAACAAAACAATGAATCTTGAACTCCATTTGCTGCAGAATTTCGCACCATCCTGCCTGAATCGTGACGACACGAATAGTCCCAAAGACTGCCGATTCGGCGGATTTCGCAGGGCCCGTATCAGTAGTCAGTGTATCAAGAGGGCTATTCGCCAGACGTTCACGAGCAGCGGGTATCTGCCCCTAGAAGACACCGCGGTGCGTTCGAAAAGACTGGTGGCCGAAATCGCAGGTCAGTTAGCAGACATGTCGACGGATGCTGCTGAGATCCAGCGAGTGATTGTAACGGCTTTAGCATCCCAAAAATTGAAGGTCGATGACGGTCAGACGCAATACTTGTTGTTTCTGGGACGACGCGAAATCGCGGGGCTTGTCAGTGTGATTCGGCAGCACTGGGCGGAGCTTGCTGCAGTGGCACCCGAAGAAAACGGGGCTGACGCAGCGGCCGACGCACCGACACCCAAAAAAACTGCCCGCAAGGCAAAAGCCGGAAAAAGTGCGGCCGTGCCGAAGGAAGTTACCCAGGCAGTTCTGGCTGTGCTGGATGGTGGAAAAGCTGCCGACCTCGCGTTGTTCGGACGCATGGTTGCGGATTTGCCCGATCGAAATATCGATGCTGCCAGTCAGGTGGCTCATGCAATTTCCACAAACAAAGTCGACATGGAGATGGATTACTTCACAGCAGTGGACGACCTGAAAACACGAGCTGAAGATTCCGGTGCAGGCATGCTGGGGACCGTTGAGTACAATTCGTCATGTTTTTATCGATACGCGAATATCAACATTCCACAGTTGCTGATGAATCTGCAAGGCGATTCTGATCTGGTGGGCCGGACGATTAATGCCTTCATCAGGGCCTCAGTGTCAGCAATACCGACTGGAAAACAAAATACCTTTGCAGCCCACAACCCACCATCAGCGGTGCTGGCTGTTGTGCGAACGACGGGATTCTGGTCACTGGCGAACGCATTTGAGCGTCCGATACGGCCAGACGGACGGCAAAGTCTGGTGGAGGCCTCAATCGCGGCGCTTGATGGATATTGGGGACGTCTCGTTGACGGTTTTGGGGCGGACGAAATCGTGGCCGGTGGATTCTTCGCTCTCAACGAGTGTGAAGTCAGCAGGCTTGCCACCTACCGCTGTGGCACAATGGCTGACGTTTTGGAACGGGTCAGTACTGCTGTGACAGGCGTATCTGCCGTTACGGGGGGGGCACAATGAGTGTCTTGCTGCTGCGACTCGCCGGCCCCATGCAGAGTTGGGGGATTCAAAGCAGGTTCTCGGATCGGGACACCGGTCTTGAGCCAACAAAAAGTGGCGTCATTGGCTTGCTCTTTGCCGCCCTTGGGGTACCTCGAGAGTCGGATTCGGTTGTCATCAACGGCGTAACGGTGTCATTGCAGGATGTCGCTGCGATGCCGTTTGGCGTGCGAGTGGATCGAGAGGGAGTCTTGCTGGAAGACTTTCAGACGGCCGGGGGTTCACGGAGTTCGGGCAATGAAGACGGGGCACGATATGGGGTTGTAAAGGCTGATGGAAGTGCCGGAAAGACCGTTCTGTCGCGGCGACAATATCTAGCCGATGCCATTTTCATTGCCGGTTTGGTCGGAGACCACAGTGTGCTGACAATCCTTTATCAGGCGCTGCGTCACCCGATTTGGCCGCTTTGTTTGGGCAGAAAAGCGTTTGTACCTGGGGACTCAGTCTGGATGTCCGACGGCCTGTTAACGGACGTTATGGATCTGGTGACGGCGTTTGAAGGGTTCCCGTTGAGCCCGTCCGACAGCGTCTTCAGCGAATCTGATCACGTGCGCATGGTGCTGGAAACCTCTGATGTTGACGGCGAAATTCGTCAGGACGTACCTCTCTCATTTTCCGCAGACAATCGCAGGTTCGCGACACGCAGGGTGACGACGCGATGGATCGAGAGGGTGCGGGAAGCGCGAGACGATGCGTGATTCGGCGAAGTCAACAGCGGGACGGAATTGAGGAAGGGGTGTGAAGAATGTATTTGTCGCGGTTGGTGTTGAATCGGGCGAAACGAGACGTACAGCGTGATCTGGGTTCACTGTACGAGTTGCATCGCACTTTGATGCGAGGTTTTCCGGATGCGGCGGAAGGGGGCGCGGGCCGAGTTCTGTTTCGTCTTGAGATCAGCAGGGACGATGAAGGCGAGGCTGCGGTGCTGGTGCAGTCGGAGCGCAAGCCGGTTTGGGACGGACTTTGCAACAGCGGTTACTTACTGACAGCTGCAATGAAATCTGTGGACTATGCCACGTCCGACCAGGACGCCAGCACAGAGGACTCTGTGGCGTTGCGCAGCGGTGCAGTATTTCGTTTTCGTCTGGTCGCAAATCCCACCGTAAAAAAACGTATTGATGGTAAAAAAAACGGGCGTCGAGATGCGTGTGTGACGGAACAACAACAGATCGCGTGG
>JBJTPZ010000694.1:0-4036 GCA_046075365.1 Planctomycetaceae bacterium
GTCACTGTTGCCCAGTATTCTGTTTCCCGTCGGAGGAAGCGAGAAAACCGAAATTCGCAGACTGGCACGTGAAGCGGGACTGCGAGTCGCCGACAAGAAAGACAGTTACGAAATCTGCTTTGTACCCGACCAGGACCATGCGGGCTTTCTCAGAAATTTCCGCGGGCCGCAGGACACAGCCGGCGACTTTGTAGACCTGCAGGGAAATGTCCTCGGGCAGCATGACGGCTTCGAACGCTTCACTATTGGACAGCGGAAGGGACTGGGACTGGCCTTCGGTGAACCACGATTCGTGATCAGGATCGATCCTCAAACAAAACAGGTTGTTCTGGGACGACACGAGGACCTGGCGGTCACCGTCATTCAGGTGCATCAGACAAACTGGCTTGTCGACGAGCCCCGATCAGAGTTTTCGTGCGAGGTCAAAGTGCGATATCGACAGCGCAGCGAAGCCTGCACCGTCACTCCGGCCGACCATGGAACGGCCGTGATCCGCACCGATGCCCCTGTCTTCGGAGTTGCCCCGGGGCAGGCAGCCGTCTTCTACGACGGTCGCCGAGTCCTGGGTGGTGGCTGGATCTGCTGAGACAGCCTGCGGCGCCGCTCAGCCAGACGCAGACTTTCCGGTCGACCCGCCAGCCTGCGAAATCTGCCTCGAAAATTCCGCACCAGATCCAGCCAGACTGCCTGACTGCAGTCCAGGCGTTCCAGAATCGGCAGCAGATCCGGCGGTACCCGACCGGCTTTACCGGGCCGTAACTGACGCCCGGTCCAGTCCACCAGACCCAGATACTGATCCAGTGACATCGGCAGACAACCCCGATTGCTGGCTCGTCGCACGGCAGAGCGATCACGCACTCGCTCTCGCGGAGGATCCAAAGCCAGCGGAGCCAGCCAGCCGGCCTGCGGACCGTGTTCGGCCTGCTGGTCGGCAACATCCGGACTGGCAGCCGACAGAGCGGACTGTCGATCGATCACACGATCCTGCACGCTGGTGAATGCACTGGCCTCTGGAGTTTCTGCCAGAGCCGCTCGCACGGGATTCAGATCAACATAGGCCATGCAGGCTGCGATGGCCATTTCATCCAGCAGTGGCAAAGCTTTGAATCGGGCTTCCCAGAAATGCCCGGTGACCTCGTCTTCGCGATTCGCACGTTTCGCGATGGGCTCAGCGAGACACTTCATAAACCACGATACGTTCGCCAGACGCCGTCGTTTATCAGCTGTCAGAACGTCGCTGCCGATCAGCTTCTGCAGTTCTGCAGCAGTGGGTTCGCTGGCCGAACCGTCGCTGTGCCGCCGCTGCGGAAAGAGTGCCCACCAGCGGGCAGCCAGCTCTGCCGGGGACCAGCCGGCCGCAAGATCCGGACGAGTCCTGATGACCAGATGCAGGTGATTGCCCATGACGGCATAACTGAGCACCTCGACCGCAAAAATACCTGCCAGCTGCTGCAGCCGATCCCGGATCCACTGTTTGCGATGCGAATAATCTCGACCTGTACGCCTGTCCGTACCGCACAGATGGTTGCGACGCACACAGCGGCTGATCAGGTGAAACACCTGCACGTCGGTTTCGGAAAAGATCTCTCGGCGGCTGACACGCGGCATGGCAATCTCTTTAGCTGGGGCAGAAGTGTCTCCGGTGCATGGCACCGGCTGTTGCAACCTGACACGTACACTACACACGGAATATCCCCTGCAGCCCCTGCAAACCCGCAGTTCCGGTGTTAATCCCGGCAAACTTTGCCCAGCGTGAGTTTTGTAGCGGTCAGGACGATGTGCGGCCGACTTTAATGCATCCGGGCTTTTGCGAAACTTTTCTGTCGTTTTTTTGAAACTCACTGGCCTTTATCACAGCAGAGGGATTTTGCTGAGCTAGGTATTCAGGGTGTTCAGGAAGATTTTACTCGTTGCACCAGATGTCTGATGCGACTTCTGAACACAAAAGGACTTCCTGAAAAATCTATTCAAGAAGCTGTTTAAGGAATACCACGATGATGAAACGCGTTTCAGGCCACTCCCCGGCAAGGAAAAATCGCGCAGGATTCACCCTCATCGAACTGCTGGTGGTGATCGCGATCATTGCAATTCTGGTCTCGCTGCTGCTGCCGGCTGTACAGCAGGCTCGCGAGTCTGCCCGCAGAACTCAGTGCAAAAACAACCTCAAACAACTGGGACTTGCCGTCCACAACTTCGAAGGCACTTACAAAAAGCTGCCACCCGGACAGATCTTCAACGTCGCCGCGTACGCAGATTTGCCGCAAATGGACAACCTGACCCTGATCGGTACCATGCCATATCTGCTGCCGTTCATGGAACAGGAAGCGATCTACCGGCCATTCGCTTCCAGCCTCAAAATGGACGCTCGCGAGTTCGAAATGAACTCGCCCGACCCCATGAAGCAAAACTACTACACATATGCGGCTGTCAATGCGGTCACAAATGCACAGATTCCGGGCCTGCTGTGCCCGTCTGATAACCCAGCCTCAGTCCTCAAGCCCGGATCTACAGACTACACGCTCTGGATGATTCGAACTGCCGGCGGGCCTCGCTACGGCGGGTTCGTCATGAACGATGAAAACCCAGACCCGGTCGCCAGCCGACACGCACTCACCAGCTACATGGGCTGTGCTGGTCGCCTTACAGCCAGTGCTGATGAACTCGGGATCCCCGCAACCAGCCCGGACTACCGCGCCATCAATGACTACGAAGGACTCTTCCGCATGAATCAGCAGAAGCGTTTCGCTGACGTTCGTGACGGTCTGTCCAACACGGTGATGTTCGGTGAGGTCACAGGAGCCTTCATGGATGGATACGCTGGCACCGGACGACTCCGCTCATTTTCCTGGCTCGTCGGCCCCATGGGCATGCACTACGCCGCAAAGTCCCTCGCCGGTATCGCCTACGGCGGAACCCGACCAACTTTGGAAGATGCCAAATTCTCCAGTCGCCATGCCGGTATCGTGCAGTATACTCTGGGCGACGGCTCTGTCCGTGCTCTGTCCACCAGCACCGATGCAGACATTCTGCTGCGTCTGGGTGGCATCGCCGACGGACAGGTAATTTCAGGTCTCGAATAATCCTGTACGAAACTGAGGTTTTCCATGCGATTGACATTGTGCCTGCTTGCACTCACCTGCATCTGTCTGCCCGGCTGCACTGCCGACAGTGACGTTCCGGAAGAACTGCGTGCTCCTCCGGGACAGGCCATTACGCCGGCAGATATGCCCAAAGATGCTCCCAAGGGTGCCGTTCCTGCAGAAGCCCTGTGATTCACCGCAGTTAATACCCGCCAGCAAAGCCTCTGTTTCCAGCCCGGAACCAGAGGCTTTTTCATTTCAGAGCCAGCCGGCTCGACTGGATTACCCCGTCCACCACGGCTAATATTCCACCAGACACCGCTACTAATGCCGGAATTTTGCACATTGAGACTTTCATGCCAGTTTACCCATTCCGCAGCCGAACGCAGAATCTGCGATTCTCCACTGCAGCCCTGATCTGCCTGACGCTGCTGAATTTCCAACTCGCGGCAGCCTCCGCTCAGGACAATACGTCCGAGGTCTTCTCAGGCCCGCAACCAGGCGAAAAACCTGCTCCCCTGCCCATCAGACTGACACTCGGTACAAAAGCCGGTACAGATTTTGACCCCGTCAAAACCGCTGCCCAAAAGCCACTGCTCCTGATTTTCGTACACGACATCAACCGCCAGTCCATCAGCATGACCCGCGTCCTCTCCGGTTACGCGGCATCACGCACTGATGCCGGACTGCAGACTTCTGTCGTCTTTCTTGCCGACGACCTCCCCGCTATGGAAGCTCAGATCCAGCGCATGCAGCACGCACTCACACCAGATGTCCCCACAGGGATCTCTGTCGATGGTCGCGAAGGCCCCGGCACATGGGGACTCAACCGAAATGTCACCCTCACCATCGTCATCAGCCGCGCTGATAAAGTCAGCGCCAACTACGCACTCATTCAGCCCAGCTTGCAGGCCGACCTGCCACGCATTTTGAAAAGTCTGGTTGCCGAAATCGGT
>JBJTPZ010000695.1:0-10827 GCA_046075365.1 Planctomycetaceae bacterium
GGTGGCATACCACCAAATGGCCGACTAGAATCCCAGCTCTCACAAACCTCCAGAAAACCGGCCGGAGAAAAATCATGCGTGCGGATCAACACGAACAGCAGGCTCGACGCGACTTTCTGCGAGCCATGACCGCCGCTGCCACAGCTTCCCTGGCTGCAGGTGCTCCACGCAGCATCGCTCACGCCGAAATCACCCAGCCCACTCAGCCCGTTCCCACCGCAGACTCCTGCATCCTCCTGTGGATGGGCGGTGGCATGGCCGCTCCGGACACACTCGACCCGAAACACTATCAGCCCTTTCGCCCCGGCCTGCCCGTCGCGGAAATGCTTAGCACATTCCCCGCCATAGACACCGCCGTCAGCAACGTGCGCATCTGCCAGGGCCTGGAAAAAATTGCCTCCATGATGGATCGTGGCACGCTGATTCGCTCAGCCGTCCAGCCAGACCTCGGCAGCATCCTGCACTCTCGACATCAGTACCACTGGCACACAGGATACGTGCCGCCGCAAACCGTAGCATGCCCCCACATCGGCTCATGGATCGCCCGACTCCGCGGACCGCTCAACCCGGTGATCCCGGCCTTCATTAATATCGGCCAGCGACTCGAAGGAGTCGGTGAAAGCGAGGAACTGAAAGCCTTCACCACCGCCGGCTTCTTCGGCAGCGAATTCGGCCCCATGAATCTGCCGTTTCCGGAAGAAGCCGCCGCCTCAGTTCGCCCACCCAAAGGAATGAACTCCGGCCGTTTCGGCAGCCGCCAAAAATTGCTCCAGAAACTTGTCGATAACAGCCCACAGAAACGCTTCATGAGCGACTATCAGCAGGAATCGCTGCTGCGATCCATGGACAACGCCTGGAGACTGCTCAGTTCTCGCGACCGCGATGCCTTCGACATCCAGCTTGAACCCGAAGACACTCGCCGCATCTATGACACCGGGCGATTCGGCCGAGGCTGCCTGCTGGCTCGCAGACTGGTGGAAGCCGGAGCACGCTTCGTGGAAGTCACCACAGAATATGTCCCGTTCCTGCACTGGGATACACACGCCAACGGCCACGAAACACTCGCCCGCATGCACTCCGAAATCGATGCCCCCATCGCACAGCTCGTGCGCGACCTGGAACTGCGAGGCCTCCTCGACAGAACGCTCGTCATTCTGGCGTCTGAATTCAGCCGCGATGCACTGATCGAAGGTGTCCCAGGATCCTCTGCAGCAGACCAGGCCACGGAACGAGTCGATGCAGTCGCAGAAATGAAACACTACGGACTGCACCGGCACTTCACTGGCGGCACCAGCGTGCTGATGTTCGGCGGCGGACTCAAACGCGGCTTCGTCTACGGACGCACTGCCGATACACGACCACTCATCGCCGTGGAAAACCCCGTCTCCATCGCTGACCTGCATGCCACCATCATGACCGCCATGGGCATCAGTCCGCAAACGGGCTTCGATATCGAAGGGCGTCCCTTCTATGTCACCCAGGACGGACATGGTAAAGCCGTCATGGACCTCTTCGCAGCAGGCTGAACAACACCCGCCCGGCACTCAAGACGGTACGGAGTACCACTGCATGCCTCAGTACCAACGACGCCTGCCATGGCTGCTGGTCCTGCTGCCCTTTATCGCAGCAGGTGTCATCCCGCTGCTGCTCAGACCAGACAGCGAGGTTCCCGTCGTTGTCGTCTACTGCGCTCACGATTCCATTTTCGCCGACGGAATTCTGCGGCAGTTCGAACAACAAACCGGAATCCGCGTCGATGTGCGATTTGACGAAGAGGCCAACAAAAGCCTCGGACTCACACAGATGCTGCTGTCAGAAAAACAAGCCCCCCGCTGCGATGTTTTCTGGAACAACCAGACTCTCGGAACCATCCGACTAAAAAACGCCGGTGTGCTGCAGCCCATCCCGCCGGAACTGCTGCAGTACATCCCCAAAGAATTTCAGGATCCCGAACGCTGCTGGTGCGGCTTTGCAGCACGACTTCGAGTCTGGATCGTCAACACCGAAAAGATGGCCTGCACCGAACAGGCTTTGGCTGCCGCACTCAGTCAGCCCAGCCTCTCCAGCGCCGCTGTCGCCATACCTCTGTACGGCACAACGCTCACTCAGTACGCTGAAATGTGCCGCGAACAGGGACTGCCAGCGCTTCAGCAATGGCACAACTCACTCCACTCCCGCGGCATCCGCGAAGTACGAGGCAACGGGGCGGTAAGGGACCTCGTTGCCGCCGGAGCCTGCAGTTTCGGACTCACAGACACAGACGACTTCTACGCCGCACTGGCAGCCGGCAAACCAGTCGATATGCTGCCGTTCAGACTGCAAAATGGCAGTACTGTCTGCATCCCCAACACCGTAGCCATGATTCGCAACTGTCCACACCCCGACAACGCAGCCAGACTGATTGCCTTTTTGCTGTCCGCTGACGTCGAAAGGCAACTCGCGGAATCACCCGCCCGCCAGATTCCACTCGGGCCCTCTGACCCCGCACGCCTGCCCCCCGAAGTTCAGCGCCTGCTGCCATGGGCCGCTGCTGCCACCAGCCCCGCAGACGCCGCCGCAGACGATCAGCTCGTTCTGCAATGGCTGTCGCAAGGCCGCTAAATGCAAAAAGCCCGGGCCGCTCAGCAGCACCGGGCTTTCCGGAGAACTGATTCATCAGACCAGTCACGGACTGGCGTCTTCCAATGCTTCCACTCGCTGCTCAAGAGCAGTCAGTTCGCTCTGCAGGGCTGCTGCATCCGCCTGAGCCTTCAAGGCCGCAGCATTGGCGTCCTCAGCGTCATTGCGAGCATCAATGCCGATTACAACAGCGGCAATTGCCACACCCGCATACACCAGCATCGGCAGATTGAAAGCACCAAACTGACCACGCACCAGACGCACGTCGCTGACAACAGCCGGAGTATTCACGGCAGCTGGCGGAGCCTTCTCGTCAGTCCAGAAACGACAGGAAGTGGCACCACCAGCTGTCACCAAACGATGCTGACCGGCTCGCAAACCACGAAACGATGCCAAACCATCGGCGTTCGTCTCGGCTACCGCCACCGCACGCCCCTGAAACTCAACCGTCACCTGCGATCCTTCAACCGGCTGACCTTCGAGTGTGACAACGCGAGTCGTCAGCAGGCCCCCAGCTCCCAGACGCACATCCTGAACTCGCACCGCTGACTCATCAGTCGCCGCACCAGCCACAGCCAATGGACTCTGAAACAGCACGGCGGCAGCCAGTACCAGCGAAATGACTCCCTTCAGATTCTTCATTGCAGCCATCGTTCCGTTCCTTCGTTACTGCCGAACTGTTTTCCAAACTCGTAAAGACCACCCAAATCAGCGGTAACCACTGCGGCCTTCACTCACCACTTGAGGCAAAGGTTAGAGGAAACGTCATTTTCCGGAAATAGGAGTTTGCTCGTGAAAGCAGGCCGGAATTTTCCGCCGCAGCGTATTCGCTGAATCTTCCTGGAGCCTCCCCGCGATGAATCTGCCGCACATAGCTCCGCAGCAGTTGCCGGCTGTCCGCACTGTCATTGATCAAAAAACAAATCCACGCCCAGCTGTTGCGATACTCATCCGCCCCCATCGCCTCGGCCGCTGTGATCTTTTCAAGCGCAGGCAGCGTCGGAGAAAACCCGACACGCGCCTTCCACCGCACTGCCTCACGACGCGATGACCGCGGACGTGCGGCCTCCTCCTCCTCGAAATACTCCGCCAGACCCTCGTCCAGCCACAGCGGCGCATAAGGCATGTGCTGATGCACTCGCACATGCGTCATCTCATGCCGCAAATCCACCGCCAGACTGCGGCTGTTGTACGCATAAACCTGACTAATTTCACCGTTTTTCAGAAATATCGCCCGCCGCGCAGACGCCTGCGGAACTCGCCCACTCAAATACTGCAGGTAACTCTGCCGAGTCGAAAATAAAACGATTTCCACACGCCCCGACGTCCCCTCAATCCCCGTCGCCTCCAGCAACTCAGCATCCACCTCCGCCAGTTCAGCCCAGATCCGCTCAGTGTCCGGATCAAACTCCGCATACAACAGCAGACTTCCACGCTGCTCCTGCACAACCCAGCGATCTCCGCCAGACGCAAACGAACAACACATCGCCAACAAATATGTCAGCAGGATCCGCACACACGCTCTGCTGACAGCCCGCTTCATGCCAGTTGCTTCCGCTGCAGTAACACTGCCGAATGCTGAAATTTTCAGAAAAACAAAAACAGACGATTTGGCAAACTTCGGCAAATCCTGCCGGAAAATACCGGTACAGGTCAACACCAGAAATTGCAGAAAGCCGGCAGAGGAACGATAAGCCGGGTTCTGTCGCGGGTGCTCATTTCTCTTGGATGCCGATTGCTCGACACCTCCAGCAGCCTACCCGAAGGTCAGCGAATCGGACCGATTCGAGACGGCAGATGCCGCCTTCCCTTCTGCTTGGCCTTGCTCCCGATGGGGTTTACCCAGCCAGTCGGTCACCCGAACTGCTGGTGCGCTCTTACCGCACCGTTTCACCCTTACCACGACGCAGTGCAAAGGCAAAACCCTTACACCGCCGTTCGGCGGTTTGCTTTCTGTTGCACTTTCCCGATCCTCGCGGACGGTGGGCGTTACCCACCATCGTGTCCTGTGGAGCCCGGACTTTCCTCTGAATGCAAAGACTCAGCGAACACCTGTTCCTCTGCCGACTTACAAAGTGTAGCACTTTTGAGGATTCACAGGGCTGCAAATCCGGCATTCTCGGACTGATCTGACGGAAACAAACACCGCAGCACCAATTCCTGCCCGCCGGCAATTTTCGAAATCGTCGATCTTTGGTAGCACATTTCCAGCAAATCCCACCGTCTCGCAGCACAACAGCAGCAGCTCCCATGCGAAAATTCACCGTCCTCATAGCCATTTCCTGCCTGCTCACCAGCTCTCTGCTCGCCCGCCGGTGCGCCCTCCGCACCCCCGCTCGCATCCAGGTACCGCCCGCTGAAATCTTCAGTTTCCCGCAACAGCAGCTGCAGATTCAACAGCTCGGCAACGCTTTCAGGTCCGCCCTGCTTAACCGGCAGCCCGCGCTGGCACTCGCCATCAGTTCACAGATGCTTCAACTGGCACCCAATGACCCCAGCCTCGGTTACAACCACGCCTGCCTGCTGGCAATGCAGGGACAGGATGCCCTCGCTCTGCAGACACTGGCCAGCGCCGTCAAAAATGGCTTCAACCGGCCGGAAGACCTGCAGCAGAATCCTCAGCTTGCCAGCCTGCGGTCACGCCCCGGATTCTCACTGCTGCTCCGACAGGCCGCACGGAATATCAACGCCACCACAAAAACCTCAAAAACGGCGGCCACTGAAATCACCGATCGCACAGCCACCGTCACGGCAGGCAATACTCGCTGGTTACCCGAGGAATTCAGCCTTGTAACGGAATTTCAGTTGCCCCCGAACCCGCCATTGCTCCCGCAAAACTCACAGACAAGCACCCCTTCACCCGCTCAGCGACTGGTCAGTCAGTGGATTCGCGAGGGTACTGCCGCAGGCTTTCACGGACTGCTCTACGACAACCGCGATCGAGATCACAGCACCCTGCAAACAGCCGAATTCCCAAACCTGAACTTCGTCGAATACGCACCCCATGCTCGCGCCGCCAATGCGGACTACGGCCTGCGACCATTTCAGCGATTCAACCTCCCCACCATCGGAAACGCTTCCACCGCTTACATCGATCCCGTGTTCGCCCGCAGCAACCCCCGCATGCTGCTTTCAAACGAACTGCATACCGCACTCACCATTCAGCACTGGTACCACAATCAAATGTACTGCTACCCGGAACATCGGGATTTTGACCCGGAGACCGGTGACACATTCCCCGTTAATGCCCCGTTCTGGATCGTCTCACAGGGTTCCTCCGGTTCCGATCAGCCATTCATGAAAGCGGCTCTGCTGACACTGGCGGCACTCCGGCCAGATGTCCGCGACGAACTGCAGAGAACCGGTCGACTCATGGAAATCACCCAGTGGATTCTCCGACGCAGCCTCCGATTCGTTGACCCCGCCGGAATGCAGTACCTGACAGGTCGCGCTCACCCGGTTGTCTTCCAGGAAGCCGACCTCGACCCCGAACGCATGGTCAAACTCGCCCATAGCCTGACACCTGAACAGATCCCGGCCGTCGCCAGACTGGCTGTCATCACCGAAGACTCAGGAACACCAGACGTCGACTACTTCTCTGGACAACTCAGCGAAGTCTCTCTCAACTCACCAATCGCTCTCGGGCGAGTCTATCGTACGCTGCTGCCAACACGAAAAATGACCGTTCAGGTCTTGCCAGAACAGCTGCAAACCGGCCGCCAGCCACAAATTCACTGGGTCGTTCTCCAAAGTGGTCCCGAACAGGTCAGCATCAGACCACTCAACGACGATCGCTCTCGTGCTGAAATTACCGTCAACTGGGGCCCCGCCTTCGATGTCCCGTGGCTGCCCGGCCTGAAAAGCCGCCGCGTTGATGTCGCAGTCTTCATTGACGACGGCGTCTCCGTCTCACTGCCCGGCATCATCAGCACCCTGCTGCCCGCTTCAGAAACCCGCACCTACTCAGGCAACACACTGATGTCCGTCCATTACCAGCCCGGCGATAGTACGCCGCCCGCCGCTGACCCCCTGCTGTTCCCGACCCGCCACTGGCACGACGACTATCAGTACAACAACGGACAGCTCACAGGCTGGGTACGACACACCAAAGATCAGCCACCGGCAGAATTCAATCAGCTCGGCCAGCTCAAATTAGTCGATCAGAACGGACAAACAACGCTCGTGCCGGTAGAATACTTTCACTCAACAGCAGCCGGACAACCTCCGACACTGCTGTGGCGGCCCCGCAATCCACAGCCCTGAAGCACCCTAAAGGCTCAGTCATGCCGGTCGGAAATCAGTTTCGACATCAGTCCTACCCGACACAACCGCTGATCACCCCCACTCTGCACACACTGCAGGCCACACCGCCAGTCGCCGGAATTGCTGCCGAGCTGCACACAGATCTCGCCTTTGATCAGGTGATTCTGGTCCATGGCACGTTCCTCGGTGATGACCCGTTCGGTATCAGCGCAACCTTACAGGACCTGGCAAATGATGCCCCCGCACCCGCCGCTTCCGCACTGAAAGGCACCGCCGAACTGCTGCTTCGGTCCACCAGACCCATCATCGCTCGCTCTGTCAAAGATCTCGGGAATTACACCAGCGAATTCTGCAGTACATTTCAAACACTTGTTGGTGACGATCCACAAATCGAACTGCTGCAGCCCACATGGAGCGGCGAAAATCACCACTTCGCCCGCGCCGACCTCGCTGTCCGACTGATCCACAGACTGCTCCAAAAACCTCCCGCACCCGGCCGCCGCGCACTCCTCTGGGGACACTCGCACGCCGGAAATGCCTTCGCTCTATTGTCCAACCTGCTGACCGGTGGCCCCGCCGTTCAGAAGTTCTTCGCCGCCGTCGGAGAACGCAACGAAACACACTGGCTCGCTGTACGCGCTGCGCTGAACACCGCCACACAGCCGCACCCGCTGGCACAACAGGTCGCTGCAGTCACCTTCGGAACGCCCGTTCGCTATGGCTGGGATCCAGACGGACTGTCAGCACTCGTGCACGTCAGTTTTCATCGCCCAGGCAATCCCGCTCGGCCGGAAATCGCTCGTCCACTGTTCCCCCTGTACTCACCACTCGATGTCGCCACAGCACGCTGGGGAGACTGGGTACAAACCTTCGCCATCGCCGATACCGACCTCAACACCGGAAAAAGCAGCGAACTCAATCAGCGACTCAACACGCTCCTCGAAACCGGGCTTGAAGAACCACCGCCGGAACCCGATACACGCCTGCTGATGTCACGCCGACTGCGCAAACTCTGCAGCCGCTGGAAACATGGCACCCGCTGCCACACCGATGGCAAAAACCTGCTGGTCGATTATCAGAGCTCTGGAAAATTCACATTCCCGGCGATTCCCATAGAAATCGCCGCACTCGGCCACGGTGTGGCCACCGCCGTACACTGGCTGCCCGCTCACCTGCAACTGGTCATCACCGCCCTGCAGCCGTCACCGCCGGAACGGCAGTGACCGGCACGGTCGCAGCAGGAGCCGTCTGGGGCTCAAATGACAACAGTCGCTTTGATTCCTTCACCAAAAACTGAGTATTCATGAAGGGCTCAAAACTGATGTCCTGCCAGCGAATTCGCCCCTGGGCATCAATCAAAAATGTGCCGTGAAGTGCCGCCTTCTCGAAGTCATCAAAACACCGATACTTGCGAAAAATCGCCATTTCAGGATCTGCCGCCAAAGGAAACGGGAAACCACCCTCCAAATCCCCCAAAGCACGCTTCAAATTGATCTGCTTGTCCGTGCTGATCGCGACCACTTCCAGACCGGCATCCCGAAAACTCTGGTAATCCTTCGCTATCGCCTTCAACTGCTCCGCACAGTGCAGACACCCATAACCCAGATAAAACACCACTACAACCGGTCGACCACGATAATCAGCCAGTGAACGCGACTTGTCGTCAGTATCCGGCAACGTCCACTCCGGTGCCGCCACCGGCGACCAGCGAAATGGCCCCAGCGAATCCAGCTCCGGACGCACACCCAGATCACCCGGATTTTCCGCCGGCAAACGCCAGTCCGCCGGAAAACCAAACTCCGCCGCAATCGGTGCCAGTCGAGCCATCGGTGGTACGGCCAGATCAATCGTCGATGAAAGCTTCCTGAGCTTTTCAAAACTGGCCTTCGCCTCATCACGACGACCAGCCGCAAACAGAATCTCCGTCTGAGCCGCCAGGGGCAAAACCTCGCCGTTCTTCGAATTCACACGATCACCAATCTTCTTGATCGCGTCGTCCGCTTTGCCCGCCTTCTGCTGCAGCAGTGCCAGCTGCTCCACAGGAATCTCTGCGGCTGTTAACAGCTCCAGCGCCTTCGCCAGATCCCCCGCTGCCACTGCGCCACGACCATCAATTTCCTGAATCGCCTTCTCAAGCCTGCGCATCGTTCCGGCAAATCGCTGCTCTGCGTCCTTGCGAGCCTTCTCGATGGCCTTGTCGTCCGACTTGGCTTCACGAGCCTTCTTTTCTGCTTCTGCAACTGCCTCAGTCTGCTTTTGCTTCTCAGCGTCCAGCAGCCCCTGCAGCTTGCCGCGAATCGCAGCAGCCTCACTGGCCTTCCCCAGCGCCGCAAAAGCCGCTCCAATCGCTCGGTCCCGCTTCAGATCCTCTTCCGCATTGCCGGAATCGGCAAACGACACATCACTCTGCAATGCTGCCAGACGATCCCACCGCTCAAATGCTTCCAGAACCTCCAGCAGACGCTCACGACCATAACGAAAACTGCCAATCCGATTGATATCGTTGTATTTTGGATGCTGCGGCAAACTCATCATGTTGCCCGCCAGCGACTCAGCATCATCAGCCCTGCCAATCGCAGTCATATTCCGAATGCACCACTCATTGTTGTGCGCAAAGTTGTGAATCTGATCCGGCAACACGCGGTCTCGCATCATGTGAGCATGATCCACGCGAGCAGATGCTTCCTGCTGCCAGACCGCATCGTGATACCGACGCAGACGCGAATAGATGTGACCGGGCATGTGCCACATATGAGCAATCCCGGGAGACGCCAGGCCTCCCAGTGCAGATGACTGAAGTGCCTTCTCCGGCTTGCGACCATCCCACAGATGAATGCGAAAATGATGTACAGGATGCAGCGGCTCAACGTCCAGCACTTCCTGGATCATCGCATCAACCGCCAGCTGCGAAGGCATCTTCAAGCCTTCACGACGACCGGCCCAAAAAAACTCACACAAAATCGTTTTCGTCTCAATGTCGTCAGGAAACTCCAGCAGCAGATCTTCAAGATCTGAGACATACCGATTGGCCCGCGACTCACGCTCACCGTCGTTGTCACCCTTCGCATTGATCAGTCGGTCAAACGCCTCAATCAGCAGCTTCTCACGACGGCTGCTTTTCTCACGACGCTTCATCCCCTCAGCAATAAACCCCTTCGCACGACCAGGATTGCCGCGATTCGACATCGCCATGCCCCAGTACGCAATCGCACAATCCGGATCCAGCATCGCTGCCTGCCGAAATGATCGCTCAGATTCAAAATACCAGTAGCCATGCAGTTGAGCAACACCCTGCTGCACGAACTGCTTCGCCTCTTCACTGACAGACGTCGTCGGAAACCGAACGGCACCCATCCCAGGCATCAGCCAGGCTGCCTGACGAGGCCCCTCGTTGAAAACTTCGCCATGAACCGAATGCCCCTCCTTGACCGGTTCCGGCTTCGCAGCATCCGGCTTTGCAGCATCTTGCTTTGCCGGAGCAGCGGCTTCCTGAGCCGCCGCAGCCGCAGCCAGACACGAGCCCAGTATTAACCCCGAAAACCGCAGCCAGCCCACAGACAATTGAATGGTTCGCGATCTCATGAGTACAACACCTTGATTGCCTGGAACGAACACGGCGGGATATCTGCGGAGGAACAGCGGTTCGATATTCTGCTGCGAAATTCGGGCTTTCGCAACTACCTGGCCACGCCCGGACACAATCAAATGCGAATTCCCGGACCGGCAGGCCGGTGCAACTCGCCCAATCAGCCCGCCCGCCTCGCCAATCCACACCCATCCCCACCCAAAATCCCCAAAAAATCTATATTTTCCCACCGTTCCCACGGCAGCAAAACTCCCCAAATCGTATCTTTTCAACTGCTCGCCCGTGTCCACGGAAACTGAACTGTCAGTAACAGTCCCGCACCGAAAGCCAACACATGACAGAGCCACACAAATCCGCAC
>JBJTPZ010000696.1:0-11542 GCA_046075365.1 Planctomycetaceae bacterium
GCACGTCCGCAGCTGCCCGGTAGACCGGAATGCAGCCGGCCAGCACTGCTTCGACAAATTTCTCTGTGAAATACCCGGGCTCGTTCATGTTCTCCAGACACACACACACCTTGTAGGTGCTCATCAGCTGCCGCTTCTGCAGTCCATGCCAGTCGCCCGGCAGTTCCCCTTTGTAGTTGGCCGGACAGCGTGGCCAGCTGTACCAGGCTCTGCGATATTTCCGCCAGCCCTGCCTGCCATACAGATCCACCTGCGGACCTGTAATCAGCCGATTGCGATACAAAAGATCCGGGTGAGCAAACATTGGATTGCCACCGTGGTTGGACACGATCGCGATAGCCCGCTGCTGCCGCTGGCCACTTTCGTGCACCCGCAGCTCTTCAAAATGCGTCAGATGTGGTACTCGGTATCTGGGGTCGGGGTGCCCGTGCCAAAGAAATTCGTGCACTCCCAGGCGAGCCCGGGCCGTCAGCCAAGCGCCATTCTCCATGCTGCGAAACTGACACTCAGGCTCACAGCAGTACCACGCCTTCCGTCGCGGGAAGCTGAACAGTTCGTCGTCCGGCGACCACTCGCTCAGCAGAGCATCGGCCTCTCCCAGCGGAAGATCCCTGATGAACACGGCAGATTCCGTTTCAATCTGCTCTGTCCACGCCGATTTCAGCCGGACCCGCAGCTTAGCCATCGAGTGTTCCCTGCGGCAACAGTGCCTGACCGGACTGCGCGGGCCGCGCATCGGCACTTGCCGCCACCTTTGGGCGGCGGTAATCCCCGCAGCTGAAGTACTTCTCCAGCCACACGTACATCATAATGAAGAAATAGCGACTGCCCATCTCGCGAATCTTCAGCTTCGCCACCCCAGACCGACGGTTCCGCCAGGTGATGGGCATCGTGGTCCACGAAAAGCCGCGCACAATGGCCTTGAGCGGCAATTCCAGCGTCAGATTGAAATGCGGAGCCAGCAGCGGGCGACAGCCGTCGATCACCTCGCGGCGATAGGCCTTGAACGCGTTAGTCGTATCGTTCAGCCTGATCCGAAACAGGATTCTGACGATCTGATTGGCCAGCCTGTTCAGCATGTACTTCACCGGCGGGTAGTCAATCGTACCGCCACCGGCCACAAACCGACTGCCAAACACACAGTCGAAACCCTCATTCAGCTTCTGCCAGTATCGCACCACATCACGACAGTCATCCGATTCATCCGCCATCATGATGACCACGGCATCACCCCGGGAATTATTGAGCCCATGAATGATGGCCCGGCCAAAACCGTGCAGACCTTGGTTTTGCACCGGCTGCAGTTCTGCAATTGACTGTCGCGTTTCCTGCAGGATGGCCCAGGTGCGGTCTTTGCTGCCATCATCCACAACCACAATCTCATGCGGCACTCCCCGCAACATCAGCTCCAGATGCAGATGCTCGACCGTCGATCGGATACACCCTTCTTCGTCCCGAGCCGGAATGATGACACTCAGCAGCTGCAAAGCTGCCGCGCTCCCCGGCTCTGAATTGTTCTGCCCTCCCTCAAACATCGCTTTACCCCCCCCGACTCAGCAGCATCCAGTCGGGATTCTTCCGAGCATGCTCTGCAATTTCCCTGCAGATCTGCTGCCACGAAGTCGCCGGACGCCATGACCAGACCTGCTGCGCCCGGCTGGCGTCAAGGACGACCCATGGCAGGTCGAAACGCCGTTCCGTCGCATCCGCCGTCACTGCATGACTGCCGAAGTAATCATGACACCACTGGCTTAATTCACGCAGTGAAACCGCCGAGGATATTCCGCCGCAGACATTGACGATCCGCGGCCCGGCAAAGGTGGCCCCGACAGCCGCCTGTGAGAAAATCAGCGGCACCAGATCCCGCGGCTGCAGACAGTCACGTACCTGATATCCATGCCCCCCAAATCCGAGGTACTTGAGCGGCAGGCGATGGCACCACGAGTGAATCCAGTAGCTGAAGATCCCCTGATCAGCGCGACCAAACTGTCCGGCCCCGGCCAGTACGCCGCAGCGGTTAATCCAGACAGGGAAATCGAACGTGCAGCCATATTCCAGCGCCAAGGCTTCGGATGCCAGCTTGGTCGCACCATACAGAGACACCGGAGCGGCAGTGCTGTATTCTTCGCTGATGCCCTGCTCAGAAAACCCGACGGGCCAGGGCTGCGATTTGTCCGGCACAAATTTTCCATCTGCAACCGACAGCGGAAGCCGGCTCAGGCCCTCAATGGAATACACCCGACTGGTGCTGAGCATTGAGAATCCGGCGCCGAACTTCCGGCAGTACTCCAGCAGATTGACTGTTCCGTAACAGTTGTGCTCAACAAGTTGCCTTGAACCGCCCGCCCCCGCCACTCCCGCAAGGACACTGGGATTGGCCGCCGCATCAATCACGAAATCCACCGGCGGCAGCTGTTCGAGATCGCTGGACTGGCGAATGTCCGCATGCAGAAACTTAATCCCCCGCTGCTGCAATTCGCAGCGATTCAGTTCGCTGCCGGCCCGTCCCAGATTGTCCAGCCCAAGGATTTCCAGACCCGAGCGGTATTCCGGCAAGGTCCTGGCCAGCGTGCTGCCGACGAAACCGCAAACCCCCGTGATCAGGATCTTCACGCCTGCTCCCGCCTCAGCATCGCTGCTGCCATGACTGCCAGATCTGTTCAAAAATTTGCCGCAGACCGATCCGAATATCCCACTCGGGATAGTGCGATCGCAACTTTCTCAGATCGCTGTAATAGCAAATGTGATCGCCGATTCGATTCTCGTCCGCGTACGTGTACCTTTGAGGCTTTCCGGAAAGCTGCTCGATCAGTTCAAATGCTTCCAGAATCGAACAGGTGTTATCCGGCCCCCCACCCAGATTATAAACCTCGCCGCACCGTGGCCGCTCAATAAAACACTGAATGAATGCGGCCACATCGGCGGAATGAATATTGTCCCGCACCTGCTTGCCCTGATAACCGAACACCGTGTATTCGCGTTCCTGCAGATTGCAGCGAATCAGATAGCTGAGAAAACCGTGCAGTTCGACTCCGCTGTGATTGGGCCCCGTCAGACACCCGCCGCGCAGACAGCAGGTGGGCATCTGGAAATAGCGGCCGTACTCCTGTGTCATGACATCGGCTGCCACCTTTGATGCACCAAAGAGCGAATGTTTGCACTGATCGATAGAGAACGTTTCCGGGATACCATGCTGGTACAGCGGATCGTCGAAATCCCAGCGTGTGGGCAGCTCCCGCATGCGAATCCCATTCGGACCGTCACCGTACACTTTGTTGGTCGACATCAGGACAAACGGAGATTCGGCACAGTACTGACGTGTTGCTTCGAGCAGGTTCAGTGTCCCCACGGCGTTGGTATCGAAGTCATCGAAAGGGATCCTGGCGGCCAGATCGTGTGACGGCTGAGCAGCCGCATGCACAATGGCCTGCGGTCGCAGTTCTGCCAGCAGCTGCAGTACCCCCGACCGATCCCGCAGATCCAGCTCATGATGTTCAAACCCGGGCAACGACTGTTGCAGCCGTGACTGGTTCCAGCGGGTATCCCCCTGAGGCCCAAAGAACACGGCTCGCTGGTTGTTGTCCAGCCCGTGAATCTGCCAGCCCTGGCGATGAAACCAGACACAGACTTCAGACCCAATCAAACCGGACGAACCGGTCACAAGCAGTTTTTTAATCACCCAGTCAATCCTAGACAGTCGCCAGGCTCAGCCGACATAGATTACAGACATGCAGACGTTGGTCCGCCGTGCTTAACAAATCACGCCGCCAGAGGCTTTTGCAAGTATCTCAGACGACGGCCTGCGAAAGAGACAATCCAGCCACCAGCGTCGGGGCTGATACAGTTGCACAGGACATCCCGAACCACCAAACAAGCTTCCAGCTTCCTCCTGCCGCACAAAAAATGCGTTTAACCCTGAGACATTGCAACCAACCAGCACGAACCCCCTCTCACCGGCGGCATCAGCCCAAGCCTGCAGAGACGCCCCGAACACCGCACTCTTACCATCCCAGCAGTGATGGGGATCATAAGGCATGCACCACGCCACCGGGGGCGGCAGATACGCGTTGTACTCAATCACCAGCACTCGCGGCCGAACGACTGTCAAAGCACGCCAGAGGGCGAGGTCGTTCCCGTCGACATCGACACTAAGCAAATCTATTTCGCCGTGCATTCCGGCTGACGTGACTATTGAACAGATGTTTTGAACATCAAGGAACGCCTGCACGCAGTTCAAAACGCCACGATCAATCCATCGAGAAAAAAACTCACGCTGCCGACGATTCGAATCAGCGCAGCCATCGATCCAGACCCCCGACCAGCCGTCCAGCAGAAGCCTGACTGTATTGTTCTCAGTGCCGTCTCCAGTGCCAAATTCAAGGAACCTTTTCGACTTGGTTCCGATTCTGCGAAAGATCTCTCGGATAATTCCGTCTTCATCGTTTTGCGACAGTACCTTTTCTCCGAAGGCTTCCAGCCGTCGATTGTCCTTTCGGCCACATTCCATCGCAATTCGCCTGTATTCCGCTTCGGCCAACCCTGCTGCACTGCCCGACAACCGCTGGTCGATCGCGGCAATCTGCCCGCGTAACCCGACGATCTCCCGCTTCAGATGACGCAGAGACAACACATCGGTCACCAGTCTACGAATTCGCCCAATCACACCATCCCTCCTCAATGCAGGACGAACAACTCAAACTCTGGATCAGCATCCCGACTTATTTTGATTGCTGTCATTTCGCGTGTTCCGAAATTCGAATGAAACTCAATATTGAAGATGCTGTCTTCGCATTAGCGGCAGCAGTCGGATGGCCATCACCGTAGTGCTGCATCGACGCGTCAGCGGTATCAAACCGCCCCTGCAGGTTCAGAACTTCAACGCCGGACCTGCGACATTCTGTAATAGTCAAATTCTCTGACTCGCCCCCCGGATAGGCGACCAGCAGAAATCGCGACTCAGGAAACTCCTGCAGAAACAGGTCGCGAGACTTTGCAATGATGGCCGCAGTCAGCATGTAATGAGCCGGTGTGCGGCGCGGAAAATTGAGACCTAACAAGGCCCTCGTGCGACTGGCTCGCGCCACATCGTAAAACAGATTCGTCAAAGGCCGAGCGGTGCGAAAACTGCCGTTCCGCCTCACGCCGCGTGCGGGATCCAGCACGTAACAGGGAAAATCAATCGAAGACTCGTTGACGAAATCCATGTCGCCAATAACGCGAGCTTCGTGGACCTCAGGCAGATACAGATAGACTCCCAGCTTCACCGGCAGGACTGTTTCCCGGCGAACCCTGCCCGCCTCCAGCAGGCTCAGCATTTGCTGAGTGCCCCAGCCGGGCACACCGTAATTCACTGCCCAAAACTCGGGGGCCAGCTCACAGAACACCGAAGGAATTGTCTGCCGGTCTTCACTGCCCTCGCCAAACAGGAAGGAACAGCCAAAAAAAACTGCACTGGCAGCCGGGACGCTGGTCCCGGGGACAACAGTTCTGCGCCGCCCGTACTGATCAGTGCTGTAATGCACATCCCAAACCTGACGATCGCCCACCAGCAGCCGACAGCTGACCCGGCGTTCAGGCTGCATGGCACTCCCCAGATCCGCATCATGCCGGAACAGGGCGCCAGACTCCAGATACGTCCCTTCGTACCGCTTGGCTTCACCGACAGGCCTTGCCGCCAGCAGCCTGCCACATACAAGTTCTGAGACTGCAATGGCCCCGGCACACAGAACTAACCCCAGCCCGCCCGCCAGCAGCCGAAGTTTCCAGGAGCGACTGACAAGCTGCCTGATCCGCAGCTGATGCAGCGTCAGAGTGCCTGTCAGACAGGCTGCAGTGACGCAACCCGTCCAGATACCGACTGTCAGCCATCGTTCGAGAGAACTGTCTGAACCCCTCAGCGTCATCAGCGCGTACAGCACCAGTGAAACACTCCACGCCTGCCAGAAGGCACGCACGGTCTGCTTTGCCTCTGTGGAAATGCAGGCTGTCTGCTTAACCACACGGCTTAAACAAATCCAGCCCGCCACCACCAGCAGAAACGGCAGCGGCAACGCGGCGGCTGACGGCGACCAGTCCCGACACCACTGCACCCAGAGGAATGCCAGTTTGATCGACAGCAGGCTGCAGCCGGAAAGCAGCAGAATTAACCCGAACTGGATCGACATGAAAAATCAGTTTTTTGCGATCAGTTTGCAGTGGGAACCGAAGTGATCAGAACAGCGTGTAAATAAACGGCGCGGCTGCGGTCGTTGACAGCAGCAGCAGGCCGCCCAGCAGCAGCAGCATGACCACGATCGGTCCCAGCCACCACTTCTTGTTGGTCTTCAGAAATCCCCAAAACTCGGCAAAAATGGACTGTCCCGAGTCAGCATCGGCCAGACGCCGGAAATCAGAGTCATCGGTCATCAGAGCCCCCCCTCCAGGCTGTTTTTGCCACAGCTACACAACACCCCAGCACTAAGCGCACTCCGGTCCCGCGGGTGGCAGCCCCGGATCCTGATGCCCAACTCTACTCTGAGTCTATCGGCAAAATCGGCAAACCTTGTCCAGTGTTTGCCTCGCTCCAGATATTCCGGGCAGCAGTCAATGCCTCAGTCATCCTGCGAACTTCTGCTGCATCCGGAAAACCAGTTCAACAAAAACCGTGAAAAACTCCAAAATCTGCCTGGACAGGAAAGAAACACTCAAGCGATCTGATTTGCGGCACGTCACAGGGGCAAGTTCAGCCTGCCGTTCTGATTTTGCCACAGACACGTGACGACCAGTTTCAACGCCGCCTTTGCGGCGGCGCGGCGACACAGGCAACTAACGCGACAGTCTTCGCAGCAGGCTGCGGAACTTCAGAACAACGCGACGTCGCAGCACCCCCAGTTCGTCCCGGATCAGCACCGGAAACCAGGCGGACAATAGTCCGGCCTTTTGCAGTGCCCCCCACAGAATGGTCCGATAGTGCAGATACTGGGTGCTGGAAATCCAGTGCACCATGCTCGGGCAGACTATATCCTCAGTATGCCAGCAGACGCGGATGACCGGACCGGGTTTTGCCCGGAATAGAGCGGGATTTGCCCCGATTGTCAGAGCATAATCGTGCACCGTCAGATCATGCAGTCGCTCGGCCTGCGGCAGGTCCAGTTGCCGGTATGCCTGCTGCACCGCCAGCCCCAGATAGGGCTCATCGTTTTTCTGGTACATGACATCGGTAAAAAAAGGCCTGAGCACTGCGGACGAAAGCAGTTCGCCATACAGCTGCTGCATGGTGCGTCCCAGCTGACTGGGTGCCCTGCCGATAATGCCGGCATTGATTTTCAGATTCCGCACCTGGAACCCGGCCTGCCTGTAGACGGAGAACAGATTCACGCGTCCCCAATCTTCTTCAGGGGTCAAAAAATCCATGAAAACCAACAGTGAATATTGGCTGATCCAGTCGAAGCAGCGTCCAATGACGTCCCGGTAGACAGTTGTATCGGCATCGAGATACAGCAGCAGATCGTCCTGCACAGCCGGGTGACTCAGCAACAGGGGCTTGATGGCCCAGTTGGAATCACGATCAGAGCTGACTGCACAATCCAGCAAAATCAGCTCGACCCAATCCGGGACCTTGCGCCAGTCCAGCGAATCGGTAAAGATCACATACCGATCGACTGAGTTTGCTGCGTTTTCGCGAACGCTCAGGAGCATCGCCAGCGCCATGGCCCGGAATTTTTCCGCGCCAACTGCGTAGGTGCAAACGGTTCTTAGCAATGTCGAGCCTTTGCGTGAAATCCCATGTGTTGCCTGCACCGTCCGCACACCAGATACAGCCACCGGCGGCAATATGCGGCCGGGGCTGGCATCCAGGGCATCAGTACTGTCTGAGGTATCTTTGCAAATCAGTCACCGGCGGCTTTGACCGCCAGCAGCTGCCAGTCGCCGGGCGTTTAAGCAGCAGCGAATCCTTGCCACAAAATCTCAGCAGCCGGCCCACTGGGGTAAACACCCCGAAAAACAGCAACCCCAGCAACAGGTGCGAAACCGTCCAGCCAATGGGAAACACCAAAATCATCCAGCCCACAAATACGGGCCGCAGCCAGTTTGGCCGCAGCCAGCCGAGCATCCCGGCGATAACGCCTGCAGAAACCAGTCCCGTCGATCGCCAGCTGCCGCCCTGCGATATCAGCAGCCAAATACCCGGTGTCGCAAAGAACAGGAAACAAAGCCCGCCGAACTGGCGAAGAAGACGGGGTGTGGTCTGCAAATCAATTTTCATTCCAAATCCCCAGGAAAGTCCCGCCCAGAATGGCCGAAGTTCCGCGCAACGGTCTAATGCCCCACGTCAGATCACTGGGTTCCATCAAGTGCCACACCGGCACACCCGACCGCTTCTCTCAAATCGCTCGAGATTTTTTTATCCAGAGAAACTAGTCGGTCCTTCCGGTATTTGTGTGGGCAGGCCGCTTTCTCCGGCTCCACCGACAAAGGCAGTTCTGCCGTTCGTCTGCGCCAGCCATCGGTCGCCAGCTCTTGCGAGCGACCGATGGCTGGCTCCGACGAAGCCAGAAAACCCCAGGCTTTGAACAAATTCACATCAACAAAAATCGTGGAACGCGATGGTCCGCCAAGGCCTTTTTCTCACTCGAATGCTGAGACTCATCTGCCTGCTCCTCAGCAGCTCGACCCACAAGATTCCCGGATGGACCCGATAATTGGGCAGCCTGCGGCGACTATCAGGAGCCTCCAAACACGCGGAACTGGAACGCTCAACCATCAATCCTGCATCAGTACAAATGCCTCGCGTGCCCCCCCCGGATTGATACTCCAGCAGTCTGTGGTCGCTTTATGACACAAATAATTTCTTCAGCACACACCTGGCAGTCGTCAGGCCCTTTGCCAACAGGATCTGAGCTAACGGCCTGAAGCCATTAACCTCGCGGCCAGCAATGAAAAGAATGTCCTCATTCCCCGGCCCGTCGCCTTTAACCACCCAGAAACCTCTGCTCTTCAATTCTGCACAGATTTCCAGAACATCACCCGCCATTGTCGGATCAATATTGTCATGAAACTCGACTGTCAACTGCGAAATTCTGGCAAGCACCGAATCTGATGTATGTCGCAAAACGTCAAGTTCAGCACCCTCAATATCCATTTTTACAACAAGATGCTGATATTTCCCGAACTGGTCAACCAGGGCTTCCAGGCTGACTGCCGGCACCGTTATCTTCCTGCCAAGGCCAAACACACCAGCGACCGATGGGTACAGACTGGATGCCTCACAGTTTTCAGACGGATAGAAATCCAATTCTTTAACAGCATTGTCGCCCGTCAAAGCTTCATTTCTGACGCTGCACTGCACCCCAAAAGGCACCGGCAACTGCTGAGCCAATTGCGGATTGGCCTCAACGCAGATTACCTGACCTGGCCCAGGCAATGCAGCGAGAGCTCTGTTCAGAAATACGCCTCGATTTGCACCACAATCAAGAAGATTCCAGCCGTCATGAATCCGAGCAGCCCAGAGCATGTGCCCGGAAATGCGAGTGAACCCGGCAAGTGAGAGCAGCCAGCTATAAAAACCACGCAACATTTTGCTTACCAGTTCGTTGTACTGAAGCAGACGGCAACAGTTTCGCGTCAGGTGCACTGGCAGTTGCAGAGCAGCAGACAGTTCTGCATGCTCACAGCGTTTCGGCCACAGGACACTGAACATAACGCGTCAGAGTTCGCCCGATCTTACCAGAAAGTCTTCCAGTTCCCCGGCCATTACTTCGTGTCCGGCCGGCGTCCAGTGCATATCACGGCTGTGGCAGAGCGGAGAATTGACTGCCGCACTTCTGAACGCTAACAATCAGACTTGTGATCCCCCGCTGTGTGGCAAAAGATTCCACCGGGAATTCTGCAGCAGCACCGTAAACGTCTCGTCATCCGCGACGCCGGTGCCCATCGTAAAGGAATCACCCAGCATCAGCACTCGGCAGACACCAGCCGTCCTGTCTATCGCAATTTCCGCCCCCCGCATTCCCAGACTGTTTACCTGCTGCAAATATTGAAACTCCGCAGTATACACCTCAGAAAGCACCCCTGGCTGCAGAGCATGATGCAGTGTACGATCGGGAATCACGGCCGCGGAAAGTTTACCGTGACGAACCGCGACCAGAATCGCCTCCGCTGCCAAATATGGCAGAAAAAACCTGTCAAAACCAGCCACAAACGCGCGACGATCAGGTGAAATCCACGACGCAGGCCCCACAACGATCCGGCCGCTGCACCACCCCAGCACAACAAACATCCAGGACAAAGAACTGACGCCCCCCCGAAACCCACGGAACCGGCGCGCCACCGCAACACCAGCAGCGCAGCAGCAGACGCCAGACAGAGCATCAGATTCAGCACCAGAAAAACGTGGCAGGTCTTCTTCGGACGCATCGCCCTAATCCAGTTCAAACTTCGCCAGATGCCGCTGACGCTCAGCACCGCTCACCGTCGATTCATTCTCAGACTTCAGCACCACACAGTCTTCCAGCACCAGCACGTCCATCTCCGTCGACATGAAACAGCGGAAGGCGTCTTCAGGAGTACATACAATCGGTTCACCCCGCACGTTGAAACTGGTATTCACCAGAATCGGACAGCCTGTCCGCTGCAGAAAATTGCTCAGCAGGCGATGCAGTCGCGGATTGCGAATATTGTCCACCGTCTGCAGCCGCGCAGAATAGTCCACATGAGTCACAGCCGGCACCGCCGAACGCGGCACATTGACCCGCTCGCACAGGTCCGACGATTCTTCCATCACCCGCTGCTGCTGAGGCGTCAGCGGCACCTGCCGCTCCGCCAAAACGTCCGCCACAATCAGCATGTAGGGGCTTTCGTGCTGCGGAGCAATCTGGAACCAGTCCGATGCCGCTTCACGCAGCACGATCGGAGCAAACGGGCGAAAACTTTCCCGATACTTGATCTTCAAATTCATCACCGACTGCATCTTTGGTGATCGCGGATCCCCGATAATACTGCGACTGCCCAATGCCCGCGGACCATACTCCATCCGCCCCTGAAACCAGCCCACCACCTTTTCTTCCGTCAGCAGACTGCCAACTCGCTCCACCAGCTCAGTCTCGTTCGCAAACCGCTGATATTTAACACCCGCCGCTCCCAGAAACTGCTCGATCACCGCATTGTCATACTGCGGCCCCAGCAGACTGCCGAACTGGAAATCCCCGCCGGCCGGCCGACGTTCCTGCTGCAGCAGCTGATGCCACACAAACGTCGCAGCTCCCACCGCCCCGCCCGCATCACCCGATGCCGGCTGCACCCAGATGTCAGCAAACGGCCCCTCGCGCAGCAGCCGACCATTCGCCACACAATTCAGGGCCACGCCACCGGCCAGCACCAGATTTTTCATGCCGGTCTGCCGGTGCACATGAGCAGCGATCTGCAGCACAATTTCTTCCGTCACCAGCTGAATGCTGGCCGCCATGTCCATGTGCTTCTGTTCCAGCTGCGATTCCGGTTTCCGCGGCGGCATTTCGAACAGCCGGCTGAAGGCCGCACTGGTCATCGTCAGGCCCTGGCAGTA
>JBJTPZ010000697.1:0-3940 GCA_046075365.1 Planctomycetaceae bacterium
CGGGTTTCGGGTTCTCAGGCCAAAACCACTTTTGCTCTCATTTGACATTGTATGCAACCACTGTGCCAAAGTCAAAAATCGACGGCGATTTTCCAACGCGAAATCCTAGTGAAATTCCATAAACGCTGAATTCACAGCAGTTTGCGCCACACAGCCGGCTGCAGCCATCGCTTCAAATTTTTTTCGCACCCACCGCCTGCCCACGCTGTTTGTAAGTTTTACAACGCCCCCAACAGTCCGTGTATTGTAAGAATTACAATCCACCCCGGTTTTACAAGCAGCCGCAAAAACACAAATCGCAGACTCGCGGTAAAGGGGGTCAGGGGCCAGGGGGTAAAGTTCTCGCCAAACGAAAACCGAAATTGCCGCTCCGGTTCTCGGGTGCGATGTAGTTGCGGAACCACGCAGAGCACCTGACTGAGTTGAAGCCCGAGGAACCGCCACGCAACACGCGGCTTTTACCCTTACGTGGCCCCTCAGGATCATCAGCCGGCGATTTGCTGTACCAGTCCTCAGCGTACCAGTCGGCACACCATTCCCACACGTTGCCGTGCACGTCCTGCAGGCCCCATGCATTGGCCAGCTTCAGCCCCACCGGCTGCGTCGTACCGCCACTGTTATCCCGAAACCACGCATACTCGGGTAACTGCTCTTCCTGATCCCCAAAACAATAATTACCGCTGCTGCCGGCCCGGCAGGCATACTCCCACTCGGCTTCCGTCGGCAATCGACCGCCCGCCCACTTGCAGTAGGCCAGAGCATCGTCCCAGCTGACCCCCACCACCGGCTGCTGCGGCTGATTGAAGCGACGATCATCCCAGTAATCCGGCTTCCGAAAACCAGAATTCGTCTGCAGAAACAGCTCGTACTGGGCGTTTGTCACAGGTGTCGTGGCCAGCAGGAATGGTCGCGTAATCCGTACCGGATGCTCGGGTGCATCCCCATCCTTACTCCCGTTTCTGCCCATCTGAAACGAACCGGCCGGGATCTGCACAAACGAAATCTGAATCCGTTCATCGTAGGCCAAAGCCTTTGTCGGCAGATTATCCGGCAGTTCCCGTTCGGCTCGCAGCAGCAGTTCACAGGCCGCCTGTCGCAGCTGCTGTGCCACCGGGCCGAGCTGTCCCTCCGGCAGACCCGCCTGCAGCAATTCGGCTGCGGCATCAGCCAGTGTCGGCAGCTGCCTGCCCCAGTTCTGCAGCATCTTCAGCACGGTGACGGCCCGCTGCGGCTGCTGCTGAGCCTGCTGCACGATCTCAACAAATGGTTCGGCATCCACAAATTTGGATTCATTCAGGCACTGTTCCATCAGATCAGGACGCTGCTCCAGCCCCGGCTGCTGCAACAGCGACCGGAAGAAACTGCTGCAGAAACCGCGACTGGAACGCAGTGACAGCAGCGCCGTCTCTTTCCACCAGTCACTCCTTGCAGCAGACTCCGCCAGCTGCGCTCCGTGGCCGTTGGCCGTGGCAAACTTCGAGGCCATGTATTCCTGAAACGTCAGGTGCAGAAAGCTGAGCTCCCCGTTGGCTTCCCCGGCCAGAATTCCGGTCTCTTCACGCACTCGATCCAGAAACTGCAACCCCGTCAGATTCTGCCGCACCTTCTGCTGCAGCCCGCCCAGAACCTGATCGGTGAGGGCAGCCAGCTGTTCCTGTGATGCGGCTGTACGCTGATCCTGGGAATGCAGCCACCACGCCAGCTGCTGCAGCACTTCATCCACCGTTTCCGCATCCAGCGGTTCAGCGGGCAGACGGCCCACACCGGCAGCGTACAGTTCCTTTCGCCAGTGTTCCAGCAGGACGCGCACACAGTGCGCATAGACTTCAGACCGCTGTTTCGGCAGATCTTCGTTGTCGTGAAACACCAGACACAGCACTGTCAGCAGCATGGGATTGCCGGTCAGCTGCCGCATTTTCTGCGTCTGGTATTCGGACAGACTGAGTTTTTGCAGCAGCCGGGCAGCTTTGTCGGCAGCCTCACTCAGTTTGCCCAGTCGGTCGTAAACCAGATTGAACCACTCGTTAATGAACCGCTGCTGATCATCGACGGTGAGTGCCTGGACATGAAATTCGCGGAATCCCGATCCGAGCGAGATACCGGCGCGGTTGTAACCGGCAAACCGGCAGGTGACCAGAAATCGGTCGTTCTCGCGATCATCCAGGGCCTGAGTGATCCAGTGGGCGATCCGCTGTCTGGCTGAATGGTCCACAATTTCATCCAGCCCGTCGAGGATCCAGAGGATGGGAATTGTGGCGCTGTCCCACAGTTCGGCCCCGGGCTGCTGCAGGCTGGCAGGAGCATCCCGGCGAAACAGTGACTCGGTCAAAAACTGCTTCAGACCGCCGTCAGCATTGGCGGCGGCGTCGGACAGATCGCGGAATCGCAGCAGCACCGGGCAGATTCCGACTGGCAGGCCCAGTGCCCCTGGCGGCACGGTCTGGGACGCCAGTCGCCAGGCCAATTGTCTTGCGGCAGTGGTTTTGCCCGCTCCAGGTTCTCCCAGCAGCAGTGCCCCTCGCCAGGTTTCAAGGTTCGTATTCTGAAACACGGCATTCACATCGACCGACAGGCGTTCGCCCTGTTGCTGCGAGGCTCTGTCACGCCGCAGCTCGCCGGCAGTTTCCGTCCAGAGCACTCGCAGCGGCACCCACGCCCTTTCAATGGGCAGGTCGACCTGAAGTCCCTTGCCGAATCCCAGCAGGCTTAACCTGGACGTCTTCTCGGCCAGACTCCGAACGTACCTGCGGACGGCTTCAGGCCAGATAACCTCAGCCGGCTCTGGTGGTACCGGCGGCACCGGTGGCCGAGCGGGCACCAGTCTCCTCAGGAAACCGGCGAGATCCTGAAACGTTTCCCCATACCGCACCGGAAAGATCCGCCCAATCGTTGCCGGCTGCGGTTCCTGACCGCAGTACAGGCGATAGTGACGGTGTTCAGCACCAGCAGCCTGCTCAAGATCTCGCAGCCATTTCAGGAAGGCGCCCAGGTTCGGATCCGTCAGTCCGTCGTCGCTGCAGCCAATCAGCACCAGGCTGGAAGACAGTGCCAGTGAGCGCAGGACTGCCTGCGTGTTCGCATCCATTCCGACATCAACGTAGCTGCGAATCCCCAGCACCACGGACTCTGGTTCATCCCAGCGACCGTGCAGATGCAGCACCAGCGGTTCATCCTGACGACTAAATCGCAGGGCATTGCGGGAATCTTTCCAGCTGATCCCGGTCCGCGACAGGCCGTGTGACAGAAGATTATCGTAATTTGTGGTGACAACGCGGCAGTTCCAGTCTGCCAGTGCCCGCAGAGGCTGGACGTCCTTAATCGAAAGCCCTTCAAACTGGCAACGCAGCCATGGCGAGAATTCCTGACGTTCTCTCAGCTTCTTGTCGACCGATTCAGCCGCACTTAAAAGAGCGTCCGGGAACGTCTCGCAAAGGCTGCCCTGTACCCAGTTGCACCACCCAGCGGGTTCGCCCAGCGATCGCAGGTGGTCTATGCCGGTTTGCACCAGTTTTCGCCACCCGGGCGCAGCTCCGCCGGTCACACTTGCCGACAGGCCAGCCCCGGCCACGACAATCACCTTACCATCGGCAATATCGGCACGCAGTTCCGCTTCCAGATCAATACCCGACATATCACGCTCCCAAAGCAGCCCCAGGACCCAGCCCCGGGACCCAGCCTCCGCTGCCGAACCCTGCCTTAAAAAACTGTCTCGGCCGGACGTTCGACAAATGCTACCAGCCCGACCGAGACATACAAACTTCGGCCCTCAGCATCAGAAATGCCGCGAACACAGGAAACGAATCTGAACTTTTGCACCTGACGTGCTCTCGATGAAATTCCCGGAGGCTGTCCATCAATTCCGACGCTGCGGTCTCAGCGGACCGCTGCAAAGTGCTCGCCAAACGAAAACCGATGTTGTTGTTCCGGTTCTCGGGTGTGT
>JBJTPZ010000698.1:0-3870 GCA_046075365.1 Planctomycetaceae bacterium
GGGCTGTCGATCTTTGTGCCAAAGAGTGTGGTGGCGACGTCCGCCACGGCCTTCTTCTGATCCAGTGACGTCCCTTCGGATGCCATCGTGGCCGAGGTTCCGATACAGATCATGTTGGGGCTGTTGAAGGCCAGGCGGCAGCGGCGAATCAGCAGAGCCACATCCGCACCCTGGCGACCGCGGTAGGTGTGGAGTTCGTCAAAGACGAGGTAACGCAGGTTCTGGGCCGAACGGACCAGTTCGCGGTCTTCGGTACGAGTCAGCAGCAGTTCCAGCATCATGTAGTTGGTGAGCAGGATATCGGGCGGGTTGCTGCGGATCGCTTCGCGCTCTTCGCCTTTCTCCTGGCCCGTGTAGCGGGCATAGCGCACGGGCGACTGGTTTTCCGGATAACCCCGTTTCAGGAATTTGGCGAGTTCTTCGTCCTGGCTGTTGGCCAAAGCATTCATGGGATAGACGACGATTGCCTGGACACCGCGGCCCGTGCCATTGCGGAGGACATGATCAACAATGGGCACGATGTAGGTGAGACTTTTGCCGGACCCGGTGCCGCTGGTCAGAACGTAGCTTTTGTTTTCCTTTGCTTTCCGGATGGCATCGGTCTGGTGCGTGTGCAGTGTCAGTGGTTTGCCGAGCAGGTCTGTTTCTGATTTGTCGGCCCGGAAAATGCGGCGGCACTCCGCATGCAGCATGTTCTGGTCGACCAATGAGTCGATCGTTCCGCCGGGCAGGAAAGTCGGATTCAACTGCAGCAGTGGCTGTGGCCAGAATGCACCGGACTGGAGCGAATCTTCAACAAGTGCGGAGATTTTGGCGTCAGCGATTTTAATGAAGCTGCGGATGTAGCGTTCATAGTCGTCGACGAGGCGTCTTCGCAGGTCAAAAACGTCCATGGGAGGCTCGCTGTTTTAGTCGTTGGGTTTCGGGAGGGGGCTCGGGCTGTACTACGGTCGCAATGCCTCGTTCCCGTGATCCGTCAGGGGAAATCCTACCGACAACTGCACATACCTGCACGGAAATCGGGACAGAATCTGTTCCTCGCCGAGAAGGATTACACAGCTGGGCGGCATTTTTACGCTCAGGATCCGCCCGCATGGTATCAACGGCGGTCGGACAGCCTATTGTCCGACCACCCTGAGATTTGCGGCATTTTCTGGCGATTCTCAGTTCCGAAAAACCGGCTTTTGACGAGTGGAACGGTCGCTTTCTGTCTGTTGGCAACAGCCCCCTCATTGCTGCCGGAATCAGCAGGTTCGCGGTCGCCGGAGCGGTGCCGGAGCGGTGCCGGAGCGGTGCCGCGAGGGGGTTGACGTAAACCAGTCAATCTCCGGAGAATTCCGGCAGAAGCAGAGTCCTTCTCCGGACATCTGACTGAACATCAGCGATCACCCAGTCTTGATTCAGCCCCACAAGCAGGTGATAATGCTGCAGCAGTCGATTCACCAATCAGGCTCACACGACACCGCAAGTCCGCATCCAACAAGCAGCTTCATGACCATGGCACAGTCCGGACGACTAGCGCTTCGAATTCTGCTGCTGCTGGTTCCGGTGGGAATTCTGCAGCACAGCTGGTACTGGTACAGGCTGCCGGAATCCGTTGCCACGCACTTCGGACCTGCAGGACAGGCCAATGACTGGATGCCCCGCGCTCAGGCGGTGTTGCTCCAGGTGGGCTTCCAGGTTGTCTTTCCATTCATAGTGCTGCTGCTGGGCAAACTGACGTCCGTGCTGCCTGTGACAATGGTCAATATTCCGCATCGGGAATACTGGCTGCATCCCGATCGCCGCCATGACAGTCTGGCATGGATGTCAGGTATGCTGTCATGGATGAGTGCAGGCATGGCAACAATGATGCTGGTGCTGTCTCATCTGACATTCACGGCCAATGTCAGCCGACAGCCGCTGCAGATGGTGCCGTTTTTTTGTTTGCTGGTGATTTTCATGAGCTTTGTGTTCAGCATGGTGCTGCTCAGCTTTCGGCGTTTTCATCGGCCGCCCGCAGCGTGATCTTTGCGCATGTCGCGGTCACTGCTGCTGCAGCCAGCGAATCCCGGCGGGAATGCCTTCATCAATCATCGGCTGGTAGTGGTCACCGGAGGCTGCCGTCACGAAGTGCGTCTCAACTCCCGCAGATTTCAATGTCGCCACATAGTTCAGCGCCTCGCTGTAGGCCACATTGCTGTCATCCAGGGCATGGAAAACCATAACCGGGCACTTGATTTCACTCGCATGCTTCATCGGCGACGCCGCGGCCAGAAATTGCATCAGGAGAGCGTAGGCCGGACCGTTGTTCTCAAGAGCGTCCCGCAGCCTTGCTTCGGGATCAGCACAGGCCGCATAGGCGATGCAACCAGCCAGGCGAGGCTCCACCGCTGCCATACAGAGGGCCACCGTGCCGGCTGAGCTGTGTCCGGCCACAAAAATTCTGCGAGGATTCACCTGAGGCAGATTCTGCAGCACATATTCCAGGGCGTTGCGCCCGTTGACAGTGCCACCCTCCGCCGTCAAGAAAGCCCGAATCCCGGCCTCCAGCTGCGCCGGATTGTCCATGTCATCCACCGAACCGTCCAGTGAATAACGCACCACCACACACCCCGCCTCGACATACGGCAAGGCTTCTTTGTGGTAATCATCCGTCACACCATTTCCGGTCAGCAGGATCGTCCCGGCAGGTGCCACCAAAACACATGGTAATGTTGCGGGCCCGGCCGGTTCCGCGGGCAGATACACAAACATCTGCATATCGCCCCCGGGACTTGAGTCACCCGACAGTGCTTGCACAGAGTACATTAACTGCCCACCGGGAAAACGCGTGACCGGACGGCCCAGTTCTGAAAATCGAGGTACCGGGATCTTCCCCGGCTGGAGTCCGGTCGGAGCCGTGGAGACTGAGCCGGCAGCCTCGGTGTTAAACCCGTATTTTGAGTAAACCGGCGGAGGGCGGTAGCTGTCGGTTCCTGAAGACTCTGAAACGCCTCTTGAGCGACTGCTTACAATACCCCCGACATAATACAACCCGAATGAGCACACCAAAAATGTGCCCAGTCCCACAAAAAACTTACCGAGGGACGACGCTGATCCGGCAGTTCGGGATGCTGCCCGCGGACTGCGACTTCGAGCTGCCTGCTCCGCAGCACCTTCGGCAGCCTCGGCACCCTGCAGCCAGCTGTCGGGAACCTGCAGAATCTTCTGACACTGCGGACAACGGATTGCCAAACCCGCCAGATCATCCTGAAGATGCAGCGACCTGCCGCATCGGCAATTCAGTCTGATGCCCATTGGAAATGCTCCCGCACGTGCAGTGCTGCTGCTGGTCACGGTGCCTGCGCCACAGGTTCCGGCAACAGGCCCTGCGACTTTGCAATCACCTGCAGCAGGCTGCGATTATCAAGAAATGGTTCTTTGCCACGAAACGCCCAGATCACCTGGCCGTTGCGGTCCACAACGAAAGTACCGTGATCCATCAGCTCTTCTGATTGCTCAGTGGCCGGATGAAACACGTCCCATTCCGCAGCCACCTTTCGATTCTCATCAGAAAGCACAGAAAATGCAAACCTGCCGTATTGCTGAAATCGTGCGGCAGTGTGCTGCGGCGAATCAGCACTGATGGCGACGATGTCCGCATCCAGTTCACGGAAGTAATGCAGATCACGCTCCAACGACACCAGCTGTGCAACGCAGTGACTGCAGCCGTAACCCAGGTAGAACACGACCACCACTGGTCTGTTCAGCCCCAGCTGCTGCAGACTTGTGAACTGCTGGCCGTCATCAGACAGCGAAACTGGCGGCGCTGCCTGATGCAGCAGCGGATGCTGCTGTGAGGGCACTGAAGTAGAATCGGACTGCAGGATTTGCGCCAGAGATTCCGTC
>JBJTPZ010000699.1:0-8209 GCA_046075365.1 Planctomycetaceae bacterium
GTGACAAACAGCTGTCCGTCACCATCACGCGCATCGAACTCAACGATGGCTGGATGACCACGGAATTCAAGTAAGTCGTGTGACCGATGGACTGATCCGGTAAATCGATCACGGGAATTCATCGTGAAATACTCAGTCAGCATCGTGATCGAGTTGCCGCGGGAGACAGTGGTTGAGTTGTTTGACAACTCAGCCAACCTGCCCTGCTGGCAGCGGGGCCTGCAGAGTCATCAGCTTGTCAGCGGTGCAAAAAAGTCAATTGATTCCATCCGGCAGCGCAAAGATGCAACACCACAGTGCGTTTCCCTTCGCGGCTTCGCGGCTTCGCGTGAGACCAACAGTCTGCAAAGCATACGCATATGCATATGGCACCAGATGAGGGGTAACTGCAGGCCGCACCCGCCGTCATCCCCTGACGTTTATCCGTGAAAATCCGTGTTCATCCGTGGCGGAAGATGGCTGCGCCGAGACTCGCTTCCGGCTGAAGCCGGTGCTGCGAACTACTGCGTGCCACAGTTAACAGGGGCCACACAGCTTTGCACCGCCTGCAACTGTGCAGCATGGATGCCGCCGCCGGCCGCAGTGCAGCAAAACGCACACCCGCGGACTCCCGTCCGCGGCTCGCCTGTATACTGATCACTATTCACAGCCAGACGTAACGCTGCAGGAATTCCACGACATCCCCGAAACACCAGTAGGCCAGCGAAGTCTTGCCACAGTAAATGCGGACCGTCACTTCTGTACCAATCCGCAGTGGCGGCAGCTCCTGATCACCATCAGCCACCGCCGTCAGCTCAAACACCGCACCCTTCTCCTGATCCGTGGTGGAACGACTGGCGACTTTCGTCAGACGACACGGATACTTCTTCTCAGGGTCACTGGCCAGCACAAAGGCCCCAGCCAGCTCAGTGCTTTCACCAGCCGCCAGCTTCTGTCGCTGAGCACGCAGCAGGTGCCCCATACGCTTTTCATCCAGCAGCAGCTCCATGTGCCACGGACCCTGCTCGTTCATCACGTCAAACAGGTAATCCCCCGTTCGCACCGGACGATTCTCAAGCATCTGACGCAGCTGAAAATCAGGAATGCTGCCGCCTGCCGGAGCCAGTACCTTCAGCTTTGTCTCACGCCGATTTTCCAGCGTTTTTAACTGTTGGCGAGCAATCAGTTCGTCACCCAGCAGTCGCTCCAGTTCCACCTTCAGGCGTTCACGGTTCAGCTCGCCATTACGAGCCGTTTCGGTGTCGACCGAGTTCTTCTGACTTTCCGTCTTGCGAATCTCTTCTTCCTTGGCCTGCACCAGCATCTGCTGCTTGCGGACCGTCGCTGCCGCCTCTTCAATCTGACCGTCCAGCTCTTCGTTCTCCAGTTCGATCAGCACGGCATTCGCCGCAACCGCCTGATTGCCATCCACTTTCAGGCCTTCCCTGGTAATCAGGCCATCCCAGGTGGCAAACACAGCATGCTGCTCGACCGGCATCAGCTTGCCTTCCGCCGTCACCGGATACTCCAGCTGAATCAGTGTCATGGCCGCAACCAGCACCAGCACTGCGGCCGCGACCGCCAGAGTGATCATCAGCTTGCGACCATGAAACCATTCCCGCACCGAACCAACGGCCGTCCACAGTTTCAGGCCAAAGATGCGTTCATGGCGTCGAGCATTCCAGAGGGCAGCGCCGGCATGATCCGCCAGCAGCTCCGTACGCTGCTCAAGCTGCGGACCAGGCTCGGATTCAGCAATCTGTTCGACAATCAGACAGCCGGTGGCTTTGGGGCGAGTCTTCCGCTGCTCACGATCCGCCTCCTCACCCTGCTTCCGCACCAGCGGCGGCGATTCAAAGGTGGGTACCAGCAGCACCATTCGCGAACCGCTCTCCTGCACAAATGCCGCCAGCGGCTCTTCCACCTGCGGGGCCAGTCCTTCGATGCGGCCCGTGTACTTCAGCGTCTCACCCATCTCGATCACGCGGCGAGCCAGTTTGGCCATGGCGGCAATCAGATTGGCTCGCGGATTCACGCTGCTTTGACCACTGACTGCCAGAATCTGCACGCTGCGGCCCTTCCGCGTCGCCACTGCGATGCGGTCACAGCCCAGCAGAGCGCGACTGTCACTGGCCACAGCGTCCGCCACTTCCTGCTCATGCAGCGAACGCTGCATCCGCAACATCAGCTGCTCGAAATCTGTCCAGAACTGACTCTTCAGATCTTCAGACACACCCTGATTGCGACGCCGGCCTTCCAGAAACCGCGATGCATAGCCGCACATCTGCTCAAGAAACTGCATGTAGCCGGATTGCGCCTTCACCGGCACATTGGAACGCTGAAACAGCTCCACCACACCCACACACTTTTTCTCACGGTGCAAAGCGGCCATCACCAGCACGTGCTCGGTCGGCAGCTGAGTTTCACCGCCATGAGCAATCGTGCGGGCTTCCCCTTTTTGCAGCACATCCATCAACAGCCGCTCGTTGAGCGACATCGCACCGGGACGCTCGGCCAGCCCGGTCTGCTCGAGATTGATCTGAGCAGCGAGGGCCAGCCTGCCGCCTTCGTCAACCAGCCAGACACCGCCGGCAACAGCCCCGATCGCCGCAACGACTCGCGCAAGAAACTCGGAGAAAAACTGCGGTAGCGGCAATTCCTGACCGGACAATTGCTCAATCTCACGCGCCAGCTGCATGACTCGCTCACGCACCCGCCGGAGATTTTCTTCGTTTGAAACAGGCTCGCTCATGAGTCTTTCCGTTCCCGCTGCCCAGCCATTCCGTTGTAAACCGGCCCTATTCTCACGGGGTTTGCAAATCGGGTCAAGACTGCTGCGCAGAATACACTTAGGGGCGCCCTGCGCCGGGAACCGTGCCTGCCGCCAGCCCCCCCCAGCCGGCCCCCGGCCTCTAAGCAGCTCGGGCTTTCCAGCCCGAATTCTGTCACCCCAAACGTACCGCCGCGACTTGCCACCCACGTAGCTCGGGCTTTCCAGCCCGAGTTCTGTCACCAAACGCACCTCCGCATCCTGCCAGGCGCCGAGAGATAACGGCGATTGTGCCGTAAAACGGCACAATCGGAGGACAAAATGCCGCGGTTTGAGGAGGGGGGCTCGGGCTGGAAAGCCCGAGCTACGAATGAGTATTGATGAACGGCTGCTGAGAATTGGCGCATTTGTTGCTGAATTGAACGGTGCAACAGTTGTTGCTTCTGTGTTTCCCAGCAAAAATGCGAGCACATTCCAATTCCATTCACCCATTTCAATTCGTCCTGGTCTTTATTTGCCTGAAAAACAGGCGTGTGTTGGCCTAAAATAACAGCAGTGCAGGCCATTCTCTGGAAGTGTCAGGGTTATGAACCGACCGGAAGACGAAAATTTGCTTATTAGCGGGCTGATTGGCAGCAGTCCGGCGATGCTTGAGGTTTACCGGCTGACTCGCAAGGTTGCCCCATCGACGGCCACGGTGCTGTTGACTGGTGAAACGGGGACGGGGAAGGAACTGATTGCGCGGGCATTGCATGAGCTGAGTCCGCGTGCTTCGGGGCCGTTTATCCGCGTGAACTGTGGTGCGCTGTCAGAAAGTTTGCTGGAGAGCGAGCTGTTTGGTCATGCCAAGGGGGCGTTTACCAGTGCGATTGAAAATCGTACGGGGCGTTTCGAGGCGGCTCACGGGGGCACAATTTTTCTGGACGAGATCAACAGTGTCAGTTACCAGCTGCAGGTGAAACTGCTGCGAGTCTTGCAGGAGCACGAGTTTGAGCGTGTCGGGGATACTCGAACGATCCGAGTGGACGTGCGAGTGATTGCGGCAACGAACGTGGATCTGCAGGATGAGATCACGGCCGGTCGATTTCGCGAGGACCTGTTTTATCGACTGAATGTGATTCCGCTGTATCTGCCGGCGTTGCGTGAGCGGGGCGACGACATTGCCGCTTTGGTGAATTTCTTTGTCTGGCGATATGCTCAGGCCAATCGCATTCCGGCGGCCAGTGTGCACCCGGAGGCACTGCGTTATTTGCGGGAGTATGACTGGCCGGGCAATGTGCGTGAGCTGCAGAACTATGTTGAGCGGGCGCTGGTATTAAGCAGTCAGGGTGAGATTACATCTGAGCTGTTGCCGCCGCATGTTCGCGGGCTGGCTCCGGTGCGAATTGGCCGGCGATCCAGTGATGATCTGTCGGTGGTTTGTGCGGATCTGGTCAGTCGCAAGCTGTCGGAAATTGGTGATGACAGCACAGATGCGTGGAATCACGTGATTAATTTTGTAGAGCGTGAGCTGATTTTGCAGGTACTGCGACAGACTCAGGGAGTGCAGACGCGAACGGCGCTGCGACTGGGGATCAACCGGAACACGCTGCACAAGAAGATTGAGGACCACAACTTGGGTGCTGAATCGCGTTAGCAGGAATGTGGGAATGGGGGAATGCTGTTCCATCGCAAAGATTCTGCCCCTCTGTCACTGCCCCCACATCATTTGCGTCCGTTCGTGTTTTCAGCAGCCGCACGCCCGCAGATTCCCGTCGATGGCTGCCTCGTGGGTGACAGGCAGAAACAGGCCCTATGGGACCTATAGGACCTATGGGACCCATAAAGCCTGCAGGCCCCAGGCTCCGCCGCCAACTGCCCCTTCATCAGCGTTGATTAGCGGTTGAAACCCGGTCCCAATCCGCGGTTCGCTCCTGTTTCTCCGCGATTATCCGTGAAAATCCGTGTTCATCCGCGGCTAAAAACCGCCCCTTGTTCACCGGTGGCTGCGTTCCCGTCGCCGCCCGGCCCCCCCGCACGCCCCTTCATCCGTGGCCCGGCCTGTTCTTTGCCTTGTTTTCCCGAAGTTCCCGAATTCCCGTACAACCACTACTTTTGCTTCCCATGCTTTCGGGAATCGGTAGAATCTTCCTGAACTTCCCGCTTTCTCTGATGATCAAGGGGCAAACCTCATGCACAAGGCTTTAATGACAATTCTGACTGCCGTTGTGGCGGTGTGTCTGGTGGATTCTGCGGTTGCTGGTGACCGGATTGTATTGCGTCGTCCGGTGTTTACCGGGCCTGTTGTTGCGGGTCCTGGCTGGCCGGGCTACCCGGTTTATGGTGCTCCGGTTTACGCAGCCCCGTACTATCCGGCACCGGTGTTCACAGCACCGGCATACGTCGCCCCGGTGGCTCCTGTGGTGTATTCGCACCCGGTGTATCCGGTACCGACAGTCACAGTCGCAACAACTCCTGTGCTGTCCACCTACTATCACACACCGGTCCATCCCGTGGTGGTTGCTCCGGCGCCGGTTGTGGTCGGCCCGGCTCCGATCATCTATTCAGCTCGCACGCTGCGACATTTCCGGCCGTATCGCCGGATGGACGTTGAATACGAGCGTGACGGTGACATTGAGATTCACTACCGCTGACAGCGTTCACCCGCTGGCCCTTCCGTAGCTCGGGCTTTCCAGCCCGAGCACTGCCCTTAAACCACCGCAAAATGGCCGGGAATATTCCCGGCCATTTTCATTTGACTTTTGTGCTGTGTGGCTGGCTGTTCAAACGAATTCGAACAGGCTTTGGATGCGCAGGATAGCGCCATTGCCTGGGAAGGTGTGGAACGAGTGTACGACGAGTCCATTTTTCAGGAGGTCGCTGCAGAGGTAGGAGAGGCAGGGCGGGCTGGCGTTTGAGCTGCCGGGCAGTGCGACGGCGAGCGATGCTTTTCTGGCATCGGCTTCCATTTCGCGATGGACCTGCAGATAGATTTCCGGATCGGTGGTTTCCAGCTGGTAGCTGCATTCGTAGTGAATGCGTCCGGCGACGACGGTATGAGTTCTGTAGCCGATGAGTCGTCGGCTGACGGCGCAGCCGGAAGCTGGTGTGGGTGTCAGTCTGCTGACGGCCAGCTCGGTGACGGCCGATTCTTTGGCGCGAAATTCGATGGCGTGACCGTCGCGGCACAAACGCAGAATGGCCGAGTGTTTGCCGATGGGCAACCGCAATTCGCGGATGGTTTCCAGCAGCTCCGGATGAACGGAGCGCGACAGGACTCGCAGAGTCATATCGGCAACATCCGGCCTTGCGAAACTAACGGTCATACCCCTGAGGTCCTGTGAGCGATTTGAGGAGAAAGCGTGATCGGGAACCAGTCTACGTCAGAAATTGCGTCGTGGGCAACAAAGAAAGGCGGAGGGTGAAAAACGGGACTGAAATGGGTTTGTGTGGTGTGAATTCCGCGGCTTACAGCGAGATTCAGCGGCCGCATTTTTCGAAATTGCGATATTTCCCGGCGAACCATTTGCGTCCGGCTCTGTCACCTGTATCATTCCGCCAGCAAAAACTGAAGGCTCCGATAGCTCAGTTGGTAGAGCAACTGACTCTTAATCAGTAGGTCTAGGGTTCGAATCCCTGTCGGAGCATTAACCCATCGCGAACATTCGCGAACAAATCCGCAGACCCACGAAAAACACTCGTTTTTTCGTGGGTCTTGCTTTTGGCCTTCCGGTCAGTTCCGCTTGTTTCGGTTGCCTTCTGCCCCTGGCTGTGCCCCTCCTGCGATTCAGGGGACGAAGCCACGGCTGCCGCGAAGTCTTCCGGCCGCACCTGCGTGTCGTGTTTTGTTGAGATTGATTTCGAATGCCCCAGCCAAACGGCAACCACCTGCGGATCAAACCGCTGCCGCAACTTTCCTGAGCATGCGAGCTGTTGCCGGCACCCGGCCACATTCGCTGCCGGCATTCCTGACGGACATCCGTCCCACCCTGAGGAACTCGGGACCTGCAGAGACTCCGGCGGACGATTTGTTGACAGTGCGTGTCCGGAAAATCCTTTGAGTCAGGAAAGAGCGTGGAAACAAGAAAAAAGCCCTGGAACGGTGCGGTGCAGAGTTGATCGAAGACGTCAGCAAAACGAGATTTCAGTTCCCCGTCTTCCAGGAGCCAGCGATGCGAAAAGAATTATGCTCAAACCAGTTGCGGCAGGAGAGCCCGCCGATCGATCAGGTGCAACTTGATTCTGCCAGTCGAGACTCGCTCGTCAAGGTGTTGCGATCGCTTCAGAAAGTGTATTCGAAGCCTGAAGCCACTGAAAGAATCAAGCAGCTGGTCGGCTGCGACATCAATGACCAGACATCAACAGACCGCGGTGGTGAAGGTCTGGACTGCTGGCACATCGTGGTGCTGGCGGGAGTACGTCTTGGGTGCAATTACACGTACGACCAGCTGCAGGATCTGGCAGAGAACCACATCAAGCTGCGAGCCATCATGGGGATTGGGGCGTGGGATGAACACTGCAAATTCAACTGGCAAACGATCCGTGACAATCTTTGTCGTCTGAGTGCGCAGACGATCAATGAGATCATACAGTTGTTCGTTGCGGAAGGACATAAAATCAGTCCGAGGGCAATTGAAAAGTTCAGCCAGAATCGTTCGTGACGGAAACCACCATCGATTATCCAGCCGAGAGTTCAGCTATTCCATCGTCGGCTGGCGGCAGCATCAATATCCTGGAAGAAGAGTGCGGCGATTTTCGTTTGATTCAGGCGCTGAGTCGGCAATTGACGCATTGCAGACAGGCAATGCCATGGAGCGATGTCGCGATCGTTCGGAACGGAGCTTTACAGGTTACTCATCCCCTGCGATCCTCGGTCGCAACAGGCACTTTCTCGGTCGGCTGCTGATGGTCGGCGAGTGTGCAGACAGCAAAGCCGGCGCAATTTGCTGCCAGTTCGCCTGAGTTGGCACCGAAGTGCTAAACTTTGTAACGAATTGAACCCAGCTGAGTGCAGGGTGCGTACTCGGACTGCAAAATCGGCGAACTGCGTGGCTCGTTCCACCGCAAGCGTCAGCAAAATCGGGCCGGAATCAGCCCTCGGTAACTGCTCTTCACAACACCCGGGGCGTTTCTGTGCGGGACTTCTCAATTGACATGTAGATTTTCCGGACACGCACGAGCAAGGGAAGAAGGGGGAAGGGCGGCTCGGGCTGGAAAGCCCGAGCTACGGAAGAGGGAGAAGGGCGACGGGGGTGGGAGAGCGGGAGGGCAGGGGGGCTCGTTTCGCGGAGCGAAACGCGACTATCAGGGGGGGCGGTTCGCTTCCGTTCAACGACGGTGCGGGTAGAATTCCGGGGACTGGGGGCCTGTTTTTTCCATTGCACATCACGACTGTTCGTCCCATGAATGATTCTGTGATCAGGTCGCTCCGCGAGGCGCTCAGTGTTTCTCCGGATAATGTTCCTCTGCGGAAGCATCTGG
>JBJTPZ010000700.1:0-6663 GCA_046075365.1 Planctomycetaceae bacterium
GGTCAGTGGGTCGTTGTCAGTGTTCAGTGCGCGGTGGGCGGGGGACAGTTGGTCTCACGCGAAGACGCGAAGACGCGAAGAGAAACACAGGGTCGGTTTTCAGTGTTCGGTTTTCGGTTTTCGGTTGGGCGAGCCGCGGACGGGAGTCCGCGGGTGGATCCTTTTGTAGCTCGGGCTTTCCAGCCCGAACACAACACAGTGCGATTTTGAATGTCTGAAAGGCAGCTTTTCAGGGTGGGGGGGCCCCTCACCCCCGACCCCTCTCCCCCGTTTCACGGGGGCGAGGGGAGGAGTTAGTGGTCAGTGATCGTTCAGAATTGTGACTGTTCCGAGGTTTATGGCTTGAGACTGGCGGCGATTGAGTCGGCTCCGCCTGTCTGCAGCAGGGTGACGGTCTGGCTGGCGCCGGGAGCCTGCAGCAGTGTTTGCAGGGACTCGCGGGTTTCGCCGGCGATTGTGGTTTTGAGTGGCTGGCAGAGCGTCAGCAGTGCGGGGATATCGCCGTATTTGACGGCTCCGGGCAGCAAATTGACATCTCGGATCTCGGTGATGCTGTCGAAGCGGAATCCCTGAGTATCGACGGTCAGGCTGGCCAGTTTGTTGTGTGCGAGTGTGGCGGCGCAGATGGCGTGCGGAGCCGCGCCATTCAGTCCCACCAGATGCACTTTTTCCGGCTGCCGTTCGTGGAATACGGCAGACGAAATCAAAGTCAGCAAATCGTGGACTCGCTGGCTGAACAGGGGATGATTGTACCCCAGTGTGTAGCCGGCGAATTCACGATTGTTGTTGACTCGAGGCTGTTCAGCGATGGGTTTTCCATCATCAGTAAAGGCTCCGGTCAGGTACAGGTCCACTGCACCGACGGCATAGCCGGCAGAGACGAGGCTGCGAATGGCAGGCAGCACCGTAGTTCCGTCGGCTGCGAACAGTCCGCGAGTGCCCTGCCCGTCAGCCCAGAGCACTGCCTGCCGATTCCAGGTGGCGGGCAGCAGCCAGGTGGCTGGCAGTTCTTCACCGTGTGCTGTCAGTTTCAGCAGACCATTGAACCGAGTCCAGGAGTCGTTGTCGTGCGTCGACTGGTCTTGTTTTTCGAAGGTGGTGCTGCCGGAGGCGGGCAAAGTTCGGCCGATCATCACTTCGAGTGCTGCACCAATCACCCGCCGAAATTCGGCGATGCCGGCCTGAGTTTTGGGCAGCAGTGCAGAGATTTGCCGGCGGGAGGCAGCATCCAGTTGCTGCAGCATGGCGACTTCGGCATCTGCAGTTTTGGGTGGCGCGGGGTGATCGGCCGTGAAGACGGTTGCTTCATCGCGTGTCAGCGGCACGTACGGGCGTTCCTTGATTTCGCTGATTCCCAGGTGCAGATGCTGATTGAACCACTGGTACATCATCATGCGACTGGGCAGGTTGTAGTTGTGCGGGAATTTGCGGTATTTGGCCAGCACATTGTCGGGGGCTCCCAGCAGTGCGTACAGCTGTCGCAGTTCGGGGTAGCCTTTGGATTCAATATCGACGGTCCAGTCATCTGCTCCGGTCATCGCGACAGGGCGTGGAGCGGCGAGTGCAGCAAACTCGATATTGCCCGTGTTGACTCGGAGATAAGACGCATTTTCGCAGGTGCAGCCGCCCTGCATGGCTGTGGAAACCATGACTGCGGGGAATGCAGCAGTGACTCGTTCATCGAGGGCTGTCAGAATGAATGTCTGGGTGCCGCCCCCGCTGGCTCCGGTGCAGCCAATTCGGCTGGTATCGCAGTCCGGGCGGGACATGATCCAGTCGAGTGCGCGGAGTGAGTTCCAGGTCTGCAGCCCCATCGCGTTCAGGCAGCGCAGTTCGGACTGAGCGCTGAATAATCCCCAGCGTTCGGGACTGCTGAGATCCGGGCGCTGTTTTGCGAAGCCGTGGGCCAGTTCCTGAGTGAGCGAGCCACCGTCGGCGTAGCCGAGCATATCGTAGATTAAGACCATGCAGCCCATGCGTGCGAGCTGTACGCAGCGGGCCTGCAGCGGGTGGCGTCCGCAGACCGGGTCTGTTTCCCCGCCGGATTCAAGTTCCTGTGCGATGGTTTTTTCGCCGTGGTCGTGAAATCGACCATTGGCCCAGTGTCCGTGCGGGCACAGCACAGTGGGCAGCTTGCCGACGGGGTTTTTGGGCAGGTACAGGCTGCCGGTCACCAGCAGTCCCGGCGCACTTTCGAAAATAACTCTGTCAACAGTGTAGTCTTCGCGTTCGACACGGCCGTGGACGGTGGCCTGAATTTCCGGTCTGGCTGGCATGGGCCATAATCCGAGGGCCACTTGAATTTGTGTGAGAACCAGTTGTTTGCGCTGGTTCCATTCGTTAACGCTGGCGGGCGGTGTGAAGGGGAAGTAGCCGTTCAGGTCTTTGAGGCCTTTGAGCCGTGCGTCATTGGGTTTGGCGAAGGGGCCGGCGGAACTGACGGAGGCAGCGAACAGTGCTTCAGCGGGCAGCACGCTGCCGGCGGCAATTGCGGCGGACAGCTGAAGCAGGGAGCGACGACTAAAGGCGGAGGATTGCATGGGATGAACCTTTTGGTGTGGCAGGAGCGTTCCGGGGAAGAATTGAGCAGGCGGTGACAAGAGCGGGAGTAATGGAGCTGTGTGTGTTACTTGGCGGGTTGTTGCAGGGACGGATCTTTTTGGGCATCGGCCTGGTAGTAGAGTGCGGACGGAATGAGGATTTGGGGAGCCAGTTCGTCACCGCGGAAGTATTTGTCGATCATGACAACGGTTTCGCTGCCCATGCGTTCGGGAAACTGGATTGGGTCGCAGACGATGCGGCCATCGAGGATGGCCTGTTTTCCTTCGGGTGCTCCGTCGAAACCGATAATTTTGACTGTTTCAGCGCGACCTGCTTCTTCGAGTGCTGCGCGGGCACCGAGAGCGGACGGGTCGTTGATGGCAAAGATTGCCGAGAGGTCCGGGTGTGCCTGGAGGGCATCGCGAGCAGCGGCATTGCCGGCTTCACGAGCGCCGCGACCGTTCAAAACGGTGACAATTTCTACTTTGGCGGTATCGGGTTTGGCGTTGTGTGCGTCGAGTACTTCGCGAAACCCTTTGACTCGAAGCTGACACGATTCAACATCCGGGTAGTCGATCACGGCGACTTTGCCACCGGTTTCTGCAAGCAGTTTGAGCATGGCATCGGCTGCCAGCTGGCCGCCCTGCAGGTTGTCGGTGGCGATATGGCAAACGACTGTTCCGTCGGTGCCGTCGTATTTGATGTCATTGGTGAAGACCGGAATACCGGCTTCGTTGGCCTTGCGGATGGCGGTGCCGATGCCTTTGGAATCGCAGGGATTGAGCACAATGGCTGAGACGCCCTGAGTGATGAAGTCTTCGACCTGAGCGGTCTGCCTGTTGACGTCCTGTTCACCATCCACGACGACGACTTCGTAACCGAGCTTTGCGGCTTCGGCGGTCATGGAGTCTGCGATGATACGGAAGAATGGGTTGGTGAGAGTCAGCGTGGAGAAGCCGATTTTCTTTTTTGTTTCGCCGCCGTTTACGGCAGCGACGGTGCCGGAGGGACCGGGTGCGGGTGTGCTGGAGCCGGTGTTGTTATTGGGCGCGGTGCCGGAGTTGCAACCGGCGGCGGCGAGGCTGATGAGAGTCAGGAAAGAGCGCCGGCTGGGCATGGGGAATCCTTCGGCAGGTGGTGGGAATCTGGCGTTGGCGGTGAGTGTATCGGAAAACCGGGAATCAGGCGAGTTCGCGGGGTGCTGAAAGCAGCAAAGCCCGGGAATCGCGGACCGCTGAACTGACGAACCGGCCCGATCGTGACTATAATTCTCAAGGAAAATCCAGTCCTGTGAATTCCGATTCTGGCGAGAATGCATGAACCTTTTGACTCAGATCAAACAGCGATTTGCTCCGGCCCTGGCCGGACTGACTTCCGACGTACCGGCTTCTCTGGAGATGATTCGCCCGGCTCAGGATTCAAAATTTGGCGATTTTCAGGCCAATTTTGCGATGCCGCTGGCGAAGCAGCTGGGTCGACCGCCGCGTGACGTAGCAACTGAGGTGCTCGCAAAGCTGCAAATTGACGACCTTTGCCTGGCTCCGGAAATTGCTGGTCCCGGCTTTATCAATCTGCGTCTGCGGACTGAGGTTCTGGCGGAGCGTCTGTCAGAGATTGCGTTCGATGACCGGCTGGGAGTATCGCTGACGCAGCAGCCGCGAAACGTTGTCGTCGACTTTTCTTCACCGAATGTGGCCAAGCCCATGCATGTGGGTCATTTACGCAGTACGGTGATTGGTGACAGCATTGTGCGGACGCTGCGTTTTGCCGGCCACCGCGTGACCAGTGACAATCACATTGGTGACTGGGGGACTCAGTTTGGCATGATCATCTACGGTTATCGTCATTTCCGGGATGAGGCGTTGTGGCAGGCCAGTGCTGTGGGCGAGCTGGCGCGGCTTTATAAGCTGGTGAATCAGCTGTCGGACTATCATTCCACGAAGGCGCTGTTGCCGGCGTTTGAGAAGAATCTTAGTGAGAGTCAGCAGAAACTTCTTGAGCTGCAGCAACTGCCGCTGGATGATCGTGGAAAGAAGCTGGTGGCTGGCCAGAAGAAGGCGCTGGCTGCCGCTGAGTCTGAGCTGCAGTCAGCGCGGGAAAAGCTCTCGAAGGTAGAGAGCTACCCTGCCCTGCTGACGGCGGCCGAGGCGCACCCGGACATTGCGCGAAAGTCTCGCGAGGAGACTGCGAAGCTGCACGCCGGCGATCCGGAGAACACTGCTTTGTGGCAGCAGTTCATGCCCGTCTGTCTGGCGGCGCTGCAGCAGATTTATTCGCGTCTGAGCATTAGTTTTGATCTGACACTGGGAGAAAGCCATTTCAATCCGATGCTGGCGGGCGTGGTTGAAAGTCTGCAGCAGCAGGGGCTGGCGACGGTCTCTGAAGGTGCGATGTGTGTGTTTTTGGAGGGCAATGCGGCACCGTTCATCGTCAGAAAGACAGATGGTGCATTCACGTATGCCACGACGGATCTCGCGACAATTCAGTATCGCCGCGATACCTTGCAGGCTCATGAAGTGCTGTATGTCGTGGACAGTCGGCAGTCTGAGCATTTTCAGCAGCTGTTCGCCACAGCTCGCCTGTGGGGTTGTGGCCAGGTGTCTTTAAAGCATGTGTCGTTTGGTACGGTGATGGGCAGTGATGGTCGTCCGTACAAAACGCGTGCTGGCGATACAGTGGGTCTTGAGAGTTTGCTGGACGAGGCGATTTTGCGTGCGCGGCGGATTGTGGATGAGAACGATGATCGTCGTGAGCAGCCGCTGCTGACGGCTGACGAGCGGGCTCGTGTGGCGGAGATTGTGGGTCTGGGTGCAGTGAAATATGCGGACCTGCATCACAGTCGTGACAGTGATTACGTATTTGATTACGACAAGATGCTGGCGACGACCGGGGATACGGCAACTTATATGCAGTACGCCTATGCTCGCGTGTGCGGCATCTTCCGGCGTATGCAGATCAGCCGTGAGTCGCTGGAGGGTCAGCGTGTGGCGATCGAGCTGGCAACGGCGGAAGAGAGGCGGCTGGCGCTGCAGTTGCTGATGTTTGGCTATGCTGTCGACAGTGTGCTCAGCGATTACCGACCGCACCTGTTGACTCAGTGGCTGTTCGAGACAGCGAATGCATTTAGTCAGTTTTTTGACAAGTGTTCGGTGCAGAACGCGGAAACAGAGACACTGCAGCGAAGCCGTCTGGTGTTGTGTGATTTGATGGCGCGAGCGATTCGGACGGGGTTGGGTCTGCTGGGAATAGAGGTTGCAGAGGTGTTGTGAGTGGACGGTGGGGCGAGCCGTGGGGTCGCGGTGAATGAATTTGAGCGTATGGGGAGGGGCTGGTGATGCAGGTCCTGAGGGTATTGTTTCTGCTGCGGCTGCTGGCGTGTTGTGGCGTTTGTTCAGTGGTTCGGGCCGACGAGCCGGTGGTGTCGGCGGGTGCGGGAATCTTGAGGGTGGCCACATTCAACTGCAGTCTGAACCGGGAAGTGGCGGGGCAACTGGAGCGGGATTTGCAGACGGACGGAAACGAGCAGGCGCGGAAGGTGGCGCGAGTGCTGCGGCGTGTGCGTCCGGATATTGTGTTGTTGAATGAGTTTGATTTTGCGGAGCCGGCACAGACGGCCGAGTTGTTTGTGAAGAAGTATCTGGCATCCGAGGCAGCGTGGGCCGAGGAAGCTCCTCTGCAGTATGCTCACTGGTGGACGGGTCCGGTCAACACGGGTGTGCCGACGGGGCGTGACCTTGATCATGACGGAAAGACGGATGGTCCCGGAGATGCTTTTGGGTTCGGCCGATTTCCGGGACAGTACGGGATGCTGTTGCTGTCCAGGTATCCGATTCGTGAGCGGGAGGTTCGCACATTTCAAAAGCTGTTGTGGAGGCAGATGCCGGGCGCTTTGCTGCCGGTGGATCCGCAGACTCAGCAGGGATGGTATTCAGAGGCGGACTTGTCGCTGTTTCGGTTGTCTTCGAAGAGTCACTGGGACGTGCCTGTTGAGGTGAATGGTGGGGTGCTGCACGTGTTGGCCAGCCATCCGACTCCGCCGGCCTTTGACGGTGCTGAGGATCGTAACGGGCGTCGGAATCATGATGAGATCCGGCTGTGGCGGGATTATTTAACGGCGGGATC
>JBJTPZ010000701.1:0-4160 GCA_046075365.1 Planctomycetaceae bacterium
CCGCCCCCCAAACCGCACCCCAACCACCACTGACCGCTGAACCCGTGCGTTTCCCTTCGCGGCTTCACGTGCGTCCAACTGTCTGCATTGCACCTGCACGAATACTCGAAAACGGCGTCTTCACGAATCGCCCTGTGCGGCAATCCTTGACTGTGCCAACCGCAAGTTGCAATGCTCGGCCCGCAATGGCTGCCCCCCACTCCCTCTCATCCGACTCCGAGTCTCCGCGCCTCCAGGAGCAATCTCCGCGCAGCAAACACCGTCTTGAGCCCAAAGCATCAGCGAAGAGGCCAAAACACACCGAAACACCCCGCAACACAAACCCGCAGACTCCCGTCTGCGGCTCGCCCAACCACCAACCACCAACCACCCACCACTGATCACTGATCACTGACCACCGATCTTCGCCCAAAACTCCAGTTCCTCCCGCACACCAGTCTCCGGGTCCGCCGCAAATTCAGCCCGACAGCCATAGCCCCGATACCCGCCATCCACCAAACGCCCAAACACCGTACCCAACGTTAACGCCTCACGCACATCATGAGTCACAAAGACGGTCGTCATTCGATACTGCTCCGCCAGACTCCGAAAAATGGCCTGCATTCGGAGCCTCGTCTGAGCATCAAGTGAGGCAAACGGTTCGTCCATCAGCAGCAGCCGCGGACGCGCCAACAGCGCCCGCACAAACGCCACCCGCTGCTTCTGACCACCACTCAGCTGCCGCGGAAACTTGCCTGCCTCCGCACTCAGACCAGCCCGCTCCAGCAACTCTTCAACCTGCTGCGTCAGTTCCTTAACCGCCACATGCCGCATGCGCAACGCAAAGGCCGCGTTGTCAAACACGTTCAAATGCTCAAACAGCAACGGCTCCTGATCCAGATACAGCGACTCCGGGCCAGCGACATCAGACCCGCCAGCAAGCTCAGCACCCGCCACACTGATCTCACCGCGGTCTGCCCGCAGCAGTCCGGCGATGCACTTGAGCAGCGTCGATTTCCCGCAGCCGGAACTGCCCAGAATCACCAGCGTCTCCGCCGCCCCTAAACGCAAACTGACATTCTGCAGCACCACACGACCGCCCAGGGCAATTCCCAATCCCACCACCGTCAGACAATCTCCCCCTGCTGCCATCATGACACACGCTCCAGCAGACGCCGCAGGCCACCCAGCACACCCGGGCTCGCAGCCGTGACAGCCACACCCGATCCACGCAGCCGCAGCAACAACAAAGCGGCCAGCGGCGGCACCGTCAGCAGCAGCGATGACACCGCCGCCTGCGAAATACCCCCCTCGCGAATCTGCGAAAACAGACGCATCATCAAAGTCTGCACCCGGCCACCGCCAACCACCGTTGTCAATCCGTAGTCCAGCCAGGAAATCAGCGACGTCTGAAACAGGCACAACGGCAGCAGTCCCCAGGCATCCGGCAGCACCACATGCCGCCAGACAGCCAGATCACCGCCGCCAAATGAACGCACCAGCTGCTCGCGCCGCCAGCTGCTCGGCTCGCGCACACCCGCAAACAGGACCGCCGCAAACGATGTCCCATAAACACACTGCACCAGAAACACACCCCACCAGGTACCCGCAAGCTGCAGCCGGGACACCAGATCAAACAGACAGCCGGCAGCGATCGCCGGGGAAGTCAGCAGCGGCAGATACAGCAAACTGCGTCTCCGATCACCGCCGGTTTCCGACCAGCAGCGGCTGATCATCAGACCGCACAGCGTCGAACACGCAGCCACAGCAACACTCAAACCCGCCCCCTCCAGCGCCGCTCGACCATTGTTGCCACTGAATGCACGCTGCCACGCCACACCGTCAATCCGCAATGGCACCAGTCGCGGCCACTCCCAGCCGCTGCCGCTGGATAACCACAACAGCACTGCATACGGCAACACACACACAGTACTCAGAGAAAACAGCAGGATCAGCCCGCCCGCACCACTGCCGAATTTTCCTGATTCACTCATGCGGCACCTCGCCCCGCACCACTGCCGCCAGCACCACGCTCGCCACTGCGCAAACCCGGCAGCCACAGCAGCAGCCCCAGCAGCACCGCAAAATAAACGGTCGCATACACAAAACTTAACGGCCGCTCACGCAGTGAATACTGACCGGAACTCTGCTGAATCAGCACGGACATCATCCGCGGTGACTGCCGGCCCAGTAACAAAGGAGCCTCCCAGGCTGAAAAATTCCAGATGAACAGCAGAAACGCCAGCAGTCGCGATCGCCGCCACAGCATCGGTACACCGATCGTCATTCGAGCCCGCCAGCCGCCAGCCCCCAGTCGCTCAGCCAGCTCCACATAACGCCCGGTTCCCGCCGAACGCCACACACCCTGCAGAAACAGACCAGTCAGCGGAATCCCGGTCAGCCAGCCCGCCAGCACAATCCCCACACCCCAGCCATCATTCACCAGCTCCGGAAAATCACTCGGCTGAAATCCCGGCCAAAGAACCACCAGACAGCGAGCCAGCAAACCGCCGCGACTGCCCGCCTGCAACACCACAAACGCCACCGCAGACACCGGCAAGGCAGCCCCCATCGTCAACAGCAAACCCACCGAACGTTCCACTCGCCAGTAATCTGCCGCCACACACAACAGCATGCCAGTCACCAGACAGGCCGACGTTGTCACCGCCGCAATTGTCAGACTCAGCACCAGTGACGGCCCCAGCAGCAGCTCACTGACGGCCCGCCACCACCACTCAGCTGTCAGACCCGACCGCATTAACCCCAGCACTCCCAGACTGTACAGAGCTGCATATCCCACCATCCACACGGCCGGCAGCAGCACCACGCAAACCAGCAGCACCAGACCAGCAGCGCGATCAAGCCTCATGGCTGCCCCGCTGCAGGCTGATTGCCATTGAGAATCTCACTCCGCAGCTCCTGATGCAGCCTTAGCATCACCTCTGCCACAGGCTCCGTTAAGGCGCGTTTGGCAAGTTCTGCACGAGACGCCACGCGAACACGCTGATCAGCCGCAGCAAAGCGCCCCTGCCAGTCCGGTGACAGGCGAGCCACATTCAGCACAGTGCCGTCGCCCCACACCTCGCTCCGCAGTTTCTCCAGCTGAGCCTCAGGACTGATCAAAAAATTAATCAGCAGCAGTGCTCCCGCCTGATTGGCCGAATTCCTCGGGATCCCCAGATAATGCGAATTCCGAATACTGCCGAATTCCGGAACAAAGGCCCGCGCCGACTCCGGCAAAATCCCCTCCCGCACCTTGTTGTCCACCTCGCCGTCATTATTGCTCATCGAAAAATCCACTTCACCCGACAGCAGCAGAGCATGCAGCTGGGCGACGTCCTGCGGAAATGTCCGGCCCCCGCGCCACAAATGTGGCTGCACACGACGAACCCACGCCCACAGTCGATCGGCCGCCCTGCGATACACCACGTCGTTAAATGGCCCCGAAAAATCACTGGGCTGGTCAGCAAACTGCAGCAGCAGCGCCTTCAAAAATGTCAGCCCCGTGAAACTCACATCAAACGTAAACCGCCCCGGATGGCCCTCGATCCAGTCCGTGAGTTCAGCCAGAGTCTCCGGCGGCCGCTGCACACGATCCGCATGATAAATCAGCGCCTGCTGCACTGTCCCCCACGGACATTCAAAACCGCCAGTCGGCTGCTGAAAATCAAGCTGCACCTGCGGATCTGCCAGATTCAGCAGCGCCGCATGCGGCAAACGCTCCACAAACGGCCCCCACAGCGCCTGCATCTCACGCAGTTGAAAAAAAGTCTCGCCGTTGATCCACACGACATCCAGCTCACCAGCCGTACGCCCGGCCTCCACATCCACCAGCATTCGATTGACCAGCTGCTGCCCGTTCAGCGGCACAAACTCAAGCTGCACCCCGTACCGCTCACGCAGCCCCGATGCCACCCAGCCGGACATGTACTGATTGATCAGCGGATCGCCGTCCCACATCGCAATCCGCACCGTTGACCCCGCGGCGCTCGATTCAATCTGCTCCCACGACGCCTCGGCAGACAACATGCCGGCAGCCGACGACTGCCCCGTCTTACCCCCGCCGTCACAGCCCGGCAGCAGCAGCAAACAACCGCTCCCCCACAGCCGCCAAAATGTTCGTCTCGAAAACAACACGTTACACCCCATCCCGGCACACAACACCAGCGACCAAACTCCGC
>JBJTPZ010000702.1:0-9599 GCA_046075365.1 Planctomycetaceae bacterium
CATCCGCGGCTCGCCTGTAAGGCTCGCCTGTGGGCCCCGGCATTGGCGCTCATCAGCGGTGCAGAAAATCGCAAGCAACAGATCTCGGGCTGGAAAGCCCGAGCTACCAGGTCGCAGCGCTGGCCGCCACCTGTCCGTTGCGTAAAGCAACACCGCTCACCACCCAAACACCTGCTCAGTCGGCCTGCGATACCTGCGGCGCTGTGCCGGCTGTTCCATCCTGCTGCCGGATTGCCTGCAGCCGTGACTGGCGAGTCTCAGTGGCGGTCTTCAGCCCGCGACGCAGCCCATCCACGTCATTCTGGATCCCGTTACGCTCTTCTTCCAGATCCTTGATCGCCTTCACCAGACCAACTCGATACTCAGGATGATCGGCCACATCAGCGCCGTTCGGATCACCCGTCAGCTCGCCTTTACGCAGATCAAGGGCCTGCTGAGCCTTACCGTTCAGCTCGGTCTGGTTCTGAATGTGAATGTCCGTCACATAGTTCTGCTCAAACAGACGGATGATCGACTGATTCAGGCTGGAAAAGGCATTCCGCTGACCCGGTGGCACCTGGGAACGCAGCCGCACGCCGTTCGCAAAATTCCAGCCGGCCGTTTCATTCTGCATCAGAGTCCACGTGGGCTCAAGAGTACATGCGGCAGGCTGCAGACTGTCCAGTCGAGCTTTGAATTCGCCGATGTAACGAGTTGTATTGGCGTCCGTGATCGCAAACACATGCACGATCGGCTCAACTTCGCCGCCCGCCGGATTGGTGACCGGCACCAGGCCGTTGTCACGGCCCACGCCGTTGACCGCCAGACGGCCGCCAGCGACCGCCTGAATATTGCCAATGTTTCCCCCCGGAGTCAGCACCCATTCGTAACCCCAGCCCATTTTCAGGGATGCCAGGGCCGATCGAGCCGCCACGTTTTCGACCCGCGCCCTTTCGAAATCATCCTGCGCCTTCTTGCTTTCCGCCTGAGCCTTCAGCATGGCCGCTTCGATGTCGAAACGCCGCTTCAGCACCCGACCGCCGAAATAAAATTCCGTACCCAGACCAGCAAGGACCAGGAAAAACAGGGTGCCCCGAAGATATGCATTCATCGAACCAGCCCGGTATCGCAGAGAAAACGTCAGAGAACTTCTGGCAGACCTTACTGCCGTCAGGCAGCACCACCGAAACCGGCAGCAGCCACGCACCACAAATTTGCGTGCGGAAACCGCCCCGAAATTCCACGGGTACAACGTATCCTGTCAGATCGGCGCCACATCCGCAGAACTTGGGAATCCTGCGGTGCCCCGGACCTGTTCAGGCAGAATCCTTCCCGGCACGCCGTTGCATCGGAATTATCATGCTAAACCGCAAGGTTATGAACTGCAACTGCGAAAAATGAAATGTCTGGGAAGTTTGGGATGATTACTGTGATCGTGCCGCCGAAGTGGCCGGTCAGGTACCAAAAACACCGTCTTTCCCGCTCGCGGGCGGGTCCGGGCGGGCGTTTGAGCCTCAGCGGGGCCCCGCCTAGAATTCACAAAAGTTCCATCTCTCAGCTGCCGCCACGCACGTGCGTCCCGCCGGCCGCCGGAAAATCGGGGAAAGTAATCAGCAAATGACCAGAATCTGGAATTTTTCAGCAGGGCCGGCCGTGTTGCCGGAAAGTGTGCTCCAGGAAGCTCGGGAAAACCTGCTTTCGCTGGGAAATACCGGAATTGGCATCTGCGAACATTCTCATCGAGGCAAGCCGTTTATGGCGGTCGCCGCCGAAGCAGAAGCTCTCTGCCGCGAACTGGCCGGAATCCCCGACGACTACGCCGTCCTCTTCCTGCAGGGCGGTGCATCCCTGCAGTTCTCCATGCTGCCCCAGAATTTCCTCACCCCCGACCGCACCGCTGACTACCTGGTCACCGGCATGTGGTCCGAAAAAGCCCTGAAGGAAGCCAAAGCTTTCGGCCGGACTCACGAAGCCTGCAGCAGCAAAGACCTGAACTTCTCGTACATCCCCGACTCCGCCAGCTACAGCGCAGACCCGGTGTACGTGCACTTCACCTCCAACAACACCATCTTCGGTACCCAGTTTCGCGCGGAACCCGACAATATTCCGTCCGCCGCCTTTCTGGCATGTGATGCCAGCAGCGACATCTTCAGCCGACCGATCGACGTCCGCAAGTACGGCATCATCTACGCCGGTGCCCAAAAGAATCTCGGCCCCAGCGGAGTGACCCTGGTCATCATTCGCAAGGATCTGGTCGCAGCCGCCGCCAAATCGCCGGCTACCATGCTGCAGTACCGAACTCACGCCGACAACGAATCCATGTACAACACTCCGCCCACCTTCGGCATCTACCTGATGATGCTGGTGTTCCGCTGGATTAAGCAGCAGGGCGGCCTGGCAGCCATGCAGCAGCGCAACGCAGCCAAAGCACAGCTGCTCTACGATTTCCTGGACCGCAGCGCCCTGTTCCAGTCGACCGCCCGCCCGGACAGTCGCTCGCTGATGAACGTCACATTTGTCACCGGCAGCGAAGAACGCGATAATGCATTCGTGAAAAAGGCCGAAGCGGCCGGATTCAGCGGACTCAAGGGGCATCGCAGTGTGGGCGGCATGCGTGCCAGTATCTACAATGCCTTTCCTCCGGAAGGTGTCGCGGCACTCGTTCAGTTTTTGCAGGATTTTGAGGCGGCTGGCTGATGAGCACTTCGCAGGACGCTGCACCCGACCGATCGACGGCAGACATCGCCCTCGTCTGTACGCACAAGGGCGAGCTGCGTCCGTTCCTGAAGCGACTGGACCGTCAGCGCAGCTACACCGAAGGCAGCCTGACCGTCCGGGGCGGCTTTCTGCGCGAATCCATCCGCATTGTGGTGGCTGAAGTCGGACCGGGCTTTGCCCGTCATCGCGCTGCCGCGCACTGGCTCGTGGAAACTCACAAACCCGCGTGGATGCTGGCGGTCGGTTTCAGCAGCTCGCTGGTGCCGCAGGTACAGCCCGGCGATCTCGTACTGGCCAGCGAAATCGTCGACACGCACGGCAACACGATGCCCGTGAAATGCACTTTAAGACCGGGCGGCCGGATCCATGTTGGCCGTTTGGTTGTGGCCGACAGTCATCCGGAAGACGCGGCCGGCAAAACAGCGCTGGCCCAAAGCTCGCAGGCGCTGGCCGTCGACACCTGCTGCCTCGCACCTGCTCAGATCTGCTACGAACGCAACGTTCGGTTTCTGGCAATACGAGGCATCATCGACAGTGTGGATGAAGCCGTACCGTCAGCCTCTGCCGGCATGGTCTTTCGCGCTGACAGCCGGTCAGCGGGGGCCGCTTTGGGCGGACTGCTGGGGCGTTTTTCAAAAGCATCGGAACTGAATCAATGGCGGCAGCGAGCGGTTGCGGCGGCCGAACATTCAGACCGATTTCTGGCCGGAGTAGTGGAACAAATTGCCGAACTGCTGGAACGGCAGCGGCTGGACCGCAGCTGACCGCCGACAACTGAAATATCCGGAACTGTTTTCCTGAAGGGCCCGGTCCGATGAAAGTCCTGCTCGCCAATCCTCGAGGATTTTGCGCCGGAGTCAACATGGCCATCGAATGTCTGGAAGAAGCCATTCGCCGTGTTGGGCCGAACATCTATGTCTACCACGAGATTGTGCACAACAAGCATGTCGTGGATCGATTTACGAAGCTGGGAGTCCGGTTCGTGGATGCTCCCGACGAGGTTCCGCCGGGATCGATCCTGCTGTTCAGTGCTCACGGAGTCAGCCCGGAAATTCGGCGTCTGGCACGTGAACGCAGCCTGCAGACCGTTGACGCCACCTGCCCGCTGGTAACCAAGGTGCATCTGGAAGCCATTCGCTACGCCAACGAAGGCTACAACATCATTTTGATCGGGCACGAGGGTCATGACGAAGTGATTGGCACAATGGGTGAAGCTCCGGGAAGCATCACGCTGGTGGAAACGCCCGAAGAAGTGGCCCGGCTTCCGTTTGGTCCTGCCGACCGCCTGGCCTATCTGACTCAGACCACACTCAGCGTGGACGAAGCCGGCGCCGTGATTGAAGCCCTGAAGCGACGATTTCCGCAGATTGAGCATCCGAAGAAGGAAGACATTTGCTATGCCACGACGAACCGTCAGGAGGCGGTCAAGACGCTGATCGGGCGAGCCGACCTGCTGCTGGTACTGGGCAGTCAGAACAGCTCAAACAGCCGTCGTCTGATGGAAATCGGGCTGAACCGAGGCATCGGGGCGTATTTAATTGACGGTGTGGGCGAAATCCGGCCCGAGTGGTTTTCCGGAGTTGAAACGGTGGTTGTAACCGCCGGCGCCAGTGCTCCGGAAATTGTGGTACAGGAATGCATCCAGCTGCTGCAGGACAAGTTTGCGGCTGACATCGAAGAAGTGACGCTGCGTGAAGAACACGTGCATTTTGCGTTACCCAAAGAGCTGCTGCAGCTGGGCAACTAAGCATCCCGTCCGCCGCCGCCCTGCCCCACTCCCTCCCTCATTTTTCCGCCCCTCCACGTAGCTCGGGCTTTCCAGCCCGAGTTCTGCCCCCCAAAACCACCCCTCACCCCCCTTTACGCCCCTCCCCGTAGCTCGGGCTTTCCAGCCCGAGTTCTGCCCTGCACAGCACCGGCTCTCCCTGCCCCGTACTTAAAACAGCTCGTCGATCGCGTTGCCGGAAGGCAGCACGCTCACCGGACGGCCGCTGAAGTCCGGATAACTGGCTGCCGTATCGACTCCCAAATGTCGGTACACCGTCGCCAGCACATCCTGCGGCGTCTTCGGGCTGGACAGTGGAAACGCGCCCTTGCTGTCGGATTCCCCCACAACTCGCCCGCCCTGAATTCCGCCTCCCGCCAGCGCCGCACAAAATACGTTCGGGTAATGATCCCGGCCACCCGTGGAATTGACCATCGGCGTTCTGCCGAATTCGCCCCACGCGAGAACCATGGTTGAGCCCAGCAGGCCTCGCTCGGCAAGATCTTCAATCAAAGCAGAATAGGCCTGATCCCATCGCGGCAAAAAGCCGTCCCGCATGGTTTCATAGCCTTTGACATGAGTATCCCACCAGCGGCAGTCAACCGTCACCAGCGGCACGCCGGCCTCCACCAGCCTGCGTGCCAGCAGAAACCGCTGGCTCCACGCAGGTACTCCGCAGCGATCGGGCGTCGGTGCCTGATAAGCAGCCATGAATCCGTACCGTTGCCGCACATGATCAGGCTCTGCATCCAGATCAAACGCTCGTCGCGCATCATCTCCCAGCAGGATGTCCCAGGCACGCTGCTGAAAAGCATCTACGGCACCGACTGACGAGACATAGTCGGCAGCGCGACGCATCCGATCAAGTCCGCTCAGCAGACCGCGACGATCGTCGGTGCGATCCACTGTGATGCCGTCCGGAGCTGCCAGGTTGGGAATTCGGAACGGGCCGGCATTCGCAGGATCGGCCTGAGTCTCAAACGGGGCACAGCCGGGACCAAGATACGCCGGATCCACACCGGGTACTCGCCGCGGAATCATCACATAAGGCGGCAAACGCGGCTGCCTGCGAGCCAGTTGTTTTGCCACAATCGATCCGCAGCTGGGGCGGCTGTTGACATCGGCGGCCCCCTGGCTGGGATAGCCGGTGAAACACAGCTGATCACCTGACGAATGACCAGCATCGGTATGATGCAGACTGCGGATAATGGACCAGTGCTGCATGCAGCGACCGGACTGCGGCAGCATGTCGCACAGACTGATGCCGGGCACACTGGTGGCAGCCGTGCCAAAGTAGCCGCGGTATTCCACCGGTGCTTCAGGCTTCGGGTCCCATGTTTCATGCTGACTGGGACCGCCGCGCATCCAAAGAATAATGACGGACGGTGTGGCGACTGTCTTCGCTGTCGCAGGCGACGCTGCTGACACCGACCTCAGTCGCAGCAGCGACGACAGCGACAGCCCGCAGCTGCCCAGCATCCCCGCCCGCACAAAGCCTCGCCGCGAAGTCAGCTGGTCAGAATTGATGATCCCCGACATTTGAAAGTCTCCCTTTCAACCCAGGACACCGCCTTAAAGCAAGCCCCTTGTGCCCGACAGCCGTTCGTCCGCTGTCAGCGACTGCGAAAAGGACTTTTCAGGGGAACGTGCCCGGGCTGGAAAAACCGCGCCACCCTGAACACCCTGCCGCATTTGTTTCCCTTCGTGCTTGACAGCCGGCCCGTCATCTTCATCGGTCATCCGGCCGCTGTCTATCCAAATTCCCCCTAAAGCCCCCCACAAAACCGGGCTGTCTGCACAAACTCTGTCGTTTTTTCCTGTTTTCCCCGCCGTCCGCCCGGAATTTTTGAATTTCCACGGCTCCGGATTGCCCGCAGAAGCGTCTGTGATTGAAATACGCACCGGACTCGCTGATTGCGGCGACCGAGCATTTCTGCAGGCCTCCAGGGGTTGTGACTATGGCAATGGGTGGACTTCGCACAGCAGCGCTGTTGTTCTTTTCCGGGCTGTTCAGTTCGGCTGTCTGGGCCTCAGTTCCGGACAAGTATTCGGATGCCGTCGCGGCCCTGAAGGCCGGCGATGGTCAGACTGCGCTGCAGCAGCTGACCGAGCTGGTGGATGCGGGCACTCGTGATCCGCGAGTTTATTATTTCCGCGGGATTGCGGCTGCCGGTCTGAATCAGTCGCCGGATGCGGATTTCAAAAAGGGGGCGGCTCTTGAGGCAGCCACGGGCAACAGCCGTGCGGTCAATACGGCCCTGGAAACGGTGCAGGGTGATTTGCGGCGGAAGATCGAGCAGTTCCGGGCTCAGGGTAAGGCAGCGGCCAACCCGAATGCAGCAGCTGCCGCTCAGCGTCAGCTGTACCGTGAGGCACTGGAGCTGCGGCGGACGGGGAAACTGCCTGCAGCCGCTGAGAAGCTGCAGGAGCTGACAGCGACCGGCACCGATCCTCGCTACTTTTACCTGCACGGCATTGTGTTGTCTGAGCAGGGTGATGAGGCCGCAGCCAAAGCTCGTTTCAGTGACGGTCTGCGTCACGAGACGACTCCCAACGACATCAAGCTGGTGAATGAGATGCTGTCGGGGCTTAGTACGGCAACGCGGCAGATGGTTGAAAAGAACGCCGTAGTGCAGGTGGGCGACCAGACGGTGACGCGTCGTGAGATGCACACTGAGATTCGTCGCCGGGCCCTGCTGACGGAAGAGCAGCTTTTGGCTGAGGCCAACAAAGCGGCGGCTCAGGAGGAGCAGGCAGAGAAGAACCGGGTTGAGGCTTCACGTCGGGCGGCGGTGGCCGACATTCTGAAGCAGCGTGAGCAGCAGATGGCGAAGGAGCAGGCGGTGCTGGCAGCGACCGGAGCGTCGAAGCCGGAGCAGCCGGAGATGAAGGCAGACCCGGCACCGGCACCGGCACCGGCCGTGGCCGCGACGGTACCTTCTGCAGCAGTCAGGCCGGCGGCCGCGCCGAACGCACCTGCGGCCACTGCAGATGCTCCGAAGAAGACATCAGCCAACCCATTTCTGGGCGGCGCCGTGAAGAAGCCGGCGGCCGGCGTAGCGGCCAGTCGGCCGTCATCGACGCTGGAGCCGATCAATCTGTCATGGATGCCGGCGAATATGGAGCTGGTGCTGGTTGTGCGACCGGGCGACATTCTGAACAGCGGCCTGGGTCAGTCGATGATGTCGGATCCGGCGATGCTGGCGGCATTTTCCGCAGCGATGCCCGGTTTGCAGCCGACGGACATTGAATCGGTGACGATGGGATTTGGCAGCATTGTGGCCACGATGTTGCCGGTCATTACGCAGGCTGCGGCCGGGACTCAGCCGGACCCTGCCAAACTGACGCAGCAGCTGGCCGGGCCGGGCACGGTAGCGGTGGTGCGGCTGTCGAAGGACGTGGACATCAAGGCGATGGCAGCGGCGGTCGGGGCCACGGAAAAGACTGCCGGCAGTGCTGCGATGTACGTCATGAAGTCAGCGCAGGAGGGGGCGCCGGACACTGCGATTCATGCGATTGACGGCAAGACGCTGCTGACGGGCAGTGAGGCCGGGGTGCAGGCGGCATTGAAGGCGGGCGCTGGCGAGACCAGTCGCGACATGTTCAATTTCATCGGCAACGGACATCTGGTGCTGGGCTTTTCCAGTCCGGCGCTGGTGGGCCTGAGTGCCGGGATACCGGATTCTGCGGAAGGAGCACCGCCGCAGGTGGCAGCCATCATGTCGGCCGTCCGTGGTCGGATTCTGGGAGCTGCGATTGGGGTGGACTTCAGCCGCGATCTGGATCTCACGGTAACGCTGCAGCTGACGGAGGAGGACGCGGCGAAGGACGCGGGCAAGGCGCTGACAGAGGGACTGATGCTGGTGAAGCAGATGGGTCCGCTGTTGCTGGGCAGTGCCCCGCCGGACCTCGCACCGGGACTGCAGACGACGATGAACAGTCTGTCGACAGGTGGTCGGGCAGAGACGATTACGTTGTCAGCGAAGCTGCCGGCCGCACTTCTGGACGCCCTCAAAGCTCAGGCGGCCAACTTTGCACCGCAGCTGCAGGGTCTGCCGGGTGCACCTGCCGGCCCTGGCGGCTCAGCCTTTCCGGGCACCCCTGGTGCTCCTCCGGCCCCCTGATTTTCTATCGAATCGGACCAGCGGCAACCCAGAGTTGCCGCTGGCCCCGAAACCCGTTACACTCCTCGAAGTCGCATCCGTAGCTCAATTGGATAGAGCGTCGGTCTTCGGAACCGAAGGTTTCAGGTTCGACCCCTGACGGATGCAGTTCCCTAAAGCCTTGCCAATAAAGACTTTAGAACAGAAAGCTCCTCAGCCGACAGCTGCGGAGCTTTTTTTTGTCCCCCCACTAATCCCCCCACTAATTCGCTGTTTTGTGCGGAAACTTGCTGTGCGGGACTCAGCCGGCTCAGAACTTCCTGACCGGCACTCTGGGCCGAACGCATCGCACCGTAGTGCTTCTCCGTCGTGCCAAAATCCTTGTGACGCATGACCACCTTCAGAGTCTCCGCAGAAACCCCGGCGTTGATCAGCCGCTCCGCCAGACCCCGACGCAGGTCATGAGCACTGGCGAACTTTTTTCGACGACCCGTGCGAGCGTTGGCCTGCTGGACCACCACATTCGCCTGCCGCCCAATTCGAGCAATTACCCGACTCACATGCTCCACCGTCAGGCGGTCACGCGAAATCGTTCGACTGGCCCCCGGCGACACCGCAGCCCGGCCCATCATCGCTCGGACCTCATTCGCCGGAACTTCCGCACCGGCAGCTTCCGCTGCGCACGTTGGCAAATCATGCTGCTGCAGCCATTTTCGAACTGCCGTCTCAGACACTCCACAGGCCCTGCCAATGGCACTGTTGGAATACCGCCCCACAAGCCGCTTCAGATCCACCGGCGATGGCCGAAACACACCCGGGCGGGCTGTTCCGGGAATCTCCACGCCCGCCAGCTCCACAACCCAGCCCCGTCGCTGACGCTCCGGAACTGTTCCCAGCAGAGTCTGCAGACCAGGCAGCATGGGAATCTCCTGCACCAAACCGTTCTTCTGCGTAGCGGGGATCAAAATCGTCGGCAATCGCTCGGACACGTTCGACCACACAGGATGAATATGCCGCGTGTCGTCCCACGAAAA
>JBJTPZ010000703.1:0-7612 GCA_046075365.1 Planctomycetaceae bacterium
AGTTTCACCGGTTTTGAGGTCAGCACCTGGGTGGGTGAATGCAGGTTGTTTCTGGTGAAAAGACCACGCTGGCCGAACGGAGACAGATGGTACCGTGTCTTCACGCCTCCCTGCTCTGCACCGTACTTGCGTTCGTGTTCAGCGCAGCGTTGCTCGTGCTGAGCGTCCGGGTTTTCGTGATCGAGTCCAGGGGGCACGTCTGCGGTTCCATTGCGCTGCGCCGTCAGGTGATCGCCTCAGATGCCAATCTGAGACCACCGGGCGGGATGAGTTCCGAGAGTCGCAACGCGACGGCATCAATGGGTATACGGATCGATGACTCGGACTGCAGGTGTAAGTTCAGGGATTCTGCCCCTGTAACCGGGACCTGGAAATGTTGTTTCAACCACGGATGACTACCGGGGAACGCGGCGTGGGGAGCGAGTGATTGCGGGCACGGACTGGTCTGGTACAGCCAACTGCGTTGGAGTGGATAGCCCTCGAATTGCTGCAAATTACCCTGTGCAATCCCCCCGATCCGTCGATGCAAGTGTTTTCGAATCAGTGACTTGTGACAGTCCGCGACAGATGGATGGCCCCAAATTTTGGAGCCCCAAATTTTGCCCCAGTTTTTCCTCAAACTCTTCTTACTCTACGAGGCGAGATTCAAATCGCTTTGCTAAATACTTGTAAAACACTGCGCACGATATTTGACGTAGAGCCCTGGTCCTGAGCACCGTTTCGTCATCTCTGGACATCCCTCGTCGTCGCACACGGTTGCTCGGGGGCTTTCAACGGTTCTCGCCGGACTCGAGCAATCCGTATTTTCTGCCGAGTTGCAGCAGTGTCTCGACGGCCGCAGGGTCGATGTCTCCGTTGAGCCGGAGCCGGGGATGGGGCTCAAGTCCCATCAGCAGGGCTTCGGCAGCGCAGGCGAAGCAGGTACCGCGCGGGGTGTGGGGGGTGAGTCTGAAGTCGGGGTCTTCGGGCAGCTTCACCAGTCCAGCCTGAATCACCGTTGACAGCGGACGCTCAACACCGATCGCCCCGGAAACAGCCCGCGGCTGAGAAACGTCGGCGATCAGCACTTTGCGATCAGCACTCACATGCTGAGTCTCAATCACAGTCTGATCGCCCGATACAGCCACCACGATCAGGTCACAGGATTGCAGATCGGCGTTGTTTGGCAGCAGCTGCACGTGTGGATTTCCTGCGTTGCACATGAGCTCTTCACGAAATGCCGCCAGCCGCGGCAGTTGACCGTCGCGTCCCAGCAGCGCGATCGGACCGTCCCAGTTCCCCGGTGAAGCAAACCAGCGTGCGATGGCCGAACCGATGTTTCCGATGGCGCCGACAATCGCCAGACGCCCGGTCTTCGGGAGTCCCATTCTGCGGCGAGTCGCGTCGATCTGCGACAGCATCACCGCAACGGTGAACGAATTGCCCGATGAAACCTGCACATCCGGCTGCTGGCGCAATGTTGTGGCGTTGCCCGTGACAATGCTGGTTTGCGCGCCAAACACCACAGTCTGACAACCGCGTTCAGCTGCAATCCTGAGCGCCTGATTGAGGCGTCGCCGGACAGGCTTGAGCGTCCCGGACTGCTTCCATTTGTCCAGAACTGCTGCTGCGGCCGGAAGCATAATGCCGCACAGCCAGACACGATTTCCAAACAGGTTCTTCGAAAACAATTCGAACGGCCGCAACTGCAGCAGCACCTGCACCCGCTCAGTCAGTTCCAGCCGCTGATCGATCGACAGACTCATCAGTTCCGGCATCTCCACCAGCAGCTCATCGGTGGGATAGATCGGATTCAGAATAAAACCCACGCGAACCGAACCGGGGGCCGGTGGTTCACTGGAAAAACGAAAGTTCAGCCGCTGACCGGAACGAGGTGTGTCAGCAACCGAGCCACGATCGTCCGCAGTCCCGGTGGAGCGACTGACGCCCGGAGGCGGGATCAAATGCCGCAGCAGCCCGCGAATATTTGACCCCGTCAACTGCTCACAGAATTCCCGCAGCCCCGCCACAAACTGGAATACGCCATCTGGTGACAGATATGCGGAAGGCTCAATACGCAGCATGGCCGGAGCAGACAACGTCGGCAGAATCCGGATGCCGTGATTGTGCAACATCCAGGATGAAGCGAAATAACCCGGCCGATCCGCCAGCAGCTCACGGAGAAATCGGTGAGTACAAATGGGCACACCCAATTCAACCCCCTGCATTGCTCCACGACCGGTGATTCGCAGCAGAATCTCGGGAAATTCGCGTTGAACGGCGAGCAGGTGTTCCCTGAGGAGCTGTCCCAGTCGGGCAGAGCGAAGCGGGATGTCGTCCCGATCGATAATTTCAAGAACTTTCAGGGCGATTCGGCAGGAGGTGGCATCACCGGAAAACGTGGCTCCACTGTGAAGGTCAAATTCATCCACGTAGTCCGCTCGATCAATGAGTGTCGCTGCGATCTTGCCGATTCCGCCGCCGAGCGCTTTTCCGAACAAATAATAGTTCGCCACGACACCCTGCAATGCTGGAAACTGGCCGCTTCTGCCCAGTCCGCACTGGATCTCATCCACAATCAGCGGAATGCGTGCCCGGCGGATTGCGGTGAAGAACGGCAGAGGAATTTCAAACACGCCGCCTTCGCCCTGAATTGGCTCGGCGAGCGTCGCAAATATTCCGGGAAACGGATGGCTGGTGATGTGGGTCTGCCCGCGTTCGGCAGTCGGATACTGGAGCCACAAGTGTTCCGCAGTCAGCACCTGTTCGATGACCACATCCGGGGACTGAAGGTCATTTCGCGACACAAACTCGACTCTTGCTCCCAGCAGGCCCGCAAACGGCAGACGCTGCTCTCCGTCACCCATCGCGTGCAGCGCCCCGGACGTCTTTCCATGGTAGGCCCCCTGCAACGCGATCAGCAGCGGACGGAAGGCGGCGAAGCGGCGAAGATTGTCGGCGTGGCATGCGCGTCCCACGGCCGCCAATTCACCACTGCACCGTTCCAGCATCTGATCGTTCCACTCGTGAAACGTTTCTCCCCATTTCAGCAGCGCATGTTTCAGAGCCGTTTCCACGGCTTCCGTCCCGGTGGAATGAAACAGGCAGACATAGCGTCGCCCGGTGACTTCGCCGAGGCGATTCGAGAGGTTTCTGGCGAGCGTTGCGGCCGCGGACCTGTGGCTGACCTGATCCAGCATGGGTACTCGTCGCAGGGCCTCAATCGCCACCGCTTCCACTTCAGCTTGACTATGTCCGAGCAGATTCACGCCAAATCCGCCCACGAGGTCCAGCACCGGGCGAGGCTTTCCCTGCACCTCGCGAAACAGGTAATCGCCCAACCCAGCCACAAATTCCACATCCAGATTCAGCGCCTGCAGCAGCTGTCCGGCATACGGTAACGAATGCTGATACGCAGCCTCCCGCCCGAAAGTCAGTGGTTCGAGTTTAACGAGGGCCGCATGTCGGCCGGTGGGGGCATTGAGCGCATTCAGCAGGTCAGCATGTTCCTGAGCGATGCGGGCAAAGCTGACTTTCCCGGTACCGCTCCGAGGCAGCTCACCGGCGATCAGTCCAATAGCCACGAGCAGGCTGTGGCGCAGTTCGAAATCATCACTGTCTGACTGCAGCCGTTCGTGAAACGCGGCAACGCATTCCCGCAGCTGCTCCTGCAGGTCCGGATCTGCAGGATCGTCAGCCCCGCAGAACGCGACGGCAATCATACCTGAACGGCCCGGGCTGTGACGAAGGAGCAGTCCGTGAAAACGCTCGGAAAGAAACGCATACCGCTGCTCCACTTCCACACTGGAGAGTTTCAGGCCAGTGCCCGAGTTGATAAAGTCCTCTGCTGCCCGGCCCGCATACTCGATTTGTCCGCGCTGGATACGAACAAGGTCTCCGGTTTCCAGCCACTCCGGAAAAGGCGGTTCACCCACGTAACCCATGGCACTGAATGCCGATTTGACAAACAGCCTGCCAATCCCGGCATCCGGGTCCGTGAACCGGACGCCGACAGAGACTCCGGGGAGTGGCCGCCCGAGCGATCTGCGATTGACTTCCACGGCACCCGGCGACTGCGCTGCGGCCAGGTCGGGGACGAGCGTGGACAGGATCTGCTGTGTCTCGGTCATGCCGAAGGCATTGGCCGTCCGCACGTTTGCAAAGGTGGTGGCTGTGGCTTCATCCCACTCAGACCCCGAGGACACAATCACTTTGATGGATTTGAGGGCTCTTCGAGCTTCCGGGGCAGACCGAGCAAGCCGTGCGAGGCCGTGAATCAGCGCCGGACCGGCAGTAAAATGTCTCGGGGGCCAGGCCTGCAGCAGCCCCACAATCGCATGGGGGGCTTCATCGAGCCATTCCGGCGGGATCAGCAGTGTGGGATTTCGCGTGCGAATCGCATGCAGGACATTTCGCAGTCCCATCGAATGTGAGAACAAGGGGCACAGGGACTGGCCACCCGTGACGTCTTCATCCAGCAGCCCGGCTGCCTGCCACGATTCCGCTACTGCCAGCAGGGCACGTTCGGAATAACGCACCAGTTTCGGAGGACCGGTGGTGGAGGATGTGGTGAGTATCAGCGATTCCGCGTCGACATCCCGCTGCAGGAACTCCGTCAGCGCTGCGGCTGTAGTGCTCTGATCGAGCGGCCATGAAACCGGTAGCGGGCAGTCCGCAATTCCCAGCTCTGCGGTGCAGCAGGCCATTTTCTGCAGGGCCAGCAGAGTTTCCGGATGCGGCTGGGTGTCCTGAGCGATGGCGGGCCGTGACACGAAGCGGCAGGCTGTCCGGCGAATGATGTGCGTCAGGGCGTCCGTTGCGGTCTGCATCGGCAGCACAACAACCACACCGCAGGACATCAGTGCCAAAGCATTCAAGGCCACAACAAGCTCAGACGCATAAGGCAGACGAACGATTGCCACCCGATCACCTGCGGCCACCCGCTGTTCGACACACCATGCGGACGCCATCCGGACGGCCTGCTGAAGCTCCCCAAGTGTGACTACGGCGGCCCGCCCGTTCACAACTCCGATCAGTACGGGCCGCGCCAGTACAGCCGGACACTGCTCCAGCGTCACCATCTCCCGCAGCGACTGAAAGCGAAATTTGCTCCACGGCGGCAGCGGAATTTCGGCTTCTCTGACCCAGTCGAATGTCAACATCAGTCACCAGCAGTCGGTGTGAAGAGTTTCAGATCTGATCGGCGCTGCAGAATGCCGGGATGATCACTGGTGAATGCCAGCACGTCACGGCGATGTGTCTGCAGCCACTGGTGCACTCGCGGCAGGCAGCGGCAGGGTAGCTGAGGAAACAGGTGGTGCTCCTTGTGGAGGTTGAAATACAGAAACAGGCCTGCGCACGGGAGCCGCACGGATCTGGAAAAATTCACCTGCTGATTAAACCGATATCGCTCACCGGCTGCCGGTTCGCAGCCTGGCAGCAGTCCGATGTGCTGGTTCTGAGTGAACAGGTACTCATAAAACAGCCCCGATAACCAGAATGCCGCCAGCAGACAGAGCAGATAGCGATCCCGGTCGATCAGGAAGGCCAATGCTGCATGAAGTGCGAAGATGGCCAGCAGATTAAAGCAATAACCGGTGAAACAGCGGAGCGACTGCTGTTTGCGCTGGACGACATCAAACAGCAGGTAGGGGCCAAAGACACCGCCCAGATAAAGGAGGGGCACGACCCTGACTGCCACAAGAAAACCAGCCAGCCGCTGCCATGGATGATGCCCCCGCGGAACGGCTGTTGGGTCTGCTGCTGTACCCAGACACGTATGATGCATTGCGTGGCCCCGGCGGTAGCTGAGGAATGGAGTCAGCACGAAAAGACCGATCAGCCAGCCCACGACGATATTGAGCCGGCGGGATCCGAACAGGGCATCGTGGGCGCATTCATGCAGCAGCAGTTGAAACAGCAGCATGGCGTAGGCCATCAGCAGAACGCCCAGGGACTGCAGTGTCAACGAATCCGTCAGCAGCAGCGGCAGGCTGCCCACAACCAGGGCCGGCGCGACCAGCAAGCCGGCAAACTCCCATGGGAACCGGACAGGACCGACGGTCTGCACGTGTTCAAGAATGGAGAGGCATTCGCCCTTTGTGATCACCGGAAACACACGAATGACGGACATCTCCGCATCTTCCCTGCCAAAGAGCACGCGGTCGTGGTCTCGATTACTCCTCAAACAAGCGAACTTACTTGAGAATCTCTCGGAACTCGTAAAAACTGAGAATTCAATGAGAAAATGCGTGACCAGGGTGTCAACTCCAATCCGAAAGGCACCGTCACAGGGGGAGTCTCGGATGAATCGGAATATCGCGAAGACAGTCGCCAGACGCAAGCGTCGTGTACTTAAGAGACTTGAGAACGTCAGAGATCAAAGATTTGTGCGTGGTCTCGATTCGTCGACGGTGCTGGGTTCAAAAGGAGTTCGTCGAGGCGGGGCCATCCATCTGTAAATCCGCTCGCAAGTGCCTGTGCAGTTGTGGTTTACGTCTGGGAATTCTCTACGCACTGGGAGGGGATGAATATCGGTTGTTGTTCCTGAAGAGGCCACGCTGGTCAAACGGAGACAGATGCCTTTCCTCACGTTTCCCTGCTCTTAATCGTACTTGCGCTCGCGTACAGCGCAGCGGCGCTCGAACTGAGCGTGCGGGTTTTCGTGATCGAATACAGCGGACACGTCTGGGGTCCATCGCGCTGCAACGTCAGGTGATTGCCACAGCTGTCAATCTGAGACCACCAGGCGGGATGAGCTCCCAGTGTCGCAACGCGACGGTATCAGTGGGTGTGCGGATCGATGAATCGGAGCGCAGGTGTGAGTTTAGGGATGCTGCGACTGTAACCGGGAATTGGAAATGTTTTTTCAACCACGGACGAATACCGGGGAACGGTGCTGGGGGAGAAAGTGATGGCGGGCACTGAGGGGTCTGGGGCAGGCCAACGTCGGTGGATTGGATAGCGCTTTAGTTACCGCAAAACACATGGTGCAATCCCCGCGATCCGTCGATGCAAGTGTTTTCAGATCAGTGACTTGTGGCCGTCCGCGACCGTTGGATGGCCCAAATTTCCTCCCGAGATCCTTCGGCGAAGACCCGTAGTCAAGCCCGCACCCTGTCATACCATCCTTCATCTTCCGGTCCCTGCATGAACGCCTGACCGTGGTACGCGTTCGTTTGCCCCCAGCGGAAGATGTACGAAGCATCAGCAAACTGGCAAGGGTCGCCCGGTCGTTCGATGGCTTTGAGCCGTGCGATCAGCTGCTGGTCGAAGTCGCCGCGTCTGGTCAGCGGCCAGCCACCGATGCGATCGAAGATCTCACGGCCAAAAGCCAGACTCGCGTGGCAGCAACCGCTGGCGTCCTCCTTTCCCAGATGCCAATCGCAACGGCAGAACACCACGCCTTCCTTCTTGACGTCGCCTCAAACTGCGGTTATACTCAAGGTATGAAGACTGCCATTTCCATTCCGGATCATTTGTTCAACGATGCCGAGCGACTCATTGCCCGCTTCAAGACGTCGCGCAGTGAACTTTATTCGCGTGCGATCGCAGAATTTGTCGCTCGACATGACGAAGATGCGGTCACTCAGGCACTTGATAAGGTTGTCTGCAACGTCAATGCAGATCCGCC
>JBJTPZ010000704.1:0-10383 GCA_046075365.1 Planctomycetaceae bacterium
GGGGGGATGGTCAGATGGCGGAGTTGCGGCGGAGTTTGGGTGATTGGATGTTTGTTGTGTTTTGGTGGTGCTGTTGTCTGGCTGTTCCTGCGGGGGCTCAGGAGGCGGCGTGGCTGCAGCCATTTGGTGCTGAGTGGCCGCAGCTGGATGGTGATGCGACGGGGGAGTGGTGGAAGCCGTCGCCGGTGCTGCGTGGTCCGCAGAAGGGGCAGCTGCAGCCGCCGCGCCTGATGGTCTCGCGCGATGAGGTGCTGGCGTTTGCCTTGTATACTCATGATCACGGCGTGTTGAAGCTGACGGCGCAGTTGTATCCGCTGTTGCCTGACGAGCCGCGGGAGGTGCAGCTGGAGTTTGAGCGGGGTGGTGTGTGGCAGGCGGCGGCTGTTTCGCGGGTGGTGTATCCTGGCTGGAGTGCTCATTTTCGGCTGACGGGCTGGGACGGCAGTCAGAGTGTGCGTTATCGGGTGCGTCTGGGCGAGCAGAGTCAGTTTGAGGGTGTAATTCGGCGTGATCCGACGGACCGGGATGAGATTCGGGTGGCGGTGTTGTCGTGCAATTCCAGTCGCACTCCGGGGCCGCGTGAGACGATTGTGCAGAACCTGTTGCGTCAGGACCCTGATTTGTTGTTTTTTGCGGGCGACCAGTCGTACCACCATACTCAGCATACATTTGGCTGGCTGGAGTGGGGTCGTCAATTTCGGGAGGTATTGCGGGATCGTCCGGTGGTGACAATTCCGGACGACCATGACGTGGGTCATCCGAATTTGTGGGGAGCGGGCGGTGTTCGTTCGCGGAAGCCGACGGGGAGTGATGGCGGGTATTTTTATCCGGCTGAGTATGTGCGGATGGTGGAGCGATGTCAGACGTGGCATTTGCCGGACGCGGCTGACGGTGAGCCTGTGGAGCAGGGGATTGGGGTGTATTTTACGAGGCTGCGAGTGGGCGGGATTGATTTTGCGATTTTGGAGGACCGGAAGTTCAAGACGGGTCCGGAGGGTGCGATTCCGCAGCTGGGGCCTCGTCCTGATCACATCACGGATGCGTCGTATGATCGAGTGTCGGTGGATGTGCCGGGTTTGCAGCTTTTGGGTGATCGTCAGGAGCAGTTTTTGCGGCGCTGGGCGGAGGACTGGGAGGGGGTGTCGTGGAAGTGTGTGTTGTCGCAGACGGCATTTTGCGGTGCGGTGCATCTGCATGGTCAGCCGAACAATCGACTGCTGGCGGATCTGGACTGCAATGGCTGGCCGCAGTCTGGTCGGCGTGAGGCTTTGCGTCTGCTGCGTCAGGTTCGAGCGGTCCATCTGTGCGGCGACCAGCATCTGGCGGTGGTGGTGCGTCACGGGATAGAGCGGCACGGTGATGGTCCGTATGCCTTCACGGCTCCGGCGATTGTCAACACGATTTACGGTCGGTGGTGGCATCCCTTGAGTGAGCAGGCGGGTGTGAATGCGGTGCCGGGCAGTCCGCTGCCGTGGACCGGGGATTACGAGGACGGTCTGGGGAATCCGCTGACGATGCTGGCGTATGCGAATCCGGGTGATGTGCGAGACGAGCGGCAGCGGGGTGACGGTTATGGTCTGGCGGTGTTTGGCCGAGCGGCGGGTGTGGTTCGATTTGAGTGCTGGCCGCGATTCAGTGATGTGAGCGGGGGTGATTCCGGGCAGTTTCCGGGCTGGCCGATGACGGTGCGGCTGGCGGACAACGATGGTCGGGAGGTGCGGGGGCGACTGCCGGAAGTGCGGCTCAGGAACGCGGACAGTGCGGTGGTGCAGGTGACAGACGAGTCGACGGGCGAGATTTTGTATACAATTCGCCAGTCCGGGCGATCGTTTCGTCTGCCGGTGTATGGTGCTGGTCCGTATTGTCTGCGTTTGGGGCGGGATTCCCCGGGTGCTCGTGAATTTCCCGGTCTTTTGCCGGGTGAGGGGGCGGCTGTGCTGGAGGTAGAATTATAAGGTCTGCGGTTCAGTGCAGTGAGACTCTTTTGTGATCTTCGGAACTTTCTGAAGTTCTTCGGCGCGGTCGCTGGTTTTGTGGTATCTTCAGGGCAGTTGCGGGCTCCTGGTCGCTTCCGGCAAATGGCAACTGATGAAATTTGGCGGAAGTGGGGGAAATCGAAGGGTTGACAAAGGAAACCGCTGCTGGTTATTAAACGCCGCAAATGCCGCTTCCCAGCATTTTGAACAGTCATCGGGTCTACATCATCAGAGGGCACCAGTCATGTTACTGACATTGAAAAAAGGTTGCATCGCAGCGGAAGAAGCGTGGATGTCCGTCGGCGTTGCCGGCCTGGACAGCATCGACACGGTGCCTGGCCCGCAGCTTCGCGGTGACGACGACGACGAGGATTTTGGCGAATCGTTCGGCGATGAAGAGATCGAGGACGACGACGACGATTTTGAGGACGAAGAAGAAGGCGAAGACGACTTCGAAGATGAAGAAGACGACTTCGATGATGACGATTTCGACGATGACGACGACGACGATTTCGATGACGACGACGAGGAAGAATTCGAAGGCGAAGAAGAATTCTGACGCCGGCATCGGGAAGTGTCATGGCTTTCCGCAGATTTTCGCTCGGGCACTTCAGTGATGAAGTGCCTTTTTTCTTGAACTGACCACCACGGAAGCTCGGGAGTGCACAGCATGCAGGGTTTGTGGGACGAGATTCAGGAAGCGCGAGCGTGGCTGAGTGCGCGGTGGGACGGGGCTCCGCGTGCGGGGCTGATTCTGGGGACGGGCCTGGGCGGTCTGGCTCGTCAGATTGAAGTGCAGGCCGACTTTGCCTATTCAGAGATTCCGCATTTTCCGCGTTCGACGGCGCCATCGCATGCTGGTCGTCTGCTGTGCGGGACGCTGGCCGGTGTGCCGCTGATGGCGATGGAGGGTCGATTTCATTTTTACGAGGGTTATTCGCTGCGGCAGGTCACGTTTCCGGTGCGAGTGATGCGGGCGATGGGTGCCGGCACGCTGCTGCTGACCAGTGCGGTGGGCGGGATGAACCCGCATTACCGGCTGGCGGACATTGCGATTCTGGAGGATCACATCAATTTGATGCCCGACAATCCGCTGCGGGGCATCAATGATGATCGTCTGGGGCCGCGGTTTCCGGACATGAGTCAGCCGTATCGCAAAACGCTGGTGGAGGCGGCCAGTCAGGTGGCACTGCAGCTGGGAATTGCGGCGCATCGGTCGGTGCTGGTGGCTGTGCCGGGGCCCAATCTGGAAACGCGGGCTGAGTATCGGATGCTGCGGCTGGCGGGAGCGGATGTGGTGGGGATGAGTACGGTGCCGGAGTGTATTGCGGCGCTGCATGGTGGCATGCAGGTCGCGGCATTCTCTGTGGTGACCGACATGTGCCTGCCGGATGCGTTGGAGCCGGCTGAAATTGAACGCATTATTGCGGTCGCCAACGAGGGCGGTCAGAAGCTGGAACGGCTGCTGCTGTCGCTGTTCCGCAATCATTCGGAGCTGTTCTGAAACACGTGCATTCCAATTCAGCGAACAGGGAAAACAGTCATGCAGAGACCTCATGGACATTCAGCACCGCTGCCTGAACCGACAGTGCGACTGACAGAAGGCTGGCATTGCCTGCATCAGTATTATCAGATTGACCAGCAGGCGCTGCGCAGTCTGGATCCGGTTGACGTGGGTCTGGGTCGGGCGGAGGTGACGGCGATTCTGGATCCGGCCGCCAGTGATGCTCCGGCCCGTTTGCAGACTTCCGTCATTTCCGGGCACAAGGCGGATCTGGGCCTGATGATGATGGATCCGGATCCGCTGAAGATCGACGCGGTGACTCAGCGGCTGCGAGCCAGTCGGCTGGGGACAGCTTTGCGTCCGGCGTGGTCATTTGTGTCGATCACGGAAGTCAGCGAGTACGTGCCGACGGCAGAGCAGTATGCGGATCGACTGCGGCGTGAGGGCACAGCGGATTCCGATCCGGCTTTTCAGGCCAAGCTGAATGCCTATCAGCAGCGGCTGCCGGCGATGAATCAGCAGCGTTTGTATCCTGAGATTCCGCCGTTCCCGTGTGTCACGTTCTATCCGATGAACAAGATTCGGCATCCGCTGGCCAACTGGTACACGGAGCCTTTCAGTGTGCGCAGCGAGCTGATGGCTGAGCACGCGACGTCGGGAATTCGATTTGCGGGCAAGGTTTCGCAGCTGATCACGGCGTCGACTGGTTTTGATGACTGGGAGTGGGGAGTGACGTTGTGGAGCCGGTCACCCGAGCATATTAAGGACATCGTGTATTCGATGCGTTTTGACCGTGCCTCGGCGAAGTATGCGGAATTCGGACCCTTTTATATTGGGTATGTGATGAGTGCGGCCGAGGCGCTGGCGCATTTGCATGTGTGATGTGTGCTGTGTGTGCGAGGGGGGGCGCTGCTGCAGGGCGGTGACGGGCAATAGTGGCAGCGGCAGATTTTGCCGCTGCTCGCTGCACTGATCGTGCGATCAGGCCCGATGCAATTGTTTTCCGGAACTTCAATAAACTTTCTCGATTTTCTCCTGATGACAGCCGATAGGACCGATGTGCCGTTAAAGACGGTACAGACGTCAAAGCCGATCGGTCGGTCAGGAGCATCAGAGTGAGCAGTGTCACGAAGTCTTCGGTTGTGATTCGAGTTTTGCCGGCTGTCGGGCTGGCACTGCTGCTGACGGCTCCTGCCAGCAGTTTTGGCGACGGCATGCGGGGAATGCTGCCGTGGGGCGGCAAGAAAGATTATCAGCCCCTGGAGGCTCGTGAGAAAGCTGACGAGTCTGCCGACGAATCTGTTGAGGAATCGGAAGAGCAGTCGGCGGAGCAGTCAAAGTCGGGTGCGGGTACGAAGCGACCGGCAGCGAGGCCCGGCGTGGCTGCTGCGGGTACTTCGGGCGGTGCTGCGCCTGCGAAACGCAGCTCGTGGTCGCCGTTTGGGCGAACTGCCGGCAGTGGCAGTGAACCGGCTGCGTCGCCGGCCGCGGATGCTCAGAAGAAGCCTGGCCTGTTTCGCAATCCATTTCGTCGTGAGCCTGTTAAGCCGGCGGATCCGTTTGCCGGCGGGAATGCGGCTGAGTCTGAAGAGTCTGCGGAGTCTGAGGAGCAGGAGGAAGCAGCAGACGCGGGACGGAAAACGGCGTCGGGGAGCCGGGTTGTGAAGTCGGCTGCTGGCCCGGCTGTCAGGCCAGTGGTCGGTCGCGGAGCGAAGGAAATGCAAGCTGCTGAGGCTGCGGCCGAGCAGGATATTGAATTTATGGCGGGTGCGGACGACGAGTCTTCAGCTGACGCGGCTGCTGCCGAGCTGCTGCAGCGGATGGAGAGAAAAGCGGTTGTGAATCCAGCGGGCCGTGTGTCGCGTGCTGCCACGACGGCTGCTGATCGCACGCGCAGGACGGTGGATCGTTCGCTGAACGCGGCTGCGGAGCTGGAAGAGGACATGTCAGAGGCGGGACTGCCGGATGAGTCACTGGTGGCTGAGACTGTGGCGGAGCCATTGATTCGTCAGAACCGCCCGACTCGCCAGATCACTCGCACTGCTGCTGCCGTGGAAGAGCAGAAGCTGCAGGAGCTGGATGCGCTGATTTCGGGCGGGGCGGGTCGTGTGACGAAGTCCGCGTCCAAAGTCACGTCAGCTGCGCTGCAGAAGACGCAGGTGGCGACTGAGAAGGTGCAGGCGGGCAAGACAGCGGTGCAGCGTGCCGGCAAAGCGCGGGAGGACGCGGTGCTGCGTGAGTTTGATGAACTGACGGGGCGGGCTGCTGAGGCGGAGCAGTCTGTTCGCAGTACAGCTCGTCGCGGCGTGCAGCGGACTGAGCAGATGGTGGAGGAGCTTGAGTTCCCGCTGGAGGAGGCTGATGAGTCGGCTGCGGATCTGGAGATTGGCGGGGAACCGGAACTGGCTGCTGAGGATGATTTGGCGGCAGAGATGGAGTCGACTGAGGACAGCGAGTCAGCAGCTGACGCGGAGTTTTCCATGGAGCACGAGGCTGTAACAGAGCGGGAGGCTGTTCGGCAGCCGCAGCCGCGAAGTCGCCGAGCGGCTGAAGTGCCGGCGGTCGGGGCAGGAGCGGCTGGTCCGGCAGGTTCGCGAGTGCGGGCAGCGACTGATGGATTTGAGTGGCAGTCGGGATCGAAGTCGGGATCGAAGTCGGCAGCGTTGAAGAGTTCGGCAAAGCCCACGAATACTCGCACGGCCAGCCTGACGCGGGAGATTGCGTCACCAGGTGAAGATTTGGAGCAGGTGGAGGAGTGGCTGAGCAGCCCCGTGTCGGCTCCTGTGCCCCCGCAGTCTTCGCGGTCGCAGATTCGTCGTTCTTCGTATGCGGATCCGTTTGTGGATGCGGACGGTGAGGGGGATGCGGGTGCGGCGTCGGGTGCTGGGGAGATGGCGGAGGAGGAGCTGGAGGAGGGTTCTGCAGAGTCGGGTGTGCCGGCGGCGGAAGTGCTGGACCTGCCGGAGCCTCCGGCAGCGGGTGCGATGATGGTTCCGGCGTCTGGCGCGGGTGTTGCGGAGGCTGAAGCGGCGGCTGCGGGCAGTCAGTCGGTTCTGTCTCGTTTGTCACCTGTGAGCTGGGGGATTTTGGCGGTGGGGACAGTGTGCATTTTTGCACTGTTGTTTTTTCCATCCCGTCGTAAAGCCGGCACGAATGGAACAGCCGTCATTCCTGCCTGACCCGGGCTCGGGATTTTGGAATTTCTGCGCCTGATCGTTTTTTTCGAGCTAGCCTGCAGGGTGGAATCTGTCTGCAGGAGGCTCGAGAGCGGTTTTCCGGGGTAATCCGGCGGACAGTAAACGACAGCGGAGTGATTCATGAGTACGGACCCCTGGAGTCGTCCTTCGGCCGACGATTTGCGGCGGATTCAGGAGACATTTGATCGGGACGTGGGCCCGAACGTGCGTGCGGCAGAGCGTCTGGAGCTGTCGGTTCCGGCTCAGATTCGCACGAAGCGGGGCAACACGATTGAAGCGATTACTCGCGAGATCAGCCGCAACGGCATAGGTCTGCTGCATCGTGGTGCGATTAACATGGAGGAAGTGTTTGTCAAGATGGCCAGCGAGACGCGGGAATTTTACTACCGGGTGCAGATTGAGTGGTGCATGCCGTGTGACAACGGGATGTTTCTGAGTGGTGGTCGTTTCCTGCCTGTACCGGACGAAAAAAAGTAATTCCGGTCTCAGAAAGTCGCTGGAAATTTCCCCCGAATGCGGCAGGAAATTCCCCGTTTGCGGTTACACTACAGGGCCATTATCCGCCCACCGCGACTTTTGACGGATCTTTTCAGACATGACCGCCCGGCAGGACTTTCGCCAGATTGAGCGTATTCCCTGTTTGATTCTTGCCAATTCTCGCGAGGCATCTCGCCAGGTTGCTGCGGAGATTGCGGGTCTGATCCGCATTCGGCAGGCCGAGGGTCGATCGTGTGTGCTGGGTCTGGCCACTGGTTCGACGCCGACGGGTATTTACGCTGAGCTGGTGCGTCTGCATCGTGAAGAGGGTTTGTCGTTTCGGAATGTGATTACGTTCAATCTGGACGAATACTATCCGATGCAGCCTGAGGACGTGCAAAGTTACGTCCGGTTTATGCGTGAGCATTTGTTTGATCACATTGACATACCGGCGGGCGGCTGGAATGTTCCTGACGGCACGGTGTCTCTTGAGCGGGTCAACGATTACTGTCGCGACTATGAAGCGCGGATTGCGGCGGCTGGTGGCATTGACATTCAGATCCTGGGAATTGGTCGTACGGGCCACATTGGGTTTAACGAGCCAGGTTCGGACCTGACCAGCCGGACTCGCATGATAACTCTGGACAGTGTTACTCGAGTGGACGCGGCGGCCGACTTTTTTGGGACGGAGAACGTCCCGCGGCGTGCGATCACGATGGGTGTGGGGACTATTCTTGAGGCGCGGCGGATTTTCATTCTGGCGTTTGGTGAGAACAAGGCCACGATTGTGGCTCGCACGGTCGAAGGCGACACGACACCGGCGATACCCGCCACCTACCTGCAGAAGCACAGCAGGACTCAGTTTTTGATAGATGCTGCTGCGGCCGCCAATTTGACTCGAGTTCGTCTGCCGTGGCTGGTGGGGGATGTGTCGTGGGATCCGGTTTTGATTCGTCGTGCGGTGATCTGGCTGTCCGAGAAGTCGGGCAAGGCGCTGCTGAAGCTGACGGATTCTGACTACAACGAGGGGGGCCTGCAGGATCTGCTGGCGGACCATGGTTCGGCGTACGAGATCAATCTGAAGGTCTTTCGTCATCTGCAGAGTACGATTATTGGCTGGCCGGGGGGGAAGCCGGCGGACAAGAAAACTGTGGGCGACCGTCCGCAGCCATTCGATCATATTTTTCCGAAGCGTGTGCTGTGTTTTTCACCGCATCCGGATGACGACGTGATTTCGATGGGCGGCACTTTGATTCGCCTTGCGGACCAGGGTCATCAGGTGCATGTGGCATATCAGACATCGGGCAACATCGCGGTGTTTGATGATGATGCGCTGCGTTTTTCCGAGTTTGTGACGGACTACTGTGCGGCTTTTGGCCTGATTTCTCCTCAGATCCGAGAGCTGGAGGATCATGTTGAGGAGTTTCTGCGGCGGAAGCAGGCCGGGCAGGTGGACAGTCCGCAGGTGCAGATGATCAAGGGGCTGATTCGTCAGGGTGAAGCGGTGGCGGGAGCGCGGTGTTGCGGCATTCCGCGGGACCGGCTGCATTTCCTGAATATGCCGTTCTACGAAACGGGCGGTGTGAAGAAGAAGCCGCTGGGTGAGTCCGACATTCAGATCATTGTGGATCTGCTGCGCAAGCTGAAGCCTCATCAGATTTATGCGGCTGGTGACCTGACCGACCCCCATGGGACTCACCGTGTCTGTCTGAAGGCAATTTTCCGTGCCTGTGAGGTGTGCCGCAATGATGACTGGTACCAGGACTGTGAGGTCTGGCTGTACCGGGGTGCGTGGCAGGAGTGGCCGGTGTATCAGGTTGAGATGGCAGTACCGCTCAGTCCTCAGGAGGTGCGTCAGAAGCGTGATGCGATTTTCAAGCATCAGTCGCAGAAGGACCGGGCGTTGTTTCCCGGCTCGGATGCTCGTGAGTTCTGGCAGCGTGCAGAGGAGCGGAATGCGGGTACTGCAGCGCGTTATGACAAGCTGGGACTGGCCGAGTATCAGGCGATTGAGGGTTTTGTCCGCTGGGATCGCGTGTGGGGTCTGAACGACTAGCGGGTAAGTCAGCGGGCTCGGGCTGGAAAGCCCGAGCTGCGGGGCGGGGGCCATTAGGCGCGTCCGCATATCAGCGTTCATGAGCGGTACAGAAGCCCTTCGCGGCTTCGCGGCATCGCGTGAGGCAAACAGTCGGCAAGGCATCCTTCCGGGCAAATCTGGGTTCATCCACTGCAAGAAAAGCTCGTTCCCGCTCCCTCACGGTCGCGGCTCGTGATTGTCTGACGGGCGGTCTGATGCGGGGATGAGGGCAGTGCTCGGGCTGGAAAGCCCGAGCTACGGGGAGGGGGCCATTAGGCGCGTCCGCATATCAGCATTCATGAGCGGTTCAGAAGCCCTTCGCGGCTTCGCGTGAGGCAAACAGTCGGCAAGGCATCCTTCCGGGCAAATCCGGGCTTATCCACTGCAAGAAAAGCTCGTTCCCGCTCCCTCACGGTCGCGGCTCGTAATTGTCTGACGGGCGGTCTGGTGCGGGGTTGAGGGCGGTGCTCGGGCTGGAAAGCCCGAGCTACGGGGAGGGGGCCTTTAGGCGCGTCCGGATATCAGCGTTCATGAGCGGTTCGAAAGCCGGTCATGCGGTTTTCCTGGCGTCTTCGCGTGCGGCAAACAGTCGGCAAGGCACCCATCCGGGCAAATCCGGGTTCTTCCACTGCAAGAAAAGCTCTTCCCCGCTCCCTCACGGTCGCGGCTCGTAATTGTCTGACGGGCGGTCTGATGCGGGGTTGAGGGCGGTGCTCGGGCTGGAAAGCCCGAGCTACGGGGAGGGGGTTTCGGCGCGTCCGCACCTTGGCGTTCATGAGCGGTTCAAAAGCCGGTCGTGCGGTTTTCCTGGCCGGATGGCTGCCGCGAGCATAGCGCCTTGTCGTTCCGCAGAACACGGGCGGCGGCGGACACGGCGCGGAGCGGTATGGGGTGGCTCGGCGGGAGCCTCGCTCTCCCGAGGTTGCGGAGCGGCGTTCAGTGGATGCAAGCGAGCTGCAAGTGGGGCAAGATGGCTCTGACGGAAAGGCTTGCCGGCTGAAGCCGGTACTGCAAACCCGTCATGCGTTTTCCTTCGCGTCTTCGCGTCTTCGCGTGAGAAAGGCTGCGGGGACACACCACTTTGCGATGGTGGGGACACACCACTTTGGGAGCGCTGGCGGGGCTGCGCTGAGTCTGGCAGGTTGCGGGCTG
>JBJTPZ010000705.1:0-6881 GCA_046075365.1 Planctomycetaceae bacterium
TCATCAGCGGTGCAAAAAATCGTGCTCGTGCTCGTAATCGTGCTCGTAATCGAACACACGCCCGCAGCACCCAAAATCGCACACCCGCGGACTCCCGTCCGCGGCTCGCCTGTGTCCCCTTCATCAGCGGTGCAAAGAAGCAGGTAACAGATCTCGGGCTGGAAAGCCCGAGCTACGGAAAGCGCCGTTCATCAGCGGTGTGCAAAAACTTCATGCTCATGCTCGTAATCGAAAACACCCCCGCAGCACCCCGAATCGCACACCCGCGGACTCCCGTCCGCGGCTCGCCTGTGTCCCCTTCATCAGCGGTGCAAAAACGCAGGTAACAGATCTCGGGCTGGAAAGCCCGAGCTAGTGCGTGTCCGGAAAATCGGTTAATGCGAATAAAAACGTGGGAAACGTAAAAAAGGCTCCGCGAAGATGAGCGGAAGATCCGTAAAGTTGATTGAAAACGTCAGCAAAACGGAAATTCAGTGCTCAATCTTCGAGGAGCCAAGGATGCGGCAAGCATATGAGATGCAACGGCAACTGGACAGTCAGCCGATCGCTCGGGTGCAACTCAACTTCGACTGTCGTGACTCGATCGTCCCAGTCTTGCGAGCGCTCCAGCATGTGTACTCGAACCGTGAAGCCACTGAACGAATCATGGCACTGATCGGCCGTGACATTAATGGCCAGACATCAGCAGAACGTGGCCGTGAGGGTATGGACTACTGGCAAATACTTGTGCTCGCCGGAGTACGTCTCGGGTGCAATTACACCTACGACCAGTTGCAGGATCTGTCAGAGAACCACAACAAACTGCGAGCCATCATGGGGATCGGAGCATGGGATGATCAGACGAAATTTAAGTGGCGAACCATTCGCGACAATCTCTGTCTGCTGAGACCAGAGACGATCGATGAAGTCAGTCGCCTGATCGTTGCGGAGGGACATACCATTGTTCCGCAGGCAATTGAAAAAGTACGAGCCGACTCGTTCGTTATGGAGACCAACATCCATTATCCAACAGAGAGTTCACTCATCCGTGACGGCTTGCGCAAGATCCTGGAGATCTGTTCCGAACTGGCTGTTGGCGACAGCGTCGTCGGCTGGCGACAGCATCAATATCTGTTGAAAAGAGTGAAGCAGCTGGCCCGCTCAATCGACCGCATCGGCGGCAAGAAAGGTCCAAATTATCTGAGTCGCATGAAGGAGCCGTACCGCGAACTCCTGCAAAAAGCCAAGATAATTACGCAGCGAGCCCGCGAGTTGTGCCTGAGGTTGGCACTTGCGAATCCAACTGCCGACGATATCTTTGGCCCCAATACGCTGCAGGCATTCATCGCACGCACTGAACGAGTGATGGCCACTGCGATTCGTCGCATCCTGAACGACGAGTCCGTACCGAACAGCGAAAAACTGTTCAGCATGTTTGAGCCTCACACACAGTTATATAAGCGTGGCAAGGCTGGTGAACCGATTCAGTTTGGTCGGCAGATTCTGGTGTTTGAAGACAGTGCAGGATTCATCGTCAATAAGACTTTGATGAAACGCGATCAGTGTGATTCGGGTGTGGCAGCCGAAGCGACGCAACACTTGCAGAAGATGTTCGACAACAAGGTGAAGCGGCTTTCGTTTGATCGAGGCTTTAATTCACCAGAGAACCAGACAGCGCTTTCAAAACTCATTCCGAGCCTGTGTCTGCCCAAGCCTGGGTCTAAGCAATCTGTGGTGCAACGGGCCAGCATCGACCACGAGTTTCTGGAAGCGCAGCAGTATCATCCAGGAATTGAGTCGGCAATTGGCGCCTTGCAGTTCGGCAACGGAATGGAACGATGTCGCGACCGTTCGGAGTTGGGCTTTGAACGCTACTCATCCCTGGCGATCCTCGGTCGCAACCTGCATACTCTCGGTCGGCTGCTGATTGCCGGGGAGTGTGCCGACAGCGCGGCCGGCTCGACTCGGCGCAAGGCCGCCTGAGGCGGCCCCCGAAGATCCAACTTTCAAGACGAACTGACCCCAACTGAGTGAAAGGTACGCGCCCAGCGGGCAAAAATGGGCGAAAAAGCGGCTCGCTTGCACCTCTTTGACACCTAAGGACGCACAAAGACATGCAACTAGTGATTTGTCTTCATATTACCTAGTGTTTTGCCCCGCGGGACTATTCACTCAAAAACTGCATTTCCAGACACGCACGAGCTACGGAAAGCGCCCCCCATCAGCGGTGTGCAAAAACTTCGTGCTCGTGCTCGTGCTCGTGCTCGTTCTCGAAAACACGCCCGCAGCACCCCGAATCGCACACCCGCGGACTCCCGTCCCCGGCTCGCCTGACCGAACACTGAACACTGAACCTCTGCGTTTCCCTTCGCGCCTTCGCGGCTTCGCGTGAGACAAGCTTTCTGCGGAGCACTCGTGCAATAACAACAGGCGGGAATAGTTGACCCCTCACCCCCGTCCCCTCTCCCCTTTCAGGGGCGAGGGGTGCTATTGCGCTTTCCAAAACACACAGAAGCACTACCTCCTCCCCTCGCCCCCGTGAAACGGGGGAGAGGGGTCGGGGGTGAGGGGGACAGTTACCCTGGAAACACTACACATTGCGCTGTCGAAATCACCAGCACAGAACTCGGGCTGGAAAGCCCGAGCTACGGAATCGCAGGGGGCGGGGCAGCGCTGCGAGTATCACGATGCAAGCTAATTCCGGCCCATTTGTGGTTCAGCACCGCGAAGCGTGGCGGATTTAACGAGTTGTTGACAAAAAGCCACGCGAATTCAGCCGGATTTTGCTCAGGCGGGGCAGAACGGCAACCCGTCACTACCATCGGCACCATCCACAAAACAGCCTGTTTTCGGTGCCTTTAGTTACCTCCTGTCGGGGTATTATTGCTCACCTCATTGGGTCACGAGTATGCTGCGACGCGACACCTGAAATTTTGCCTCACCCTCGTTCTCCTGCCGGATATGCACCGCATGCATCTTCCACACTTCCAGCAACTGCTCGCTCAGGCCGCCGGACGCAACCCTAATCCCGATCAGCTGCAGGCTATTCTCGCACCACCCAATACCCCGCTCTTCATTGTCGCCGGACCCGGTACAGGAAAAACAGCGACACTCGTGCTGCGGATACTCAGACTCGTATTCTTCGACCGCATCCCTCCACACACAATCCTCGCTGTTACCTTCACACGCAAGGCCGCTGATGAACTGCGGTCGCGACTGCAGCTGTGGGGACAAAAACTGGCTCAGCTGCTGCCCGCACACCCCGCTGCACTCCAGCCTGACCACTCAGCAGATCCCGGCAATCTGCAGCAGCTGTTCGCCGGCACCATCGACAGCCTGTGCCAGCAGCTCCTGATTCGCTATCCGGACGCGACCGGACTGCCACCCGATATTGCTGACGCCACACTGTCCGATGCACTGCTGCGACAGGCACTGCTGCAGGATCGTCGTGACACCGACCCGCAACTCAACTCACTGCTGCTCAGCCTCCGCGGCAGCGGTGAAGGCAGCTGGACCCTGCCTGCTCAGGTTCGCCTGCTCCGCTCGCTGCTGGATCGTCGCAGCCACGACCTGCTGGACTGGCAGGCCTTCCTGCAGTCCGCCGATGCCCCGGAACAACAGCCCGCCCGACAACTGCTCGATCAGATCTTCCGCGACTATCAGCACGCGATGCAGCAGCGGCAATTGCTGGACTTCCCGCGACTTGAACAATCCGTCCTGCAGCGACTGCAGCAAAATACACTGGCACCGTTCACCAGTCGTCTCAAAGCCATCTTTGTGGACGAATATCAGGATACTAATCTGCTGCAGGAACAGCTGTATTTTCAGCTGGCCCGTCGCAGCGGTGCTGCCCTGACAGTTGTCGGCGATGACGACCAAAGCCTGTATCGATTCCGCGGTGCCACTGTCGATCTGTTCCGCGACTTTCCAGACCGCTGCACCAGTCAGCTGGGCTGTTCACCACAGACCGTGTTCCTGCGTCAGAATTACCGTTCCTCCGCGCCCATCATCCGCTTTGTCAGCGCCTTCGCTGCGCTGGATCCGCAGTATCAGCAGGTGCGAGTCCCTCATAAGCCGCCGCTGCTGGCAGCCTCCGCCAGCGACAACAGCACACCCGTTCTCGGCCTGTTCCGCAATTCCGTCGAAAGCCTCGCCACCGACCTCGCTCGCTTCCTGCTCACTGTCGTCCGCGGACCAGGCTGTGTCGTCGCCGGTCGGCGCATTCGCATCTCACGTGAACACGGCGGTTCACTCAGCGACTGCGCCCTGCTCTGCTGCTCACCCAAAGAATTCACCAGCAGCAAAACCCCGCGGAAACGACTGCCTCGACTGCTGAAGGAAGCACTGGCCGCCAATCCCGCACCACTGCAGGTGTTCAATCCACGAGGACAGTCGCTGCCACGCCTCGCTCTGATCGCCCGCCTTGGCGGACTGCTGCTGCTGTGCCTCGACCCCGATCGCTCCGTACAAAACGCCAGCCGACGCCTCGACCAACAGACTCGCGAAACCTTCGACCGCTGGCGCAGTGCGGCTGCAGAATGGCTTCGCAGCGACGAACAGCTGTCGGCAGCACGGTTCGTCCGCCAGTGGGCTGACAGGGCGAGGCCTGAACAGCAGCAGTCCTGGCCCCGCTGCACGCCCTGCCACGAACTGCTGTACTCGCTGGTAAACTGGCTGCCTGAAATGCAGGACCTGCCGGACGGTCAGTCACTGCTGCAGGTTTTCACCGCCGCTTTGCAGACCACCGGACAACTCAGTCGCTTCAACGGTCGCATCCTGACGTTCCCGGATCGACCCGAACTTTCACAGCAGTCGGTACTGCACCTGCTGCAGTTCTGCCTCGCATCTGTGGCTGCTGAACAGGCCACGGTGGACGAAACTCTGTTCGATACGCAGCCGGCAGACAGTCTCAGCATCCTGTCGATTCATCAGAGCAAGGGGCTTGAATTTCCGCTGGTGATCGTGGACATCGGCTCGGATCTGGCGAATCCGCATCCATCAAATTCGTTTCGCCGATTTCCCGACTCCCCAGGAACTCCACACCTGCAGGAAGATCTGCTGCGTCGTTTCAGCCCGCTGCAGCAACCCGCTCGAGCCGGTCGGGATCGTGCTTTCGATGACCTGTACCGCCAGTACTTTGTGGCATTCAGCCGACCGCAGGATGTGCTGGTTCTGACCGGTCTGCGAAGTGCCGCGCCAGGCGGCGACGTACTGAACATCGCCGCCGGATGCACTCGCGCAGGCGTCAGCATGTGGCCCCCCCAGCTGCTGGTGGAGATCTGACAGTGTCAATCTCTGTTCGCAAATCACAGCAGCTGCAGCCGGTCTTCAGCCTGACAGCCGATGTGCAGAACTTTCTGCATTGTGGCCTGCAGTACCGCTATGCACGCAACAGTCGGCTGCCATGGTCAGATTCCCCGCAGTTATGGTTCGGACGATTCGTCTGTGACTGTCTGCAGCTGGCCGAGCAGCAGGTGCGGCAGGGACTGCAGCCGCAGCCACCGTGGGACTCCGACCAGATCGAACAGCTTTGCAGCCTGGTGGGGGCACGACTGCAGGCCGAGCAGATCGTGTGCCGCAGTCGAGCGCGGCGACAGACTGCTCAGCTGTGTGTAACCGCACTGATCAATCAGCTTGGCCCGGTCCTGTTTCCGCTGATTGCAGCAGCTCAGGTTCCGGTCAGCGGCAGTCGCTGGTTTCCCGCAACGCCCGGCACAGCGGCCCACCGCAGCACCGAACCCGCACACTTCATCCTGAACGGTACAGTACCAGCCCTGCTGCAGATTTCCGCCGCTGATGGCTCAGCCATCAATTCCCCGCTCCTGCAGGCACTGCAGATCCACGGACTTGTGCAGACTGAATCGCAGACGGTCCTGGTGGATTTCAAGTCCGCGCACCGACCAGATCTGAACCCCAGGACTCGACAGACTGCCGCCAACGGCGCGGACGCCGACCAGTGGCGTGCCCTCGTCCTCGCATGGCTGCTGTCACAGCACGCGGCAATTCCGACCGCAGCCGTGGTGGTGTATCTGCATGAGCTGTGGCCGTCAGCAGCCGCTTTGCGGCGACTTCGCCAGGCACATCTTCGTCGCACGGCGGACGTCCTGCTGCCCGCCGCCGACAGCCCTGATGCTGGGCTGCTGACCACACTCAGCGCCAGCCGCCAGCCGACACCGCTGTCGCTGGATTTTCGAATGCTGCGTGCCATCCGAGTCATCCCGGTAACTCGGTCCTCAGTGCAGGCTGCCCTGCAGACAACGGACAACGCAGCGCAGCGAATCCGGGCGTGTCAGCAGCAGGAACACCGCAGCGGTCATATCCTCAGCGCATGGGAACGCAACAGCAACAGCCATGTCGCCTGTGCCAACTGCCGCGCCAAAACATGGTGCCCCGAATTTAAAGGGCAATAAGGCTCCGCCATGCCAGGGACGAAGGGGACCTGGCATCCATGCCATAGAACGTAGACAAGAGAAAGTGGAAAGGAGAAACGGACAGTCCATCACACCGGTCACTTCGACACCCTCTGCGTTTCCCTTCGCGGCTTCGCGTGAGAAAAACTGCCTGCAGCGCACTCTTGCCGTAACGACAAGCGGGGGTATTTTACCCCTCACCCCCGTCCCCTCTCCCCTGCCAGGGGCGAGGGGTGCTATTGCGCTTTCCACAACACACTAAAACACTCAGCAACAGTGCTCGGGCTGGAAAGCCCGAGCTACAACTTGTCACTCGCGGCTGGAAAGCCCCGGCTGCAGTTTGCCACTCCCCGTCACTTTCGCTCCGGCCAGCTGAGGTGCCGGTGCAGAAACTGGTACGTCCCGTTGCCGTTGATCGTGTGCGGACCCACAAACCACTCAATCTCTGTCCGCTCACCCAGCTTCAGCTTCGCCGCATACAAATGCCGCACC
>JBJTPZ010000706.1:0-2015 GCA_046075365.1 Planctomycetaceae bacterium
GTCAGCTATGAATGCTCAGCCAGATGTGTGACTCAGCATCGGCAGTTTGTTGTCCGTTGCACCATCGACGCCCACAGCAGGCGACATCAAGAAGCAGCCGCCGTGGGGTAATGTCTGTAGTCAACAACATTCTTCGTCGCCTGGACAAGCAGGAGCAGCTTCGTGAATTCTTCTGACTTCGTATCCAGCGAGACTTTGAGCATCCACACGTCTCGCCACGGTATTTTTCCGAGGTGCATTTCGGTAAGCAATTTGGCGACCCGTGCCAGTTTGCCGATCCCTCATACATCTTCCGCTGGGGTAAAACAAACGCGTACCACGGTCAGACGTTCATGCTGGGACCGGAGGATGAAGGTGTTGCGTGCTGCCGACAGAACCCGCAATGCAGACCATGAACGTCTTGATTTCGCAGGAACGACTTCGTAGATTAGTGCTGGATATTTCGATGAGGGGTCAAGACGCAGAGTGCAGTTTTGGGATGGCATCCTCAGAGGGCTGCCTGCAGTCAGTGCATTTTCTTAACAGGGCTTCGGTGTTTTCATGAAAATTGACATGGATGCGATCCGAGAGCTCAGGCCGGCGGAAAAACTGCGGCTTATCGAGCAGATTTGGGATGATCTGGCTGCCGATGAATCGCAATTCCCGCTGCCGAACTGGGCGCTCGCAGAAGCCGCCAGGCGTCGCGATCAGATGACGACAGACTCGCAGCTGGGGCTGACGCACGAGGAGATCTGGAAGAACATTAATGACGTGAGAAAAGGGTAGGTCCTTACGCTACCATCCTCTGTTCGCTTCTGATGTGCTCGCGGCTGCCGAGTGGTACGACGGGCGACTGCCTGACCTCGGTGCTGATTTCGTGACCCGGGTTCAGCGTGCAGTGGATCGGGTGCTCACGGACCCGGAAAGTCGCACTCCGCTCGAATTTGGCGTTCGCTATCTGCCAGTGCAGCGATTTCCATACGTTGTGTTCTACGCTCTGACGGATACTGAGGTGCTGATACTCGGCGTGATGCACACATCGCAGGAATCTGGCAGGTGGCTGTCGGAGCGACGATAGACGGTCAGTCCCTCAGTTCGCTGACTCATTATTGAATCGAACCACAGGAAGCGGGGTGGTGTAACGGGGGGAAGGCTGAATATCGGAACGCCTTGCTAAGGGCTCAACGCCATCGAAGCCACGGTCAGGCGTTCATGCAGGGACAGAAGGCAGTACAGTTCGGATCAGACGCTGGCGCGGCGGGAATCGCAGGCGAAATCTGCCGGCTCCGGGCTCTGGGCCGACGCCAATCCGCTGCCACCGTGGGACTTCCGCTCGCGGCAACGCAGCGGGTGTCCGCCGAACGACCGCCGAAGTCGTCAAACGGAAAGCGCAGCCCGACACAACCGCCCCGCGGCCCTGGCCGACAATTTGATCCCGGAAATGCTTGACAGCACACGCAGAGTGTGCAGAATTCTGCTGCGTTTGCAATCCTGCGATATGCGGAAAGCGAATCTGTAGAATATATGTTTGGAGAAGAATAATGAAAACACAAAAATGCCATCGGAATCTCTGGATAATGCTGCTCACAGCAGCGATCGCTGTAGTCTTTTCGCCTATTTCTGTTCGCGCGCAGGGCGAGGGCGTGACAGCCAAGGAGATCGAAACCTTCGGAAAGGACTTTCAAGGGAAAAAAATCCAGATGACTGCCACGCTCTCCGAAGTCTCAGACTTGTGGGTCAAATTGAAACTGAAGGACGACCGTTTCGTTGGGCTTTTCGTAGAAGACAGCAAAGGTGACCTGTTCCAGTATGCTTTCGCCACCAAAGAGAAATACGGCCGGACATTGCTTCAGATGAAGAAAGGCGACAGGATGCTCCTCACCGGCACGGTGCGGAGCGTCGATGGAACATACGTCCTCTTGGTGGAGACAATCTCGACAGAGGTTCCGCCCGGAGGAGATGACAAGAAACAAGGCGAGGGCGTGACAGCCAAGGAGATCGAAACCTTCGGAAAGGACTTTCAAGGGAAAAAAATC
>JBJTPZ010000707.1:0-3976 GCA_046075365.1 Planctomycetaceae bacterium
GACGACAAACACGTTGTCCTTCGTCTTTGTTTCGACGCCCACTGTCTCACCAATGAGGTCCTTCGGGACCAATTGAGACCCCGGCGGGTGACATTTACTCCGCCTCCGCCGTCCCTGCCAGTCGACACAGCCACGAATTCACTCACTGACAGAGTCACCAGCGGACCGTGTCGCTTCCACTGCAGGCGGAATCTCACTTTCCGCTTCCCACCCTCCGTTTTCTGCACCTCTGAAAAATCCCCCGGGCCTGGCACTTTATTTCCCCGCCCGCCAGCATCAGAATTCGACCGCAACATCCCAACAGGAACTCAGGCGGATTCGTTTCCATGCAACACCCGGCAATTCGGCTGTACAGGTTTCGCGTAGTGCTGAAAATCACCGCACACGCAGAACTGCCACCGTTTCCGGCTCCCATGGTCTACGGACTCCTGACTCATGCCAACGGTCGCGGCAATGACTGCGCCCCCGTACTCCCGGAAGGACTCCTGCTCGACGCACCAGAACAGTGTCGCATCGCGCTCAGCCCCGGCGACCTCTACGCCTTCGGCTTCACACTCATCGCAGGATCACAGCAGGAAGCGGACGGACGACTGGCTGCACTCACCAAAGGCCTGTATTCACTCGGTGAAAATGCGGCTCGCGGCGTCCGCCTCGGTGGCAATTTCCAGGTGCACGTCATTCAGGACCTCGTGTCAGGCCAGGCCTGCTTCGCAGGTGTCCGTGCCGAGCCCATCGCGACAGAGCGGATTGCTGCCGAAATTGCCGCACTGCAGAATCACCAGACCCTCACACTCAGATTTACCAGTCCCCTGCGGTCCCTCCGCCCCAAAGCTCTCCGCACTGACGGACATGCCTGTTTTGATCACAACTGTCTCGACGTGGCGCTCCTGCTGCAGCGAATGCAGGGTCGACAGCGACGGATCGGTTTTCTCACTGGGGCTGCCACTGAGCCTGACGTCGATCTTCCTGCCGAGGCCGCAGAACTGCTCACCAATTCACTGGCATGGCTCGACTTCAGCTACGGACCCGCCAATGATCGCACGTCGCTTGGAGGCAGCTTTGGGCGAGTGCAGCTGCGTGTGCTGCAGCCGGCCGTGATTCCCGTTCTGGTGCGTGCCCAGTATGTGGGAGTCGGTGAAAACCTGAAATTCGGCTTTGGCCGGTTTCGCATCGAAGAGCTGGGACCCGATCCCACGATCTGCCACCGCAGCGTTCCGCTGACAGAACTGGCGTTTCGCCAGCCCGCTCCCGATCACGCCTCCGCTCGTTACGGACTGGAACCCGGTCGCATCAGCGAACTGATCCGGGATGTTGCCGCCGGCCGGTACAGTCCCGAACCAGGCCAGTCCGTGTGGATCGAGCAGAGTCACCGGCAGCGTCTGCTGTCCATTCCCGCCAGAGCCGATCGAGCACTGCAGCGGTGTGTCGTTGACCTGCTGGCCCCGGCAGTAGACACGTTTCTCGAACAAAGCTCACTGGCGTATCGCCGCGGATTGAATCGTGAGCGTGCAGCGGTGCGACTGCGTGATGCCTGGCGAGACGGGTACCGCTGGGCCCTGAAGGCCGATTTTCTCAAATTCTTCGATTCTGTCCCGCACGATCTCCTGAAGGATCGGCTGGATGCCTACATCAACGACGATGAACTGGTCCGGCTGCTCATGACCTGGGTCCTGAACGGGGCACCACAGGAAGCACTCGGGTTACCCACCGGAGCCGTTATTTCGCCCCTGCTGGCCAATCTGTTTCTGGACCTGTTTGACGAGACTGTCGAAACCGGTGACCGGCGGCTGATCCGTTATGCTGATGATCTGATGGTGCTGTTCCGCAGTGAACACGACGCGTGGCAGGTGTTTCGGGACGCTGAAGCCGCCGCAGCCGGGCTCAGTCTAAAACTGAACGCCGACAAGTCAGGCGTCGTGTCGCTGACCGAGCCATTCCGATTCCTTGGCTTTGAGTTCCGCCCGGAGCTGGGCTGGCAGGCTCAGCCCGCCGGCCGGCCCTGCCAGATTGAAGACCTGGGGTGGAGCGACGGGGCAGCACCGGACAATCCTGTGCTGCCGCAGCAGGGACTGCCAGGAGAGCAGCCACTGGCAGCCACTGCAGATACGTCACTGGTGATCCTGGGACCGGGCATCAGGCGACTGGATGTCGCTGACAAACGTCTCACATGGCAGTACAGCTCCTCACCGCAGGCGGTCAGGGGCCGCAGCATGGATCAGATTTCTCAGCTGATCGTGCTGGGGACTCCAACGATCAGTGGGCGCCTGCTGCGAGCAGTGCAGCGCCATCAGGTGTCAGTGACGCTGACTGACGGCAGCGGACGCGTGCGATCCGTACTGACAGGTGATCGGCATGAGGCAAATGCACTTCTTGTCGAGCAGCAGGTGCGGGCGGCGGATGATCAGCTGCGGCGGCTGACGATCGCGCGGCAGCTGATCGCGGCAAAAATTCACAACTTCGCAGTGCTGGCCGACGCCTTTCCCGGCAGCAGTGCGGACAGCAGCACAGGCTTGTCGCTGCGCAGGCTGGAACAGCAGCTGGCAGCAGCGGACTCCGTGGAATCGCTGCTGGGGCTGGAGGGCAAAGCTGCGGCGTTATGGTACGCCGAGCTGCCGCAGCGACTGCCACGACGCTTTTCGTTTTCGAAGCGGGTCTCACCGCGAGCTACTGATCCGATTAATGTCCTGCTGAACATCGCCCACACGCACCTTTACCGACAGTCTGCACTGATTCTCGAACAGGTCGGCTTTGCAGTCTCTGTGGGAATTCTGCATCGACCGAAAGCCGGCTTCATGGCCCTGGCAGCCGATCTGCAGGAAGTGCTGCGGCATGTGATGGAGCGAGCCGTACTGGAAACTGCTCAGCAGTTGCAGCCGGGTGACTTTTCGAAAGCCGAGCACGGACCATTCGGTCTGGTGATTCGCCCGCACGCAACGAAGAGACTGATGGCCACCATCTATCGGCTGCTGAGTCAGCCGGTGTGCGGTGCGGACGATGCTGAGCCGCTGGAGTATCGGCAGCAATTGGCGCGGACGGCACGGTCACTGCGAAGGTATCTGCTGGGAGCTGCCGACTCATTTCAGGCCTTTCGGCAGCAGGATGTGGCGGCTAAAGGAGCAACTTCATGAGTCAGTATGTGGCGGCATATGATGTCAGCAATGATCGGCAGCGGGAGCGAGTCAGTCGAGTGCTTGAGGAATATGGAGTGCGGGTACAGCGGAGTGTGTATCTGGTCTGGCTGACTCCTGAGGAGGTACCGGAGCTGCGTCGTGCGATTGGCCCGTTGCTGGCGGCCACCGATCAGTTCGACGTTTTCCCGGTGGACGAGCGTGGCGTTCGTCGTCGTTTTAGCTGGCAGCGCGGGCAGGAAAATTGCGAACCAGTGATTGTTGTGGACGAATGGTGCGAAAAGTCGCGGATTTCCTGATCCGGCGGCCGGGGAATTCGTTGGTGTTATATGAAGCACAACCGGCAGTCTCCTGTATGGGAACGGGTTGTGCGATGGTGACGCGCACCTGTCTGCCTCAGGTTTTCTGCTGGCAATGTGGCGGGTGCAGCAGACGGTGACCCGGGTGAACAGACAGTTGGCGACATGCCGGACGTGTTCAAAAGGGTGACCGGGCAACCGCGGCGGTGTGTTTTTTTAAGCACCGCGGCTGGCTGGGGAGCCTTGCGTTTATGACTGTTTTTGCCAATTTTCCGTATCTCGCTGTTGCTGAAGCGTTTACGACGCAGTACGCTGTCGAGGCCGCAAAACGGCGGTCTCACCAATGAGGTCCTTCGGGACCAATTGAGACGTGTCTTTCTCTTCGTCGCCGTATCCTTCGGTGAGACGTCGTCCTGCATCAGTGAAAAGGCTCTGGGTGCGATGTCTCAATTGGTCCCGAAGGACCTCATTGGTGAGACCGCCGTTTTACGGCCGCGACAGCGTACTGCGTCGTAAACGCTTCAGCAACAGCGAGATACGGAAAATTGG
>JBJTPZ010000708.1:0-8464 GCA_046075365.1 Planctomycetaceae bacterium
CGTGATACATCACCTGAGGCCCCTCTCCCAGCATTTCCGGTACCGCTCCCACAGGAGTCGTGATCAGCGGAACCGCCGCCTGCAAGGACTCAAGTATCGATATCGGATAGCCTTCATGATGCGAAGGCAGGACCACAAATCGTGACCGTCGCAGCATTGCCATCGCATCCGATCGTGACGGCAGTGACAGAAATTTTACCAGACCGGCGTTGATCAGTTCGGTCGCCTGAGTCTGAAATGGTTCCGCCGATCCGGCCCCGGCAATAGACAGACGAAATCTGCGGCCCTCACGCGACAGCTCGGCAGCCGCATCCAGCAGGTCACCAAGACCCTTATCCGATTCCCGCCGCGAAAGAAACAGAAAATCACAGTCGAATTCTGCAGGCTTCAGTGACTGGGCTGCCGGCTGAGCTTCAATCCAGAACGGCAGCCTTTGGATGCTGCCCTGATAGCCATAGTTCTGACGAATTGCCCGGTCAATCACCGTGGCCGGGGACAGCATGCCACGGGCACGCGACAACAGGCGAACGGCCCGCAAATCGACAAACTTGTTGCCCGGCTCAGCATTTGTCAATTCCCAGACCAGTGTGTGCGGCGCAGCCGCAGTGCCCAGCAGCAGACCTGTCACCCGAGTCAGCCCGACTGCGATTACCAGCTCCGGACGTTCCCGCTGAATCGCCCGGCTGGCCTGCCACGCCTGGAACCGCGCAGGAACAGACCAGCGACAGCCCCGCCTCACAACGGGCAGGTGCAGCCGCCAGCGTCGTTCAGCCGTTTGAAAGTCCGACTCAACCCAGCCCGCAAACAGTGTTGCAGCAAAGCCCGCATCGCACAGCGCTTCACACAGCAAAGATGTGGCACGATAGGCGCCCCCGCGCTGACCGCAGACGTCGCTGACCACGATTGCTTTTGGCAGATTTCCGCTCACCAGGGTCGCCTGCCTCTCAGAAAACGATACACGCCGCTTTTTCTGATCCCCGCGACCACCGCAGCACCGGCACTGCGAATAAAACCACCGACGCCATGATCCAGCGTGATACACTGCTGGTACAGAGCCGGTCTCCTGGTTCCTGCAGCAAAATGCTGCCGCATCCAGTCCAGATAGGCCGTGCGGGCGAAATCGAGATTGTGCGGATAGGCATCAGAGTGCTGATCATTGCGGATCTCACAGTCATTGAACTGCACCGCCTGCCCAAAATAATAATGCTGAATCAGAGCCTCCTGAATCAGACAGCAAACAAACCAGGACTGACTGTCCCAGTCTGTCAGATACGGCAGCAGACGGCCCTGCCCGACCACTTCGCGACTGACCGCCAGATACTGTTCATCGTTAATGTGCAAAAACTGGCGGCGGAACAGCGGATAAATCACCCCGGAACGCTCGATTGACAGCGGTGTTTTGCGAGTTTTCTCAGTCAGAGGTACAGCAATTGCCGGTCTGTACCGCTGCAGGTTCCGCTCCATCTGCAGGAATGACCCGCGACAGAACTCCACATCATCATCCAGAAAAACCAGGTAATCGAATTCAGAAAGTCGCGAGGTTGCCAGAGACAGCAGGAAATTACGGCCGGAGGCAAAACTGGATTTTGGAAAGTACTCAAAACCCGGCTCTGGCTGATCATAAGACAGCCCCAGCAGCGCTGCGGATTCCGACCGCAGGAAAGCGTATTTTCTGACGTTTGAGGCTTTCCCCTGAATCAGATACAGAATCCGCATCTCAGTCGCCCTCGCCTTTCCCTCAGATGGACTCAAATTGAGCGCGACCATCGCCGAACAGTTCCTGTGCCCGCGCGTAGTCGTCGGGACGACCAATATCCAGCCACTGGCAGTCCGCGTGCCAGGCACAGACCTTCTGACCGTCCTGCAGCAGTTTCAGTACAAGGCCCGGCAGATCCAGATGCTGCCCCGGCGGTATCCACTGCAGCACTGCCGGCTCGTACACATAAATCCCCATGCTGACATCATAGGTCTTTTCCGGCTTTTCGTGATAATCGACAATTCGATGATCACTGTTGATTTCCAGCACGCCCAGGTCCACCTTCACATGCCGGCGATGCGCGGCCACTGTCAGCAGTGCACCCTGTTCACGGTGAAAGTTCACCAGAGCATGAAAATCGATGTCCGTCAGCAAATCACCGTTCATCACCAGAAAAGTCTGATCCAGGCCCTCGATCAGTGACAGCGAGCCGGCTGTTCCGGTGGGGGCCGTTTCCACGACAAACTGCAGCGACAATCGACTGGTCAGTTCGCGACGCTGCAGAAAATACGCCTGCATCAGCTCTGCCAAATGCCCCAGAGTCAGGGTAATATCGGTGATGCCGAATTCCAGCAGACGACGTATCAGCACCTCAACAACCGGAGTATCCCCGAGCGGCACCAGCGGTTTTGGAAAGCTGGCGGTAAACGGCCTGAGGCGTGTGCCTTTGCCGCCCGCCAGAATCACCGCTCGCAGCCCAGCCGCGCCTTGCCCTTTTGCTGCCGTCATTGAACAACCCGCCCGTTCATCGTGTTAATTTCGTAATTCACAACTGCACCAGCCGTTCCACCAGCTCTGTCAGACTTTGGTGGCGTGAGATCTGAGGAGTCCAGCCGGTATCGAACTGCAGATCGGTGCTGTCAGCAATGCTGCGCAGGCCAGCCGAACGATCCTGACCGGTTTCTCCGGTCGCCTCGATAATCCGCACCTGCCGCCCACAGATTTCGGCCAGTTCACCCGCCAGCTGCAAAACACTGGTCCCCTGCCCGGTCCCGATACTATACGGATGCATGCACCTGCCGTGCAGTAAAATTCGGCGAAACGCCTGTACCACGTCCCTGACATCAATCAGATCGCGCACAGCCGCCGCATTGCGAACCGAAAAATCGGTACCGTCTGCATGACGCAGCATGCGCAGGGCGATCGCAGTTGCGGCGTAACGATCGGGCAGGCCTGGTCCGATGATATTGAACGGACGACACTGCAGCACTCGCAGCGATTCAAACAGTGCCCCGACTTCCAGTTGCCACTGCCGCGAACAGCCGTAAATGGTATCCGGGCGAGCAGCGCGGACAGCCGACAAACCGGACTCGGTCGGCAGCATGTGTCCAAAACTGGCGGCACTTCCCACCAGCAAAGCGGCACAGGGCTGCTGCAGCCGAGCACAGGCGGACAGCAGATTCCACGTACCGCCCACATTCGTATCGATCAGTAATTCCGGAGTCGTGGGATCGGCACAGGCCGCCAGATGCAGCACGAGGTCCGGGCGAAATTCACCGATCATCCGCACCACCTGATCATAATTCCGAATGTCACCATGAAACCAGCGGCTGGCCAGCGGGTGAGAGCCCGTGCGGCTGAAACCCGCCAGTTCAAATGCCGTGTCGCTGCGAAACAGTTCAAAGAACCACGCTGCGGCAAATCCCGATGCACCCGTCACCAAAAGTCTTGTCACAGTCTTAGCTTTCTGTTGGTGCGGACGCCGAAATACGGCTGGAGTGCATTCCGAGCAGGCTGCGCACAGCCCACGCTGCCTCGTAGCCCATTTGCCGCAGCCGTCCGTGTTTGAAATGCCACGCCAGACGCCTCCAGTTATTAAACTGCAGCTGGCCCCGCACCCGACGCAGCTGACGCCCGGTCAGCGGGCAGCCGGTGGCCAGAAAGTCGCGCAGCAACACCTGAGTCTGCAGGCAATGCGTCACCACATTGTCCCAGCCACCGTCACGCATCAACTGGTATTCCTGCCCGTCATGCTGCCGCCAAAAAGTCAAATTGGGCTCAGTGATCACCACAGGCCAGCGACGACACAATTCCAGCCACAGGATGGCATCCCCCATGTTGCGAGCCTGCGGGCGGAAACCGCCGACCTGCCGGAATGCGTCGGCCCGAATGAGTGCCAGCAGGGGCCCGGAGCAGAAGAACCCCTGATGATTTACAAAATGCTCGTAATATGCCTCTGCAGGCGGCAGGCAGAACGGGCGCTGGCGTCCCTCGGGCCGAGGATAACTCAGAGCCAGTGCTGCATCAGGAAACGCAGCCACCGCCTGCAGCATTGTCTCCAGCCCGTGCGGCTCGATCCGATCGTCCGAATCCACGTATTTCAGCCAGCGTCCCCGAGCGAGCCCGGCAGCCCGATTTCGATTCGGATAGTCGCCCAGATTGGTTTCGTTGTGAAACACTCGAATTCGTCGGTCCCTGGCAGCATAATCGGCAGCAATCTCGCGCGATGCATCCCGGGATCCATCATCCACAACGACCACTTCAAACCGCTGAAAGGTCGAACAGAGTATACTGTCGAGGCACTCTGCCAGATAACGCTCGCGGTTATACACGGTAACCAGTACAGAAACTTCAATGTCAGCAGACATGAATTACGGATTCCCCGCAGACAAAGGACAAATCATCAGCACGCACGCTGCGGCAGCTTTATTGCCCCTGCCGGGCAGTCTGCAGCAACAGCTGCAGTCGTTCGAATTGCAGCGGGGCCACCGGCGCGTTCTCAAATGCAGGGGCCTTCGAAAAATAGACAGCTGGCAACAGCAGCATCGCCAACCGGCGAGCGATTCGCAGCAGCACGTAGGCCCGCGTGCGACACACCGCTGCAGCCCACAGATAGGCTGCGGCCGAAAAGTAACGATACCAGGCCGGTGACCAGTCCTGCCGCCATGCGGACAGTACACTGACCTGCCGCTGCCATGAACCTGCCACGCCAAACAGCAAAAACTCGCACTCCGCAAAATACTGGCCCTGCCATGCTTCCCTGTATTTTGCAGCATCGCACTTCGACAGCCACAACGATGTCGCCCGCAGTCGCTTCAGCCGCGAATTCAGCAGACCGTCTGACACCGTGTTGGTAATTCGTTCGACAGCCGACCTTCGGATGAAGACATCAGGCAACTGCGCGGGCTGAATTTCAAAGCCAATCCCGCTGATCAGGGCCCTCGCATGCAGTTCAGAATCGTCGCCGTACATCACAGCCTCGTTAAATCCCGCGACGGACTCCAGCGCGGCACGTCTCCACAGCACAGATGATGTCTGCCACGGCGGATCCGACGTCAGAAAACGCAGCGCCGGGTCTTCGCCCTGAAGACTGTTCCACAAAGTGTTCCAGTCTCCGGGCTGCTGCCGGAACAGCATCACGGGAAAGACCAGCGCATCGGCCCGACTTACGGCGACAGCCTGCAGTCTCTGCTCAGCACACCACGGGGCCAGCAGATCGTCGGAATCCAGAAACATAATCAGGTCGCCTGAAGCAGCCTGCCAGCCCAGGTTGCGGCAGCGTGATGGCCCGGGCTGGCCGTCGTTCCGCCGCAATACCTTCAGTCGCGGCCCCTGCAAACTAAGAACAGCCGCAAATTCTGCATCAGTGGAACCGTCATCGACAATGACCACTTCGCAGTCACACTGCTGCCGCCACACAGAATTCACAGTCTGCCGCAGCAGTTCACTGCGATTGTAGTGTGGAATGACGATCGACAGCTGTACCATCTGCGAAACTCAGCCGTTCATTGCTTCAGAAACTGTAAAACGTGGTTCCAGCTCTGCCAGTGACCGACCGAAAGTCGCCGTGATCTGACTCCAGTCATAATCCCTGACCGCTCGTGTCCGACCGGCCTGACTCAGCTGCCGTCGCAGCGATTCGTCTTGCAGCAATCGCACTGCTGCAGCGGCCAGGCCTGTCGCCGTGTCTTCCAGCAGCACCTCCTGTCCGTCAGTCAGCAGCAGCCCTTCAGCGCCGATCGCAGTGGACACCACCGGCACGCCCATGCTCATGGACTCTACAATTTTCAGACGCGTTCCGCTGCCGCTGCGGAGCGGTACGATCGCCAGCGTCGCCTCCTGCAAAATCGGCCGCATATCCACAGGGTCCGCAACCACCTGAACACCCGGTATTCCTACGGTCATTGGCAGCCAGCGGCTGTCGGCGCTGCGACCGGCCAGGGTCAGGCGAGCCTGCGGACAGCGCTGCCTGATCACCGGCCAGATGTCCTGCAGCAGCCACTCAACGGCATCGTCGTTCGGCCCGTAACCGGCAGTCCCGGTGAATACAACATTGCCTGCAGTCCCGGCGTTGCTGCAGTCAGCACCCGCAAAATACGCTGTATCGACGCCGTTGGCCGCCACCAGGATGGTCGCTTTTGCAGAACAGCCAGCGGGCACCATGTTTTGAAATCGTGCGGCATCAGCCTGCGAACAGCTTAGAATCAGCCAGGCATTGCGGACCATCCGACGTTCAATATCTGCCGCCAGTGCCGCCTCCTGCTGCAGCCACAAACGCCCCAGCCACGTGCCGTGACGCCGGGCCCCGCCAGCTTTAAGCTCAGTCTCGACATTGTGAGCATTCACAGCGATCCGCGTTCCCGGAAAATACTGCTGCAGCTGTTCGGCGACGGAATACAGATAGCTGTGCTCAATCCAGATTAAATCAGGCTGCCGCTGGCTGTAATGGTCACGGATCTGTCGCAGCTGGCAGTCAATTAAATCACCTCGGACGTGGCAGTCTGTCGGGTCAAGGGATGTCAGCCGTCGCAGCAGACTGAAGACCAGCAGCAGATACAGGCCCCAGCACCAGTGGCCGAACTGGAAACCGGCAGCCCCGGAACGCTGGGCAGAAATATTGTGTCCGGCCAGCAGCAGCTGGCGTCCCCGGTTTTGCCACGGTGTCAGCAGGATCTGGACATATCGCCGCCACGATGGCGTAACCGGCACGGCAGCGTCGGACGACATGCGAACGATGCGGCAACTGTAGCCGTTTGCCAGGATCGTCTCACCTGAGACTCCGCGGGACAGCAGGAAACCGGTCGGCCGCCCGAGCCCGCACATCAGCGCCAGAAAATGCCAGGCCCGCACCGCTCCTCCGGTACTGTACTGCCCTGGCTCATCAGGCAGCAGCATCAGAATTTCGGGGGCACTGTCACTTGCCAATGAACACCTCCACAGCTGAGGCTGCTTTGCGGCAGAGTGCGGTCCAGTCGTAGTGGCTGCGAACCCACTGCAGTGCAGTTTCCACCTGCCGTTCGGCCACTGCCGGTGCCAGCAGGCGTACGCAGCATTCCGCAAACTGTCTGGGATTGTCAGCAACCTGCAGATGCTCACCGGCAACAGCGTTCAGGCCCTCGGCGCCGATCGTGGTTGAGACCACTGGTACCTGCATGGCCATTGCTTCCAGAATCTTCAGCCTCGTGCCGCCACCGACCAGCAGTGGCACCACAAATACTGCAGCCGATTCAAAGATGGGCCGCATATCCGCCGGATTACTGACCGCTTCAGCCTGCAGTCCCAGCGAGACCAGCTGCTGTTGCGCCAGGTGAGCGCTGCGACCGGCGAGCACAAAACGAGCCTGCGGAATCACCCGGCGGATTTCGGGCAGAATTTCGGCGGCAAAGTAACAAGCCGCCTCTGTGTTGGGTGCGTAAGTAAAAGTCCCGGTCAGCAGCAGCAGCGGTGCCTCGGTTGCTGCCGTCCGCAGTCGGCTGCGTCGAAAATACGTAATGTCTACTCCGTTTTCCACGACTGTGAAACGTCCTGCCGGTACCAATTCTGCGCCCGCAGCGCGATCCTGCTCTGAACAGACAATTGTGAGCGAGCTTTTGCCATACGCCTGCTTTTCCATTCGCTTCAGCTGCGACGCAGTGCGGAGGGCGAGGCGACGTTCGGCGACCCCGGCAACGGTTCCCGCCTGCCGCAAGGCAAGTGCTGTTTCAATATTGTAGGTATTGCAGATCACAGCAGCCGGAGGCTGTCGCAGATTTTTCAGCAGATCGGCAGCAAATGGCCAGCTGAATACATCTTCCACCCAAACGGCATCGAATGCACCGTACCGCGTTTCCGCATCCAGTACCAGTTGCTTCAGACGCTGATATTCGCGATGCCACGCCAGGCACTTGAGCGGCGGCAGCAGTCCCAGCCGCGTACAGCATTGCTGCTGCCATCGCAGCACTGAGGTGAACACCCGGCGGCGAAAACCATCCGGGAGGCTGCTGCCATGCTGCACACACGCGGCCACAAATGGGCGCCAATTGTCCTGCCAGGGGGCCAGCAATAATTTGAGGCCGCTGCCGGAAGCCGGAGTTCGGGGACTGCCGACCGAGCTGGCGGCCGAACTTTCGATGACCAATTCACAAAGCTGGCGGATGGCGGGGTCCGGCTGCTGGCCTTCTCCGCCGCACAGAGTGAGCAGAGTGACGCCGCCCAGCGTGGCTGCCGCACGAGTAAAGTAATGGGCACGCACTTCACCGCCGCCACCTGGCATGTGGCAGCCGTGTATCGTCACCAGCAGTATCCGTGGTCGTTTCACTGACACAGTTCTTTCTGCAGCACAGCCTGCAGCTGGCTGCACAGAGTCGACCAGTCCCACGATTCACGGACGAACTCAGCCGCCTGCTCGGTCAGGTGCTGCCGCAGTGCAGCATCCTGCAGCAGTCGAACGACCGCTGCGGCAAATGCTTCGGCACCGTCGGCCAGCAGCAGATGCCGTCCGTTTTCATA
>JBJTPZ010000709.1:0-13553 GCA_046075365.1 Planctomycetaceae bacterium
GGAGTTGACATGACGGGCAATCCGCTGCTGCTGCTGACCGTCATGGCAGCCTTTGCCGCCCTGCAGCTGTTCAGCCTCGGGATCCTCAGCGAAGTCTGTGCTCGCGTCTACTTCCATGCCAGCCGTCGTTCCGGTTATGCCATCGCTGAACAGCTCAATGCCGCCGCCGACGACGCCGGCGACATGATCCTCCGCCGCGCCGGCTGACCAGACGCCCGCTCCCAGGCCCGCTCACCCTCTCGCTCACCGTAGCTAGGGCTTTCCAGCCCGAGCCCCCCCCTGCAACCCACTGGCACCCCTCGCCTCTGGAAGGGGAGAGGGGACGGGGGTGAGGGGTTCACTACACACTCCCGCACACCCACAGCAGTGCTCATCAGACTGCTGGATCTCACGCGAAGACGCGAAGACGCGAGGCGAAACCCGGCGAGCCCCAGGGAAACCGACAGGATCCATGCCACACACCCGGGCACTGCCGTACCCGGCTCGCCCAGCAACAACTTCCGTAGCTCGGGCTTTCCAGCCCGAGCCCCCCCCCTGCAACCCCCCGCCCAGCAGCGACCGTCTCCAGGCATTCCAGCCGCAAAAGGGCAGATCTCGGGCTGGAAAGCCCGAGCTACAAAAGTGCAACACCCGCAGACTCCCGTCTGCGGCTCGCCTGAACACTGACCACTTACGGTGGAGAACGGTCGTAATTCAATCGCTCCAGCCTTCTGGCACTCGGCAATGTACCACGGCATCCGGTAATTGCACACCACTGAAATTCGACTCGGGTGCAGTCGGCTCCGGAACACACTGAAAGCTGAAACTGCACCTGCAACACCACACTCCCAGAGCCCAACCACAGCTATCCGGAGTCCCGGGCAGACGGAAATATCTGTCCTGCGTCCCTGCGATTGCCCTCATTTTCTAACGATTCTGCCAGCGGCGAATCAGCACCATCGTGAAAGTTGGCAGCACCCGAAAAAAAAATCTTGTACGTGCATCAGGAAGCACTTAGGTTCACTTTGCCTGCTCGCTTAGAAACGTCGGCCGTGTGTTGCGCGGCGGCTCGTTCCACAACGATGCAATCAACGCGCATTGCTCGTATCGCAATGACAACGATCCATCCGAATCGAACCACAACAACGGCTGTCGTCTCGCCAGGGCACCCTGTAGCCATCCCTGATGTGCGATGACCAGGTTCAAGGACCTGCTCACAGAAAGATCACTTTTTGATCTGACCTCCGGGAGCCCAGGCAGGCAGGCGGTGTCGCTTTTTCTTCAGTACCTGAAGTTTGGTTTGCAAACCACGCTGTCAGGCATCTGAGGATGGCGGCCAAAGGATGCCGGCCACGCGGGGCCAGTAGGCAAGTCTCGAACGCCCCGCAAGGCCATCCCCGTGAATGTTGGAACTTCACCGCGCCAACCAGATCCGAAAGTTGCGTATGTCTGAAGAACTTGCCGTAATTGACGCCACTTATGGGTTCGGTGTCTGGCTGGATGCCCAGATCGAACGATTTCCCAAAGCCAGCCAGTTTCGCCTCGGGCCACCGCTGACCGCACGCCATGCAGCAATCATGGATCAGTTACTGCTGGCGAAGTTTGGGAAAGAGAAAAGCGAACCTCTGACGCAGGCTGCGCTTTTGCTGGAACAGCTCCGATTTCAGCTGCGTCTCTGCCGCGACCGTCGGTACTTGTCGAATAACAGTCACCTTGCTGCCACACAACAACTCAGTGAGATTTCCAGGCAGATTCAGGGCTGGCGACGATTTTGCGATCGGAGCCCTCACTGATGAAACGGCACTTCAATTTGCTGCGGCAGATCGTCGCCTGGCCTAATTTGCTGCGCGCTGCCGCACGTGCCAGACGAGGTCGGCGATTCAGACCCGATGTTCTGCGTTTTCAGTTTGATCTGGAGCACAGCCTATTGCACATTCGCAACCAGTTGCTGCAAAAAACATGGCGCCCGGGACCTATGTGTTCCTTTGAAATACGCGACCCAAAATGTCGACTCATCAGTGCCGCCCCTTATGCCGATCGCGTGGTACAACAGGCACTCTGCTGCGTGATCGAACCACTGTTTGAACGCAGCTTCATTTTCGACTCGTGGGCCTGCCGTCCCGGTAAAGGGCAACATCTGGCAATACAAAGAGCCCGCCAGATGCTGCGTAAATTCCCCTGGGTCCTCAAAACTGACATTCGCAGGTACTTCCCCTCCATCGACCATGACCTCCTCATGCAACGACTCGCCCGCACTATCGGTGACCGCAGCACACTCGAACTGCTGGAAACCATTATCCGACACCCGTGGCCCGGACAACAACACTGCCGGATTTTCCCCGGAGATGATCTTTTTACGCCGCTGGAACGAACCTGCGGGCTCCCAATCGGAAACCTCACCAGTCAGTTGTGCGGAAATCTTTATCTCGACGAAACTGACCACTGGCTGCAACAGTCACTGCGGATTCCAGGGTACCTCCGCTATATGGATGACCTCGTCATCTTCGGCCCTGATAAACAATTCGTCATTGACGTGCTGGCCCGGTTGCGACACAGAATGCAGACCTTGCGACTGCAGCTGCACCCCACCAAAACTCAGATACACCCCAGTCGCTGCGGACTCAGATTTCTGGGCTACCACATCACCACGCAATCCCTGCATCCCGTTCCTGAAACTGTGACCCGGTTCCGCAGAAAACTGCGTTCCCTGCAAAAACTCTACAGCCTGCAACAACTGACACTGCCGCAACTACAGCAAATCACCGCCTCGTATTGGGGCCACTTCCTGCAAGCCGGTACACCAAACAGGTTTCGCCTCATCCTCAACGATTTCCCATTCTTCCGCGAACTCTGTCGCGAATTTGAAGCACAACAAAAACTCAAACTCGAAAATCGCGAACGCTCGCTGCGCTCGCGTTCTCTGCCAGTCGCTAAACACAGAAATCGCAAAGGGTAAAGGGCACAAGGGATTAAGGTTTTCAAATCTCAGCCCTGGCGAGCCGACAGCCGAGGATGTGGTCCGAACCGGAAGGACCGTAGCCACTGCGATACGAGCAACGCGCGAAGATCGCACCGTCGGGGAACGAGCCGCCGCGCAACACACGGCCGACGTGTACGTCCTGACAGACATCCTGCTCCACGCGACCACCCCAGCCCTGTCGACCAGCCTCACCAAACAGATCATCACTTAACTCCACCGACCTGTAAGCGTCCTGACACCAAACCCAGTGGTTGCCCTGAAAATCCATCAGACCCAAACCAGCCGAATCCAGTGCCCGAGATTCCGGTGAAGACCGTGAAACACTGGCCACCTGCACACACCCCTCCTCACCTTCCCCCGTCTCAGCAGTCTCTCGACACACCAGCCGATCCCGGTCCCGCTCCGTTTCAAAATGCTCGCCAAACCAAAAGTCCCAGTGCCACTGTTCCGCACTCAAACCCAGCTTCGCACAGTACTCCCACTCATCCTCCCACAATAACCGACAGCTGCCGCCATCCCAGTACAACCACTGACTGAACACCCAGCTGTCAAAAAAATTCAGATCAATCGCCGGATGCCGACTGCTGGCCGAATATCGCTGATACCAGCTCTGCCGCTGCGGAAATCCCCACGTCGAATCATACAGCCGATACCACGCATTCGTGACTGATCTGCGCGCCACCTGAAACCGACCCTCCCGCTCGCACCACACACCATAATCATTCCCCAGCCGATATAATTCCCGGACAAAATCCAGAAAACGATTGTCCCGCAGCGCTCGTCGCACCCGCGGCTCTACCCGCTCACGCTCCCGTCGGGAACCGCGACTGGTCCACCCAGAAAAAATCTCCTCCGTCAGTTGCTGCGGCTCCCGCCGGTATAACTCAAACTTCTCCCGTGCCAGCTGTTCAGCCCAATCCGGCAGCACGTTTTGATCACTCGTCCCCATCCGAAACGGACGCTGCCGGACCATCAAAAAGTCACTTTTTAACTGCACTGCTGCGCGTTTCTGCGCTGCACCAAATGCCCCCGCTGCAAACGCACCCGCAAATTCACCCCGCCAGCACTCCAGAATCCGCACAGCCAGCCTTTTCACGTCCATCAGCGGGCTGCCACAGTACTCCTGCAGACCCGACCACGCTCGGTAAATCATCTCGTTGCTGCGGCGTGCATAGTACCGACCTGCCGGGTTGTCGCGCTTCGCCCGCGCTGTACGGTCGTCCGTGGCCGGCGAATCGAGTATCGTTGGCCAGAACAGCAACTCGATCGACCGCAGCCAGGTCTCGGGATCTCGTCGGGCTGCCGGCATCTCACACAGGAATTGCCAGAACTGATAGTACTGGTCAGACTGCGGCTCCGTTCGAATATAAATCCAGTCCCACAGCCGCAGACGTTCTGCACTGTCCGCCCACTGCGCGAAATACCGCGCCAAACAAAATTCGTGAATACTGCGGTTGGACCACACAATCTGATTCAAAGTCAATCGGTTGTCATCAAACAGCCCGGCATCCAGCACCCCGGCATTCAGCCGCTCCAGCAGTTGCCACTGTTCATCAAATGTGCCGTACAGACCAGCCTTTTCATACCGCTGTTTCAGCCGTCCCAGCAGCCGCAAAAAACCCTGTTCCGGCTGCACGTTGTACTGATAATTCTCCGGCGGCTGTTCAGGTCGCGCCGGCAGCTGCCGGTACTGAGTAATCCTGCCCGGCTCATTCTCAGACAGCGGCTGCAGCGAGCCCCCTGTCGATCCCTGAAATGCCAGCATGCACTCCCACGCCGCCAGCGCCAGCAAACCCAGCAATCCCTCCACCTGCTGGTTCGGCACCTGTTCGACTCCCCCGCTCGTCTGCCGCAACGCCTCACGCAGCATATAATCCAAAGCACCAGCATACACCGCCGCCGCCGTTCGCAATTGCCGCAAATCCTCTGCCAGACGGTCTCGCAGGTAGTACAACACGCGAGGCACCACCAGCAGATCATGAGCCTCCGGGCTAATCGCCGCAAATCGCAAACTACCGTCCGGCAGCCAGCCCAGATAACGCACCTGCTGACTGCGACTCAGGTCCTGCACATGCACCCACGCCCAGCCACCACCGCCAAAATTCAGTTTCCTGCCACGCTCTGCTGTCACCACATTCGGTCGACCGGCCAGAATAAAACGACCCCGCCCGCACTCCACCGAATTCAACACCGTCACCACCGAATCCAGCTCCGCATCCCCCACCTGATCCAGGCCGTCCAGAATCAGACACAACTGCCCCCGCCGAATCACACTGCGCACCCAGTCCCGCTGCTGCTCTCGCTCACGATCACTCGTACCCGCACCCGATTCCTCAGCCGCACGTTCCAGATCCGTACGAAAATGATCCAGCACCAGAAACGTCAGCCGCTCCAGCGGCGTCAAAGTTGCCGAATACTGCGACCAGTTCCGAGCAAATACGCGAATCTCCTGCCGCACCACCAGCTCCGCATGACACCGCGGATCCAGCATCCGCTGTGACTGCAGCCGATATTCAATCCAGCCCAGGGCCTTCGATTTGCCAGAACCCGCATCCCCCACCAGCACCAGCAGCCTAAAATCAAGCGGCTTGCCACCCTGATCCAGCACCACACCACGATTCAACACCACATCGTCACGCTCCACCGACTCCCAGAATCGGTCTCGCTCCTGCTGCTCCGGCGAGTCCGAACGACGACCCGGTCGCAAATCCTCCGGACGCAGATACTCCAGCGGATCCCCGGACGCCGTCAGCACCCGCCACCCCTGATCATGCAGATACCAGTTCCGTCCACTCCAACCTGACATCACAATCCTCTCCCCGGTCCAGCCACTTCACACCCGATCTGCCCCCGATCCGGACTGCGACTCACCCTCTGGCTCCTCCTGCGCTCCTCCTATCCGCTCCCGCAAATCCTCATCCAGCAGCAGACGCATATACTCCAGTGAGCCCGTGTTCACGGAATGCAGCGGCAGCAGCGGTGAATCAGGATCCGTCACCGGCTGTCCCTGCTCATCTCGCAGCACCTCACCCTGACGGTCCAGAAAATAGCCATGCCGGTTCTTCGGATACCCCCACTGCTGCAGCCAGCTCTGACAACGCAAAGACACCAGCTGCTCACGCCAGCGATTGGATTCCAGCATGAAGTCCAGCGCTTCCTGAATCGTCTGCACCGCCCGATAACGCACCCCCTGAAATCGCCTGTCACTGCCAGCACCCGATCGCTGCTCAGCCTCCTCGCCCGCTTTCGCTCGAGCCACCAAAGAGTCCGCGTTCCCACTTTCGCTCTGATACTCCTCCTGCATCAACAGCACCGCAAACAATCGCGGCAGCGACCGCTGCTGATTGCTGTCGCACTGACTGAAACGGTCCACCGCCGCCAGCTTCGAATTTAAACCCCCAACCTCCCCCAGCCGCAGCTGCAGAGGATCCGCCACATCCACAGGTACCGAATCCTGCACCCCGGCCGTAATCACATAGTCCAGATTTAAAAATCCGGCTCGACCCGCCTTCGTCGCCCCCAGCATATGACCACTGCCGGCCAGCAACGCCACCAGCAGTGCCGCCTGAGCCGAATTGCCGGAAATACCCGCCAGATAATCCAGCAGATCATCGTCCCTGAGCCGGACTTCCGGAAATAAATACTCGCGATGCAGCGGCGCACGACTCAACAGACGCCACCGCGCGGAATACCCCCTCGCCCCAAGACCGCTCAACTGCCACACCCGCTCAAAATGCTGCTGAAAAGTCCGACCGAAACCGTCCGCATCCGAATTGATGGTGGTCATTCCCAGTGTCAGCAGGTCCGGGATCAAACCGCTCAGCCCGTCCTGAAACACATCCACCACCAGCCAGCGAATCACTCCCTCATCTTTCTTCGACGAGTTCTCATAACGCGTCGTCACCAGCAAAATCGGGATACAAATCGGGCACTGACCCTCCCCCGCAAATCCCGGCTGCAGCGTCTGATCCCAGTTATGCCCCAAATACCAGCGTTTGAAATCCTGTGCCGATGTTATCCGCTCCGAAAAATGTGCTCGCAAACCCTTCGATAACTGCGGCTGGTTACTCTCGTCGTCCGCTCCCGCCAGGTAAAAAAATAAATACAAATCCGCTACGGCCTGCGTGGCCGCATCGTTCCAGGTGCCTGGCGACGTCAGCCAGTCATAAAACCCCTGCAATGACGCAGTAGCCAACACGTCCGAAGACCCCGCCAGAATCGATGGATCCATCGCCGGCCCGCTGCCTTCAGTTATGTCCGGCCACCAGCTTTGGCGAAGCAGCGTGGCCGCCTGTTGCAGCCATTCAGCCACCAATTCGGGATTAGCAACCGATTCGGGATTAGCAACCGATTCGGGATTAGCAACCAATTCGGGATTAGCAACCAATTCGGGATTAGCAACCAATTCGGGATTAGCAACCGATTCGGGCTTATTCCCGCTCACGGCCTGTCGCAGGTAATACAGCGAGTAAGCACGACCGACAAGTTCGACTAAATGCGTACCAGGCGGCTGTTCTTCGGCTACATACGCATCGGGTGGCTGTTCCGAGTAAGGTTTCAGTAATTCGTCAATTTCTCCCGCATCTTCCGGTCGCTCCAGCAGCAGCCTGGCCAGCTTCGACCGATCACCCAGTACCTTCCTGCTTACGTCTGCTGCTGCCGCCACCTGCCCACCCCTCGCTTATGCCTCGTTCAGATATGTTGCCCACACAACAATGCGGGCCGTCGGTGCTCGTTCCAGTTCCAGTTCCAGCAACTTCTCTGTGACCGGCTCCCCAGCATCCTCGGAAATCGTTCGCGGAAATACAAACGTCTTGAATCCCAGACACCTGGGACCCTGCGACTGCAGCTCCTCCACCTTCACCTCTACCCCCCCAACAACACCCAGCGGACCACGAAATCGCAGCACAATTTTCGTTCGATCTGCTCCCGCAAACTCATATTCACAGCTCAGCCTGCCAGTGGGCGCAGCGCGCTCCGGAACTGCTGCCGCTGCAGCCGCTGCTGCCGCCGCAGCTGACGTCGCTGATGCCGCCACCGACCCCGGCAGACTCCGGCCCCCGCGAGCCAGCGGGACAGACAGCAGACGCCCGCGCGACAACGCCGGTCGCGACTTCGATGCCGTCACCAGCTCCTCCAGACGCCGTAATTCGTCGTCAATCTGCAGCAACAGTGAGGCATCGCTGACCGCCGGATCGTCGTCCTCCACAGCCAAATCAGACCCGTCCTGCAGATGCAGCGGAATCACACGCAGCTGCCCAAACAACTCACGCACCGACTGCTCACTGTCATAACAGGACTCCGTCCACAACTCATCCTCAGCACTCAGCTGCCCCTGCCGATATCGCATGACCCAAATTTCGTCCAGACGACGATCAAACATGTTCACTGTCCTCTGCTGCACTGTTCTCCGGGTCCACAGACCCGGCGTCATGTGGTTCACCGACAACGTGACGGAACATCCGCCGCGGAAAATCTTCGTGCTGCTGCAGCCACAGCTGCAGTCGCTCCACCAGCGATTGACCGTCGCTGCAGTCCTGAACCGCACCGGCATACGCCAGACTTCGTCGCACCACACGTCCGAAATTACGAGCTTCCAGGACCCATTGCAGCAATTTCCTCATGTGCTCACTGGTCCATACGTCACCCTCGCGAGTCCGCTTTTTCGCCACTTCAGCCGCCAGCTGCTGCGCTGCTGCCCCGCACGGATCCTGACAAAACTCACGCTGCTCAGACAGCGTCAAATGCCTGGCCAGCGAGGTTCCCAACGGCTGGCTCGCTACCATGTCCGAGCCTTTTTCAGCGCAGAACCAGGCCAGCTGGTCCAGATCAGCCCCCGCTGCCAGCTGCTGCAGGCACTCACCCAGCAGACTTAGCGGCACCGCTGCAATTACTCGCTGCTGAAACAACCGCAGTACCGCAGCACAGTAACGCCGCCGCTGCACACTCCTGCGCTGGTCCTCGTTCAACCAGTAATCCGCATCGTTCAGTACACTCGCACGCTCAGTCACCCACTGCTGCAGCTGCAGGTAGTTCCGCGTCAGCAACGAATTCCAGTGACATACCTGCCGCCACTCACGATCCAGCACCGCTGCCGCACGCCGCTCTGCCGGCAAGGCCTGATACGCCTCCCGCGCACGCTCCAGCTGACGCGACAAATCCCCTGGCAACAGCTGCTCTTTGTGGCCGGACAGCCACACACACAACTGCTGCCGCAGCAGATCGTCGTCAGGGATTTCGATGTCTTCACCCTTAAACGCCCGCTTCGTCAGTGACTGCAGCTCCCCGCAAAACTCCTCAGCACCGCTGCCTGAAAAGTTACCCGCCACAAAGGAAAACACCGTCTTCTGCAGCAGCACAGCCCGCTGCACCTTATGCGGGTATGTTTCGCCAAACACACTTCTAAGCTCACCGCTGCTCCGGTGCAGCACACGCAGGCAGCCGGCAGACAGCCGGACCAGCTCCGAGTACTGCAAGACATACCAACGCAAATCCCGCAGCCGCTCAATACCGTCCTGCAACAGCGCATCAGCCCGCTCCAGACCCACAGCCTGACCCGCCAGCTTTGCTCCCTCCAGCAACAGCTGACACACCGGCACCGGATCCCAGTCAGCAGACGTCCGAGATGTGCAATGACCCGCCTCACGAAGTGCCTCGCGCCGCGCCGCAAACCGATACGTGGTGTGCAAAATATGGCCCAGCGGACCGTCCTGACCACCTTTCGGAGCACTCGCCAGCCAGTGAGTATTCCGGTAGGCCGTCTGCGTCAGCCCGACCGCCAGACCCGCATGCAGCGACTGTACCAGCTGCTCCAAAGCCGCCGGATCCGACTTCGTTCCAGCCTCCTGCGGCGGAAGATATGTCTTGAGCGACCGCCGCAGAATTGCATGAAACCGCTCGTGGTACCGGAATTCCCCCAGCAAATCCTGAAAATACGGCAGCGTCTCGTGCAGCTCCCTGCCATCAAAGTCCACCGGCGCCACAGTACTGCCAGCATACACGGCCTGCCACGGCTTGCGAATCAGCCGCATCACCTGACGATGCGCCGCCTGATTCTCCTCCGACCGCGACTCAGATTGCGCCTTCTGTCGCAGCAAGCCATACTTTTCCATCGCTGCCTTGAGCGGCTTCAGATTATTCGTGTCCCCGCTGGGTATCGGAATTTTGAATTGGTCCAGCAGGCCTTCCATCGCCGCACCAGTCACTGAAAACAGTTCGGTGTTCCAGCCCACCGGCAGCACCTGACACCACCATTCCTCCGTCACCGCTGTGCCGGCTGGGCAGACTTCGGCAAGGAATCCTGATGAATCGGGCAGTCGGTCGGGCAGGCTGAGCCGTACCCAGCAGGTTCCCCCAAGCTTTGTGTGCGAATGCCACTCGCTGGCCACCTGCACCACCAGCTGTACGTCGCCGCGATCAGTCGTCACACCGGACGCGGCCAGCAGTCCCGACAGATGCTGCAAACGCTCAGCCGGAATCGAAACCACACGAAACAGCGGCACCGCAGCATCCGTCGATACCGGTCTCAGTTGGGATTCCAGCTGTTCCAGTCTTCTCTGCTTCCATGGAATCTGCTGCTCCAGTTCGGACAAAGACCGGTCCTGCTCCGGCGTCCGCTGAGACAAATTGCTGAGCTGCCGGCGCCTGCGCCGTGATCTGCCCAAATACTGCTGCACCCGGTCAATCTGCTGCTGGATTTCAGCATTGCTGTGCGCTGCCCGCTCTCGACCCGCTGTTGTCTCAGCCAGCGACGCAAAGAATCGATTTGGAATCAGCAGATGCTTCACCTGAAACCTCGTCTTTTTTAAGCCACGATTGCTGCCGCGAACCACCGAACACCCAACACATCATACAGGCACGGTTCGCACATCCCTGTGCGAGATCCTCGCAGACTGCCCCCAGGATTGCCACTCCATGGCCCGCAAAGCACGCTCCGCCGTAAACCTGCCCTGCAAAGACTGCCAGTTCTGATCGCTCATGCAAAAAATCAAAAAAATCTGGCCAGCCCCCGAAAATAAAAACTCAACATGCCAACTTCCCTCACTTTTTCCCGCTGCAGTTCCCGCTACACTGCCAACCCTCACCCCCTCACCTCCTCACCCGCGGTGCCAGGAACCGGATACCCCATCACCATGTCTGCCGCTCAATTCATTCCCGATCAGCAGCTCTACACCCTGCAGCTCAACAGCCGACAACGCGAAATTACTCGGCAATACCTCACCCAAAACTGCCTGCCAGATCAACACGACGCCGCCCGCGAACTGACAGATCACACTCCCGCTGCCGCCGCAAAACAGTCACAATGGGCCCCCGTGCCCGATCGCCTGCAATACCTGATCGATGCCGGGACTCGCCCCGCAGAACACAACACTGCCCGCGGACAACGACTGTGCATCACTGCCCTCGCAGGAGGTGGCAAATCCAAATGCCTCGAACAGCTGGTGTTCGTCCGTGCACAGTGCTGCCCCGGTCACGTCGTGGCACACTTCCACATCAGCGAACTGCCAGCGTCCAGCAGCGCCTGGGGAAATAGCCTGCTGCTGCACATACAGTACTGGCTGCAGCTCGCCGCCAGTGACCCCGCCCGCGCCACCGCTCCCGCACCCACCGCCGCTGAACTGAAACGCTGGATCTCAGACCTCGCCGACTGCGGAAAACTGACACTCGCCATCGATGGACTCGATGAAATTGCCGTCACAGACGGGCGAGTCAAAATGCAGGCGCTGCGAGAATACCTGGACTGCCACCCCCGCATACACTGCGTCGTCGCCGGCAGACCCTATGCCATCTATGAAGATTACTGGTGGCTGCTGCTGGCACGCAGCCCCGAAAGTGAAGCCTCAGACTGGCAGTTCTGCATCGCAGAAGTCTTTAACCAGGAACAGCGCGAACGCTTCCTCGGACTGGCAATACTGCAGAAACTGGCACGACTGCAGGCCGGACTGGAATTAAACCCACGTACCCTCGAAGTCCTGCGGACGCTGGATGAAACAACGCTGGCCTCCGTCAACACACTGGCTGATATCTACTGGCACAGCAATTACAAGGCCGTCTGCCTCGACCGCAAGCAAAATCAGCAGCTGTGCCAGACCAAACTGCGGCCCCAGCAAATCCTCAGCATTCTTGGCGCCGTCGCCTTCCAGTCCATCGTGGGAGTACCACCGGAAGCACCCGGCCGCTTCTTCGATGACTCCGACGCCGAACCCGACGCCGAAAACGCCGCTAACCCCGTAACGTCCGACGAACAGCCACAGGCAGCCACCACCCTGCCGCTCACAGAAACTGTCTGGGACGCACTGCGGCCGCGAATCGCCGCCGCCTGCAACGAACAGGAACTTTCCCGGGAAGAGGCAAGCGGCCTGCTGGATGAACTGCACAAACTGGGATCACAGTACATCGAATTTGCCTATATCACGCTTCAGGAAAAGGACCTGCTGAAATGGCGAGTCGCCACGCAGCGTGATTTTTTGGCAGCTCTGTATCTGCTGCGACACGGCAGCATCGCTGACATCAATTGGCTGAAGGCGCGCCAAAGCCGAGTGCTGACATATCGATCTGAACAATCCCAGTATCCTGAGCTGCTGGAGCTGTGGCGATTTGTGTGCGGTATGCCGGATGAAGCCCTTGACAAGTTCAAAGAAAGTTCCGAACGCTGGGCTGCCCTGATGCAGGCTCTTTACAAGCGTCCGGACAGCCGGCCCCGGGCCACCGAACTGATGGCACTGGCCCTGCCACGACTGCTGCAGCGGGCCGAAATCCTCACCAATGCTGCCTGGACACAGCAGAATCTGCAGCACGCCATTGAGCAGGCACAGGCCACCGCCTCCGTGACACCTCCCAAAAGCAACATGTGCCGCAGGATCGTGAACGAATTCCTGAGCGACTATCCGAAGCTGCGAGCTGGCGATCAGCGGCAGCTGTGTCAGGAAGACCTGGAACAGCACTGGAAACACTGTGATTCCGCAGCCAAACGAGCATTCCGGGCGGGCCATGCAGTTGAAAGTGACAATCAGCCGCAGCTGCGGACACTTGAAGCTGCGTTTGAACTGTGCGCAATCCCGGTCACGCAGCGTCTGTATGCCCTGTTTGATCCCGGCCATGCGGCACTGTTTGCAGACTATCAGCAGTACAGCCCCCGCCCGCGCTGCCCGGCTGTGTATCTCAACTTCTGGGATGCCTGGATGCTCAGTATCTGGCTGCATGCACGCCTGCCGAACGAGTGGGAGTGGGAGTATGCTGCCCGCGGACCGCAGGACCTGTCAGCCGAGAAGCAACCTATCTGGTGGTGGGGAGATGAAGAATCGCAATTGCCGGACCACGCATGGGTGGATGAAAACACGGGAGGCGAGGCCACGCGCGAAGTCGGCACGCGGAAACCAAACCCGTACGGACTGTTTGACATGCTGGGGAACGTCTGGGAGTGGACTGACAGCATGTATGATTCTGAAGATCCCAATCGCGTCGGCCGTGTGTTGCGCGGCGGCTCGTTCCTTTGCGATGCAATCCTCGCGCGTTGCTCGGCTCGCTTTGGCTACGCTCCATCCGCTTCGCGCCACTCCTGCGGCTGTCGTCTCGCCAGGGCTGCGATTCGAAA
>JBJTPZ010000710.1:0-21257 GCA_046075365.1 Planctomycetaceae bacterium
TACGAAACAGCCATTGGCTTCTCAGCTGACATCCAGCGGTACCTGTCAGGCGAGCAAGTCCACGCCGTGCCACCGAGTTTAGGTTATCGGCTGCAAAAGGCGTATCGGAAGAACAAAGCATCGGTGTGGGTGGCCAGTGCTTTCGTCGGGTTGATTGCCGGTGCCGCCGTCATCGGAGTAGTGCTGGCGATTCAGGCCCGACGGGCCGAGGCGATGGCTCGTGTGAGTGAGCACGAAGCCCACCAGCAGAGGCAGGAGGCAGAGAATAACAAGAACGCGTGGCTCGAGATTTCGGACGTCTACATGGAGGCGGCAATAGAGGCAGAAATCCGTAGCAGCAGTGCCCGACTTGATGCCGATCTCCTGGAATACAAAGCTGACTCTCGCGTGGGACTGCTCCGTTTAGCCCGACCGCTCAAGGATCGCTTCACGATTCCCGCGATCGGGCCGAATTTCTCAGGTACCAACTACATCACGCTTACAGGCACCGAATTCGTGGTGCTCCGCGAGTTCCAGGCAGCGGCCATTATCTCGGCCGGGCAGGAGTTCGTACCGCTGGTGCCGCCGCTCGCTCCGACGATCAGTAATGCGACCAGCCGCGATGAGCGATTGTTTTTGGCGGGCAACGAGCGAACCGGCATCGAGTTGCTGGCAATCCCCAGTTTGAAGCGGATTGAGATCCTGCGCGAAGGTTCCGAACGGCTCGTGAATTGGGGCTTCAGCCCGGATAGCAAGACGTGCTGGACGCAAGACACGGACAGTGTCGTGAGATTTTGGAACACGGATGGTACGCTCCGGGCGAAGACGTCGCTCCGGCCTGAGCGGTTCGTGTACCCGGCCGGGATGGCGATGGAGGAAGTCCGCTATGTGGCTCCCTTTGCGAACTACGTCGACGTGAAAGATGGCGTGGCGCTGGTTCAAACAGGGACACCCTTGAAAGGTAAGTCAGGCTCCTCACGGTACGACTGGAACAGCAACAGTGATGATCCACAGGGCCCAACCGATCTGTACAGCACCCGCACTGGACAGTTCATCCGACGCGTCGAACTTCCCTTGCGATTCGTCAAAGAGCCTCACTGGAGACGATCACAATTCGAGCGATGGATCATGTTCATCGACCGCCGAGAGATGCCCGGCGACGGTTGGAGGGAAGAAGCTTACGTCATCGTTTCCGCAGATGATGGTCGGGAAATCGCTCGGCTTAATCATCCAGGTTCAGTGAAATCGCTCCATTACTCGATTAGCCCTTCCGGTAAGTGGATCATTACGTATCAATCCGACGTCGTTGAAGATGAGACTCGCACTGTGGCGATGCAACTCTGGAATACCACAACCTGGAAAACCGTGGACGACGACGCATTGACTGCAGCAATCGCCCCCCTACTGAGACAGCGAACTTTCGATCCGTCGTTTGTGACAGATGACATCGTCATGCTTGGAAAGTCCGGTAGCTGGGACATCAGCGCGAGCGTGCTTCGTTTAGGTAACCCAGGGACAGTAGTATCGTTCGAAAACCTGGGACAAGGTAATTCGTATTCGAGTCCTATGGGTGAACTGGGTGGCAATCTGATTCGGTGCGGATGGGTACTGACCGATGCCAACACCTTCCAGCGACTCAAGCCACCATCTGGCCGCAAGTACGCCGTTGAACTCGCCAGGCTCGCCCCGGATGGCCGATTCCTCGAGGACCTGGACACAACCACAGAGAAAAGGCTGCCTATCGGACACAACCGGTTAATCAACAACACGGTGGACATGGCGTCCTACCTCAACGGAACCAATCTTTTCGAAGAAACGTATCAACCTGAACTAAGAGTTCGCCCTGATTCCAGGCGGCTCACCATCCCACCGGAGATGCTCGAACTCTGGGCCCAGGTCGTGACCGGCGGCGAACTCAGCACCGATGGTCAGTTCTTACAGTGGGACGAACCCACGTGGGCGACGAAGCAGCAGCAACTCGCCGCGATGCAGCCACCGTATGACGACTTCCCCTTTCCAGGCTGGGTGACACAAGACCCGCATCTCTGGTGGTGGATCCAAACAAGGTATCTGAATGGCGGCGGCAAGGAACGGGACCGGTTGATGGACGAATGGCGTCGCCGCAGCGGCCGCACCCTCCCGGACCTGGGCCCGGACACATGGCGTACGCCTGGCCCCGCGGAAACCGCTGCGACTGAAGCAGATCCTGATGGCACATCGAATACGTCGTGCACAAATTCTACCGATACGCAAACATCACAATAACGCACCCAATGTCCAAAGTCACCGAGATTCCCGACGCTGTATCCACTGGTGATGCGAATGCTCCCGCAGAGTTGCTGCCGCTGTTCTATAACGAACTGCGTCAAGTCGCAGCCGCAAAGCTGGCTGTGGAAAGCCCGGGGCAGACGTTAAACCCCGCACCTCTCGACTCTGTAGTATCTGACGACCAGGACACACAGCCATAGTTGTTATGCGCCATGAATGACGTCACAAAAATCCTCAACGCTATTGACTCCGGCGATCCGCGCGGCGCAGCGGAACTGTTGCCGTTGGTTTACGCAGAGCTTAGAAAACTGGCGGCGGTTCGGTTGGCAGGCGAACTGCCCGGACAAACACTGGATCCGACAGGGCTTGTTCACGAGGCGTATCTGCGTCTGGTTGGACAGCATCGAGAAATCAAATGGGATGGTCGCGGCCATTTCTTTGCGAGTGCGGCTGAGGCGATGCGAAGAATCCTGATCGAGAACGCGCGTCGAAAACAGGGGCCTCGTCGCGGTGGGGACCGACGCAGAATCGATGCGGATCTGGACAGAATTATCGCGAACACAAATGACATCGACCTGCTCGCACTCGATGAAGCCATCGAACAGCTCGCCGCAGAATCACCCATACGAGCAGAACTGGTCAAGCTTCGATTCTTCGCCGGACTGACGATCCCCGAAGCCGCCACCACACTCGGTATCTCCGTCGCCACCGCTGAACGATACTGGGCCTACTCTCGTGCTCGACTGTTCGCAGCACTCGCCGAACCACCACGGGATTCCGAAACAAATGGCTCAGCCTGAGAGAGTGCAACTTGTTTTCTTACAATGACATGCGTGATGCCGGGAACGCCGGGCCTGTCACCCAAAGCTTCACCGGTTAAGAGGTCAGCACCACGCAGGGCTTCTGTTGAGGAGCCCTCCTCGGAACGCAGATACCCGGGCCCTGCCCACATGGCCGGTCGCCATCTTCCGGCAGACCGCCATGTACTCGTCGTCCAGATACCGCTCGCAGAACTCATCGTGTGACGGTCACGATCTCTACCCATCGCTCCTGATACTCGGAAGGCACTTCCGGACAGGAGTTCGTCGTCTGGGATTACGGCACCCCTGCTTTTCAAAACGAGTTGACTTCCAGGGCAACATGCTCGTTTGAGTGCAATCGGATGCGCGGCTTTGCGTGGTATTGCGTTCAACGTGAACTCGCTCGGACTCGGCAAACACCTGACAGACGTGGTTTTGCGACCAGTTGAACAAGGATCGCTTGCGTTGTTCTTGCGTCGTTATGCGTCAACCGCTGACTCCGATCCGCTTTCCTCCTCGAACGAGGCAGCGCAGCACTGTTGACCTGGAAGTCACCCGTGCCGCCTGAATCCTGCAACGCCTCCGAATCTGTCGCCCGCAACAGCCCCCGATTCGCTGCCCCACACAACTGCAAACGCTCACACAGCTTAACGCTGTCACCCATGTTCCTGTCATAACGATTGTTCGGCCTGCGCCGGCACGGCAGGCTGTACCAACGGCCCCTGTCAAAGGAATCCGCCCCGTTCTCAGGTTTTTCCCTGGGCAGAATGAACCGATCGCATCGTATTGTACTGCATTCGATTGTTCGTCGAAAAACACCATATTGCGCCCCCCCGCGCATCCAGTCTCGTCCCCTTAACGGTTCCTTCCGAAATCAGACACATGCCCAGCTCCACTCCGCAGCAGCTTGTCGAATCACTGGCAGCAAAGATCGCCGATCGCACTGCCAGAGTAGGGATCATTGGTCTTGGTTACGTCGGCCTGCCGCTGATCAGTGCCTTCGTAAATGCCGGATTTCGCTGCATCGGCTTTGATGTGGATGCCGGCAAAGTCCAGACTCTGCTGCAGGGTCGCAGCTACATCCGACACATCGCTTCCGAAACGGTGGCCGGCTGGATCAGCAAGGGCCAGCTGGACCCCACCAGCGACATGTCCCGACTGGCCGAAGCAGACGCCCTGCTGATCTGCGTTCCCACTCCGCTGAACGAATCCCGCGATCCGGACCTGCAGTACATCGAATCCACAGCTGCATCCATCGCCAAAGTGCTGCGGCCCGGCCAGCTGATTGTGCTGGAAAGTACAACCTACCCCACCACCACCCGCGACGTGATGGTCCCCATTCTCAACGGCAACTCGAACGGTCTGCAGTGCGGTCGCGACTTCTTCGCAGCCTTCAGTCCCGAACGTGAAGATCCCGGCAATCCTCACTTCACAGCAGCCGGCATCCCCAAAGTCGTCGGCGGCACGGATCAGGCCAGTGGTGATCTGGCCACTGCACTTTACGGTCACGCCATCGTCAGTGTGGTTCGAGTGGACAATGCCGAGGTGGCTGAAGCCTGCAAAATCCTCGAAAACACCTACCGCGCCGTCAATATTGCACTCGTCAACGAACTCAAGATGCTGTTTGATCACATGGGCATCGACATCTGGCAGGTCGTCGATGCCGCAAAAACCAAACCCTTCGGCTTCCAGGCGTTCTATCCAGGCCCCGGCCTGGGCGGACACTGCATTCCAATCGACCCGTTTTACCTCAGCTGGCTGGCTCGTCGTCAGGGTATGAGTACTCGGTTCATCGAACTGGCCGGTGAAGTCAACACCTTCATGCCACGGTACGTCGTCAGTCGAGTGGGCGACTTTCTCAACGACGTCGGCCGCGCCGTAAAAGGCAGCCGTGTCTGCATTCTCGGAATGGCCTACAAAAAAGATGTTGATGACCCCCGCGAAAGCCCGTCATTCGAACTGATGGAACTGCTCATGCACCGCGGCGCCGTGCTCAGCTACAGTGACCCGCATGTCCCGTCACTGCCCAAAATGCGGCACTACCATCTGCCGGCCATGAACAGCACCCCGCTGACCCCGGAATTCCTCGCCGAACAGGACTGTGTGCTCATTTCCACCGATCATTCCGCCTTCGATTATCCGTTTATTGTCAGACATTCCCGGCTTGTGGTCGATACTCGCAACGCCACAAAGGCTGTCACTGAGGGCCGGGAAAAGATTCGCCGCGCCTGATACCGCCCTGACCGCTCTCAGGCACGAAAGGATGCACACCCCATGACGGACCTGAATTCTCAGCTGCACGATGCTCTGCAATGGCGTTACGCCACCAAACAGTTTGATCCTCTTCGCAGCATCAGCGCCACCGACTGGAACTCGCTGCAGCAGGCTCTGCTGCTGACTCCCAGCAGCTACGGCCTGCAGCCGTGGAAGTTTGTGGTCGTTACAGATCCGACACTGAAACAGCAGCTGCCTGCCGCCTGCTGGGGCCAGACCCAGCCGCGCGACTGCTCACACTTCGTCGTCTGCGCCGCTCGCAAAACAGTCGATCCACAGTTCGTGCAGCAGTACCTGCAGCAAATCGCCCGAATTCGTGCGGTACCCGTCTCAGCCCTCGAAGGCCTCGGCACCGCCATCAACGGCAAAGCCTCACGCATGGGCAGCGAACAGCTGGCATGGACATCACGACAGTGTTACATCGCACTCGGATTTCTGCTGCAGGCAGCCGCGCTGCTCAGAATTGACGCCTGTCCCATGGAAGGCATTCAAAGCGATCGACTGGATCCGCTGCTCAGACTGACTGATACAGATTACACCAGCGTCGTCGCCTGTGCTCTTGGATATCGTCACGCCGCCGATCGCGCGGCACTTGATCCCAAAGTTCGCAGTGCTGCCGAAGACGTCTTCATTTCGCTGTAAACCGCCGCCAAATGAACAGACCTGGCTTGTTAACCGTACAGGAGCCCCGTCCATGAGTGAGCGCTGGATTGCCGACCGCATGCACAAAATCGATGCATCGGGCATTCGTAAAGTCTTCGATCTGGCAGCCTCCATGCAGCGCCCGATCAATCTCAGCATCGGACAACCACACTACGACACGCCACAGCCCATTAAGGACGCGCTGTGCAAAGCCGTGCAGGACGGACGCAACGCCTACAGCCAGACTCAGGGCATCGCGCCACTGCTGAAACTGCTGCAGAACGATGTCGACAGCCGCTATCAGCACAGCGATCGTCAGGTCTTTGTCACCTCCGGCACCAGCGGCGGACTTGTACTGGCCCTCTTTACACTGCTGAATCCCGGTGACGAAGTTATCGTCTTTGACCCGTGGTTCGTCATGTACCGACATCTCACAACACTCGCCGGCGGCACCGTTGTGCCGGTCTCCACCTACCCCGACTTCCGCATCCGGATCGATGATGTCCGTCGCGCCATCACACCGCGCACTCGACTGATCATCTTCAACAGCCCCGCGAATCCCACCGGTGTCGTCGCCACCGCCGCAGAAACTCAAGCCATCGCCGAACTGGCGGCCGAACACGATATCGCACTGATCAGCGACGAAATCTATCGCTCGTTCGTCTATGACCGTGAATTCACCAGCCCCGCCACATGGAACGATCGCACCATCGTCATCGATGGTTTCAGCAAGTCACACTCCATGACCGGACTGCGACTGGGCTTCATGCACGGCCCTAAATATCTCATCCAGCAAATGCTGAAACTGCAGCAGTTTACGTTCGTGTGTGCCCCGCACCCCGTGCAGTGGGCCGGACTGACAGCATGGGAAATGGACCTGGAAGGCAATCGCGCCGACTACCGCCGCAAACGCGACCTGCTGGCAAATGGCGTTCGCAGCCACTACCAGATCCTGGGTGGCGAGGGCGCCTTCTACCTGTTCCTGAAAACACCCTGGGGAACCGGAACCGAATTCGTCGCTGAAGCCATCAGAAATAATCTGCTGATTATTCCTGGCGGAGTCTTCAGCAGCACTGATTCGCACTTCCGCGTTTCCTTCGCCGCTGCCGACGAAGTCATCCACGCAGGCGCTGAGATCCTGTGCCGACTGGCAGAGCAGGGCGGACCGGCAACGTAAAACCAACAGGCGAAACAACTTACCGCCAAAAAGTGCTGCCGGCGGTGAATCCTGGGCATGTCGCTGGCCGACAGCACTGCACTGCGGCCGGCCCCCGAAACTCGCCCCAAACTCCGAATCCTCCGCATCCGCCTCCATCAAACAATACGGAAAATGCCCGGAAATTCTTGCCCTGGACCGAAAATCCAGGGATGATATCCGGGACGCAACAGGATTTGTGGACAATAATTCCTGTTTGAATGGTCTGACAACTGCAGCCGTGCATTCATCGGGCATGTTCGGCTGTGCTCATTCGGGCTGCAGGGTATCCAGGGAGCTTTCCATGAGATTAGTGCAAAAGCGAAGTCGGGGATTTACCCTGATCGAACTGCTGGTGGTGATTGCCATCGTCGCGGTGCTGGTGGCGATCCTGCTGCCAGCCGTACAAAAGGCTCGCGAATCGGCCAACAGAACTCGCTGCCTGAACAACATCAAGCAGCTCAGCCTGGCCATGCACAACTACCACGACTCGCATAACACCCTGCCTCCGGGTTATGTGGCCGCCCCGCTGTTCCTCGGCGATGCCACTCCCACAGGTACTCGCTTCCGCGATCCGCGCGAAGCCTATGAAAACAATCAGAACCTCGGTCTGCACGGCACAAGCTGGATGTTTCACGTGCTGCCGTACCTCGAACAGTCCAATCTCTACGAACTGTGGCGACCAGATTACAACGTCTTCGGAAACAGCGAGGTCCTGTATGACAACGGGACTCAGCTGATCTGGCGTCAGCTGGGCTATGCACCGGCTCAGGCGGAAATCAACGCCTTCTACTGCCCCTCACGACGCTCGAAGATTGACAACACAACCACGTTCTCGCACAACAAATTCCTCGACACAGACGCTCAGCAGCGTCTCTCGACCGGCATTCGTGGCGGCGGCAACGACTACGTCGGCTGTGCCGGGTCCGGTCGACTGTTCAATCCCCAAAGTCGCTCAGTTTATGACCTCACGGGCGACCAAATTCAGTATTACTCAGCTCAGGTTCGCACCCCCACCAACAACTTCAATCAGCTGTCTTTCAACACCGGCATTTTCTCGGTCAACAGCTCCGTTCGATTCGGCGACATCAAGGACGGGCTGTCGCAAACCATCATGATCAGCGAAGCCGAACGCTTTGAAGGTCTGCGAGTTCCCAGTCAGCGAACGGTTGATCAGGTCGCCAGTGACGGCTGGGCATGGGGTGGTCCGGCCACTCTGTTCACAACACTCGATGGCCCCAGCAAAAAACTGTTCTGGGGCTATGCCGGCTCTGCTCACGGCGACATCATCATGGTGGGTCTCGCCGATGGCTCGGGTCGCACCGTCACCAAATCCATTGGTCTGCCTGTCTGGCAGAATCTCGGAAATATCAGCTCGGGCATTCCCGTTCCCAACTTTTAAGCCCTGCTGACACCTGTAGAAAACCTGCCGGGTGGCCTGGTAACTGGCCCCCGGCTTTTTTCTGCGCCGGGAATCATGCCGGACAGCGCGTCTGTGTGCGAAATTCGGACACCGACGCGGCCTTTTCCCGGTAAGATTCAGGCGGGCACTTCATCCCTGTTTCAGTTCAGAGTACAGCAATGACAATTCGTTTCACCTGTCCGGGCTGTGAATCCGTCCTGAAGATCAAGGATGAAAAGGCCGGCACAGATGCCAAATGTCCTAAGTGCAAGCGACCATTTGTCGTACCGCAGCCGGAAGATGACGACGGCATTGAAATCGAAGAAAGCGCGGCCGCCAGGCCCGCCGCGCCTGATCCTGTTGATCTGCCGATCGACCTGCCTGTGGATATGCCATTCGAACTGACTCCCGAAGTCTCAGCTGCCGAAGAATTCGATCCCGCCGATGTCCTCGGGTCCGGTCGCCCGGCCTCGCGATCGTCCGCTGCTGCACCAGTGCTGCCGCAAAGCACTCCGCCCGATCGCCGACCGTCCATCGCCGAGCTGATGAAGGACTTCGAGTCGACAAAGAAGAAGGACAAATCACGCAAGTCCGCGGATGCTCCAAAATCCGCCCCCTCGGCAGCCGAAACCACCAGCTCGGCAGCCGACGTGCTGGCTCGCAACTATCAGCAGAAACGCGATGCTGCTGCAGCGCCGCCACCGCTCAGCCGCAATGATGCCCGCGCCGCTGAACAGCGCGCCGTCGCCCTCGAATTCGTAAAAACACGACTCCTGCCAGGACTCGCCGGATTCTTCCTGCTGGCATGGGGCTGGTCATGGTACATGAATCGCGAAATCTATGACGGCCCCCCGCTCTTTGAAGTCAGTGGTGTTGTAACCAAAGGCGGTCAGCCGCTGGCCGGTGTACGAGTCGAATTTGGGCCGGAATCCCCTGGCAGTGAAGACCAGGTATTGCAGGCCAGCGCCATCACCGACGACCAGGGTCGGTTCCGCCTGTCGGCCTTCGCCGGTCAGTACGGAGCACCAGCCGGCAACTACGTCGTCGGACTTTCTGACCAGTCCGGCGTACCCCTGCAGGTACCGGAAGACGACGTGCGAAAAACTGTCTCCGATACGGCTGCCAACGAATTCGATTTCAAACTCTGACAATGACTCCGCAACAGTCACATCACCCCCACCAGAACACTACTCAGATTGCAGTTCCCGGATGTCAACGCTGATCATCGACTATGGCATGGGTAACCTTCGCAGTGTGCAGAAGGCCTTTGAACGCATTGGTGAAACTGCAGTCATCAGCTCAGACCCGCTCGACGTGGCACGGGCAGATCGAGTCATTTTGCCGGGGGTCGGAGCTTTCCGGGATGCCATCGAGGCCATCCACCGGCATGATCTCGCAGCCGCGATCCAGGACCACATTGCGGCCGATCGCCCGTTCCTCGGTATCTGCCTTGGACTGCAGCTGCTGTTCGACCGCTCTCTCGAAGACGGCGAACACGCCGGACTGGGCATCATCCCGGGGACCGTCCGCCGCTTTGAGCTGCCTCCGGAATTCAAAATCCCCCACATGGGCTGGAATCAGCTGCAGATCGTTCGCCAGCCCGCCCCGGCACTGCTGCAAAATCTGCCCCCGCAGCCCTGGTTTTACTTCGTGCACAGCTACCACTGTGTCGCCACAGACGCCGACTGGGTGGCAGCCACGGCAGACTATGGCAAACCCTTCCTCGCCGCTGTCGCTCGCGGCAATGTCATGGCGACCCAGTTCCATCCGGAAAAGAGCCAGGCCGCCGGCATGCAGCTGCTCCGCAACTTCCTCGAAGCCACCAGACCCGCTCAGGTCTGATCACCCGATACCCCAAAAATCCGGGAAAAATCGCCATTCCCGGCACCAGACCGGTCTGCTGTTTTCCGCCGTGGCCCGATTAGGCTACACTGGTCGATTCGTCTGACCAACTTCATTTTCCCCGTTACATCAGCACCGAAAAACCCATGATTGTCAGCCGTCGCTGGCTGGCGGACTATGTTCCGCTGCCGGAATCCACTGCCGAACTGACTCGCAGACTGACGCTTGCCGGGCTCAACCTGGAAGAATTTCACGACGTCACTGAATGGCTCAGTCAGCGCGATGTGGCCATCGATCTGGAAGTCACCAGCAATCGCCCGGATTGCCTGGGACACATCGGTGTTGCCCGAGAAATCGCGGTCCTGTTTCAGCAGCCGCTGGCCATTCCCGCTGCCGCCGTTCAGGAATCCTCCGAACCGGCTGCCTCGGCCATCGCAGTCTCCATCGACTGCCCCGAACTCTGCCCCGAATACCATGCTCGCGTGATTCGCGGCGTCAAAATCGGACCATCACCCGCATGGATCCAGGATCGACTCAAAGCCGTCGGCATCAATTGCGTTAATAACGTGGTGGACATCACCAATTATGTCATGCTGGAATGTGGCCAGCCGCTGCATGCCTTCGATTACGACCGCCTGCAGGGACGCCGCATCGTCGTGCGCAGGGCCACGGCCACGGAAAAAATTCGGGCCATCGACCAGAAAGACTACCAGCTGACAGATCAGATGTGCGTGATCGCCGACGCACAGCGACCCGTTGCGGTCGCCGGAGTCATGGGGGGACTGGATACCGAAATCTCCGACAGCACCGTCAATGTGCTCGTCGAAGCCGCAGCCTTCTCATCCATGTCCGTCCGCGCTACCGCTCGCCAGCTCAGACTGCACAGCCCCTCGTCATATCGGTTCGAACGCAAAGTTGACCGCAGCCGACTTGACTGGGCTTCCCGTCGCTGCTGTGAACTGATCCTGCAGACCGCCGGCGGCACTCTGCTGCAGGGTTCCGTCGTGGCCGGTCAGTCTGATGACGGACAGCGACCACCCGTCACGCTGCGATTCAACCGCGTCAGCCGACTGCTGGGAATCGAAATCCCCGCCAGCCTGTGCGTCAGCATCCTGCAGCAGCTGGGACTGCTGCTGCTGCACAGCAGCAGCGATGAAGCCGTCTTCCAGCCCCCTTCCTGGCGCGCTGATCTCACTCGCGAATGCGACCTCATCGAAGAAATCGCACGCATTCATGGCTACGAACACATCCCCACAGATGCGCCACTGCCCGTGGTCACAGCCACCCGCACACTGCGTGAAAAAGTTCTCGACACCATCCGCACTCAGCTGGTCGCCGCAGGACTCTATGAAGCACTCACACTGTCCTTCGTCAGCGAAGACCAGCGAACCATGTTTCAGCCTGCCGGACCACGCAGCCCGGTCGCCGTCAGCCACTCCAGCCGCAGCCACGAAAATCAGCTGCGACAAAGCCTGATCCCCAGCCTGCTGCAGTGCCGCCGCCAAAATGAACGACACGGCACGCTCAATGCCGAACTGTTCGAAATTGCCCGCGTCTACCTGTCGGCAGGGCAGGGCGAACCCGAGGCCCAGGCAGAACCACTCACCGTCAGCTTCGTCGCCGGACGCCCGTTCGCTCAGCTGCTGGGCATCGTGGAAAATCTCCTGCACGCCATCGCTCCTCAGGCATCCATCTCCGCCAAACCGCTCAATCGGCCAGAATTCCTCGCTGGACGCGGCGCAGAACTGCTCGTCGGAGAACAAACGCTGGGGTGGATCGGCGAACTTTCACGCTCCCTGCTGGATGCCAGCGAACTGCGGGACGATACCTCGGTCGCAGAACTCCGCATCCCGGTACTCGAAAACCTGTTTCAGCCGGCACGCAGCTTCACCCCGCTGCCCCGGTTTCCTGCGGTTTCACGAGACCTCAACTTCGTACTGCCCGAACATATCACCTGGGCCAGTCTGGCCACTGCTGTCCGCAACAGTGCCGGACCTCTCCTCCATGATGTCTCCTTCGGCGGGCAGTACCGCGGTAAGCAGATCGCGGCAGATCACAAGTCCTGCGTCGTGACCTGCCGCTTCCTCGCACCTGATCGCACTCTGACTGCAGAAGAAGTGGATTCTGCTGTCCAGGGCATCATCTCCGCCTGCCAGGCACAGCTCTCCGCGGCTCTTCGCGCCTGAGCACGTTCCCGAACCAATTCGACTGTGGAAATATGAAACGAGTCCTGCTGAAATCCAAGATCCACCGCGCTACCGTCACTGATGCCAGCCTGCACTATGAAGGCAGCGTCACCATCGATCCGCTGCTCATGGAAGCCGTCGACATCGTCCAGTGGGAACAGGTCGATATCTACGACATCAACAACGGCAGTCGACTCACAACCTACGCCATCGCCGGAAAACCAGGCTCAGGCGTCATCTGCCTGAATGGCGCAGCCGCCAGACTGGTGCAGGTCGGTGACCTCGTCATCATCTGCAGCTACGCCGAATTCAATGCCGATGAAGTCCCCGCACACCAGCCCCGCATCGTGCTCGTAGACGCTCAAAATCGCATCACCCGAACCTGCGATACCTGACGGCAGACACTCAGCTCACTTCCCCTCGCCGGCAGGTCACTTCACTCCGCCCGCAGTCTCCTGAAACCAGCGCTGACCATAGTCATTGCCAAACTCGCGATACATCGCGTGAATGTGCTCGGCCGGAGCCCCGCCCATCGCCTGCGGTGCGTACTCCAGAAAGAATGCAGGCCCCTGCACTCGATAACTCGATGCACCCTCGGCATTCACCGCGCCACGCCAGGAAAACCACGTGTCTTCGAGGCCACGCTCCAGCTCCGCTCGACGCTCCATTGCATCCTCTTCGTTCAGCAAACCCACCCGCAGCATTACCAAAGACAGCAGCTGCTGCCGCTGCTCAGCTGACAGATCCGCTCCACGCAGGCCCTCAGGCTGAGGCACCACGCCGTCCTTGCCCGGCCCCAGCAACATGTCGCCAAAACGTCCGCCCAGCACTGCACGACCCCGCTGCTCATCCGTCAGCGACTTCACAAAAGCTGCCGCAGCAGCAATCTCCTCGGACATCTGCGAAACAGCTCGCTCACCAGCCCGATACCGCATCGGCTGACCGCCTGTCAGTGTTGGCCCCAAAGTAATCCGCTGACCGATCACCGTCGCATTCACCGCCAGATGATGACCACCAAACTGCCACATCCATGCATCCTGCAGCGACGGCTCACCAAGGAATGAAAAATAAAATTCGTCACTGCCGAAGATAACCCGCCCACGGCCCGCACCAGACTTCAGCCGCTCGTCCGCCGCCACATTGTCCAGCACCGCCTGATACCCCGCTGGACTTAGCGTCGCCCGCACCACGTCCATCACAGCCTGCCGCTGCGGCTGACTCAAATCCCCCATCCGCAAACCACGACGCTCAAAAATCCCGGTCGGCAGATTCGACCAGCGCACTCGCTGCTGATCGTCATTAAACCGAAACTGCACCGCCCGCTGCTGCTCCGGTGATAACACCTTCAGCAACGCGGACGCGGACGCCACTACTCGCTCCGACCGATCCGCTGACGCTGCCACACCCTGAACCACCGGAGACTGCCACGCAAACACCGCCGAAGTCAAAAAACACGCCACAACACACACCAGCTGTCGCACAACCAAGACCACAGATTTCATTAATCCAGCCCCCGCTCACAGACCAAACTTCGCTGACATTCCCGCCTCAAAACCCCAAAATCGCCGACTCCATACCGGCATTTCCCTGGTTTTCCCAGGGATTCCTCGCTTTCGCTCCGTTTTCACGTCACGTTCAGGCCCCGCCGGTTAAAGATTGACCGGAAGGCAGGAGCATTGCAAATGAATGAACATACCAGATCCGTAATGCGACAGTGGACACTTGCCCAGCCAGTGGTCTCAGCCTTCATTACGTCAATCGTCCGGGATTTCACCGATCGCGATGATGTCCTGCAAAACACCGCCGTGGCAGTCCTCGAAAGCTGCTCCCGCTACGATTCCGACCGACCGTTTCTCGCCTGGGCTCTGGGCGTCGCCCAGAATCAGATCCGGCTCTACCTGCGTCGCTGCAGCCGCGATCGACTGCTGCTCGACGAAAGTATTGTGGAACTGGTGGCAGCGTCGTTCGAACGAGTCTCTTCTACGGAACATTTGCGACAGCTTGAATATCTGCGTGAATGTCTGGCAGGGCTGGAAGACCGCGAACGGCACCTGTTTGAACTGCGATATGGCCAGGATCTGAAACCCGCAGCAATGGGTCGCCTGCTCGATATGCACCCCAACACGGTCTCAAAGGCACTGCAGCGAATTCGCGATCAATTGCGCGATTGTCTGCAGCGGCGGTCTGCCATGGAGGGACCGGCATGAATACTGACCCCGACCGACCAGCGGCAGAATCGCTGATCCAGGGTTATCTGGACAATCACCTCGATGCTCAGCAGTTGCTGCAGCTCCAGCAGCTGCTCGCACAGTCACCACAGCTGTCCGACCAGTTTGCCCTGCAGCACCTGCTGCACGATCGGCTCCGCAACCATGGACTGCTGGCAACTGCAGTCGCAGCTGCACCCGGCCTGGCCCCCGCTCGGCCGGTCACCACTCAACCGGCAGTCTCTCAGCCGGTCACCACAGGGCCGCTGCAGAACACCACCGGATTCAGCCGTCGTCAGATCCGTCAGATCCTGACAACCGTTTCGGTCCTGTTGGTTGTCATTTCGGCCGGGCTTTTGTTTTGGTCAGGACTTGCAGGCACACCGGCCGCTGCAGCTTCCGCAGAACTGCAGCGACTGCTGCAGGCCAGTGCTCGGCCCATTGACCGCACATGGAAGTTGTCAGTCGAGGAGCAAGTGGCTCCGGCAACCCGCCGTCGCCCTCAGCAAAACACTAATTCGCCGCGGCCACCCAAAGTTTCTTTGGACGGTGCGCTGCTTTACGTTCGCAGCGACGGTCAGTTTGTGCTCACAAGAACTCTCCCCGATGGCACTCAGTTTCTGACAGGCAGTGATGGCGTCCTCAGCTGGGCCATCCGGCCTGATCAGTCTGTTCGAATCAGTCGCGACCCGGCGCATTTCAGTCGCGATATCCCCGGCCACGAACATTCCATGTCCTTTGTGCAGATCGATCAGCTGCTGGCCCGACTGAAGTCCAGTTACCAGGTGCAGGTACTGCCGAATGTCACTGCTGCCGCAGATTCGACCGAGCCTGCCGAGCAGTCCGAGCAGCTGCTGATCGCAGTGCGGCACCGCAAAGTTCCGGGACCAGGCCGCGTGGAAATCTCTTATGACTCACTCACTGGTGATATTCATCAGTTGCGATTCATCGACATGCCTTATGGGCCGGACCGCCTGACACTGCGCATGACGCTGGTCTCAGAAGCTGCTCTTGAACCCGCTTTTTTCAGCCACAACAGTCACCATCCGCCGGATCGGCGGGTTGAACAGGAGTAATCATGAGGAAGCTGTTCTTAAAGCTGTTTTCCGCCACCGCGGCCTTCGCCGGCATTGCTTTGTTCATTTGGGCCGCTGCAGCACAGCAGCAGCAGCCTCGACAGAACGGCCAGCCGCCCGCCGGCAAGATTCGCAAGCCCTCAATGAGCGATACCATTCGCGCCAATATCTACGCCGACAACAACTTTATGCTCTGGATCAACGGTGAACTGGTCGCGGTCGATTCCATCACATTCATTCCTCATAATGTGATCTCTGTCGATCTGCTGCCGTCATACCCCATGACCATCGCCGTCATGGCTCGCGACAACGCCAGCCCCAAAACAGGCATGGAATATGCCGACACCAATATCGGCGACGGCGGTTTCATTCTGAAGTTCTCGGATGGCACAGTCACCAGCTCTGAGTGGAAGGCACTCTGCGTTTCCCGCGGACCGCTTAATCGTGATACAAAAAATCCCCAGGTTGAAAACCTGCCAGTCCCGGAAAACTGGCAGGCCGTCAGTTTTGACGACAGCGGCTGGAAATCCGCAAGGGAATACACCGAGGAAGAAATCGATCCAAAACAGCCCTATTTTGAAAATGACTTTGCCGGGGCGAAGTTTATCTGGACCGATGACGTGGCCATCGACAACACAATTCTGTTCCGCCACGTTGTGAAGTCAGCACCCGATGGAAAAGAACGGCCCGACTTCACCAACATCAACAATGTGGTCCCCGACAGTCCTCCGAAAAAGGGCAAAAAACGCTGATCTCTGCTTACCATCTGCTCCTCAACAGGGTTCGACTCATGCGTCTTTTCTGCCTGTGCCTGCTCGGCCTGCTGTCACCACTTGCCGCTGCCGATCGCCCCAACATCATTCTGATGATGGCCGATGATCAGGGCTGGAATGGTACCTCCGTCGCGATGCACCCCGACATACCAGGGTCACGCGGGGAAATTTGGCACACCCCCAACCTTGAACGACTGGCCGCTCAGGGCATGCGATTTTCCGCCGGATACTCCCCGGCACCCGTCTGCTCACCCACCCGAATCAGCATCCAGACCGGAAAAAGCCCGGCACAGCTGCACTGGACCAAGGCAGCTCCGCCCGAACAGGGACACAAGCTGACGGAACCACGACTGATCAAACAGATCAGCAGCTCCGAAAAAACACTCGGGGAACTGCTGCAGTCGGTCGGGTACGCCACTGCTCACTACGGGAAATGGCATATCTCCGGTGGCGGACCCGAACAGCACGGTTACGACCAGTCCGACGGCGATACCGGAAACGAAAATGCCTTCCAGTATCAGGATCCAAACCCTGTCGACATCTTCGGCATGGCTGACAAAGCTGAAAAGTTCATGGCCCAGGCGCAAAAAGCCCGCAAACCATTTTATATCCAGCTTTCCTGGAACGCCCTGCACGCTTCTGAAAATGCACTCAGAACCACCATGGCGAAATACGAACGACAGCTCGGAGCCAGCGCAGGCAAACGCGCGGCAGTGGCAGCCATCACCGAAGACCTCGATACAGGCGTCGGCAAAGTTCTCGATTCCATCGAACGACTCGGACTCACAGATTCCACCTGGGTCTTCTACATTTCGGATAATGGTGCTGGTGGCGGCGGAGGTGGCGCAGGCGGCGGACGAACAACCTCGCTCCGCGGCGGCAAAGGCGGTGTCTGGGAAGGCGGCATTCGAGTCCCGTGGATTGTCCGCGGACCCGGGCTGCCGGCCAACTCCTGGTGCCATACGCGAGTCGTCGGATATGACCTGCTGCCCACGTTCTGCGAACTGGCCGGCGTCCCGGCTGACGCCATCCCGCCAAAAGTCGAAGGAGGCAGCTTTGCTGCCCTGCTGCGAAATCAGGGCCAGGGAGAAATCAAACGTCCGCGACCGGAACTCGTCTTCCACTTCCCCCACTACCAGGCATCCGACGGACCGCAGTCGGCACTGCTGCTGAAAGATCTGAAACTGATTCGTTTTCTTGAAGACAACCACGTCGAATTGTATGACCTCGCAAAGGACCCCGGCGAACAGCGGGATCTGGCACAGACCCGACCCGATGATGCTCAACGGCTGGACCGTATGCTGGGCCAGTACCTCACAGATATCGACGCCCAGATGCCCGAACCGAATCCGGACTATGATCCGTCCGCTCCGCCGCCGCAGCGAAAAGGAGGACGCAATGCCACCGGCGGAAAGCCCGGGCAGGGCGGCAAAGGCGGCATGAAACAGGGTGGCGGCAAAGGTGCCGCTGCCGGCGGAAAAGGTGGCGGTCGCAAGACTCCGGCAACAGAATGAAACCTCAGACTGCACCGATCGGCTCTGCTCTCTTCAATTTCTAAACTCAGACCTTCACCCCCCATTCCCGACCATGTCTGCCAAACCTTCAGCTTCTGGTCAGTCCCGGGTACAGTCCTGGCAACGGACTGCCCTGCGGACCACAGCACTCCTGTGCTGTCTGTTGCTGTGCAGCCCGGCCTTCGCCCAGAAGCCCGGTAAGCCGCGTGGTATGAAACCCGGCCAGGACAGCGGCCAGCGGGGCGGCGGACGAGGTCGCAATGAGCCGCAGCTGTCCGAACAGCTTCCCGCCCCCTTCCACGGTATCAGCAATGAAGAACTGCCGATCCTGCAGCAGGTGGCTTTGCGAGCAAAACGCTGGATACTTTATGACACCGCGCCGGAATCACCCTTCGCCCCCGTCCGCGTCAGCTTCTCGGATCCCTCAGCTGCCACCATAACTGCCCAAACAAACCAGCCAGCCGCCGCCGATGAAGATCATCTGCAGGTCGGGCTGCTGATCCTGGCACGCCTCACCCTCGAACAGCGAAAACAGCTCGCCACGGTTCTGGCCGACACCATCAGCGATCAGCAAAAACTGACTCAGCTCGACCAGCAGCTCTGTCAGGTACTGCAGAAAGTTCGCGAACAGAAACAACTGCAAAAGGCGCGTGCCCTCGAGACCGAAGCACGACGGACCGTGCAGGAGCTGGGACGCGTTGAAGCAGCCCTTGCCACACGACAGGCGCGAGTCTTCGCACAGCTCGAAAAGAGCCTGACAGTCGAACAGCGAGAATCGCTGCTGCTGGCGGCCACATCGTCGTTTGTCCCTGAGTCCGCGCTGCTTGCGATGCACGAAGCAGAAGCCGAACTTAAAAATGCCGACAGCGAACAGCGCAGCGAACTGAAACGCATGGCTCGCCGTGCTGCCGTATGGACAGCACAGGCGACCGCAAAGTCTGCCGCCGAAAACAGCGAACAGATCCCGCCCAAAAAAGAACGCAGTCCTGATCCCCAGCTGCAGGATTTTCTGACAGCTCTCCTGCCGCCGCAGCAGCAGGAACTGCGACAGGTATTTGACGCCGAACTGCGACGCAGGCGTCAGTTGCTGCTGCTGTCGGCCACTGCCACTGCCAGCCTGCAGGTACTCCGCTCCGCACCTGTACTCGACGAAAAAAAAGTGCAGCAGGCCACCGTAGCCTGCGCCCAGTTACAGTTCAGCACCGCACTCGCGGAATCCGTCTCCTTCGAAACCATTCGCCAGTCTGTCTCAAAACAGCAACTGGAATACCTGACAGGTTCCGGTGAACAGTAGTCTCACTGCTCGCCATACCCGTTCAACAGGCAAAACACGTATGCAACGCTTCCTCTGGTTATTCCTGCTCGCCAGTCAGATCTGCCTGACCGCCGTGGCTCACGACGGTGATGATTCGCACCAGCATCCGCCTGCCGAGCGGCAGTGGACGCTGACCACCGGTGAAACACTGGTCGGCAGCTTTGTCTCTGAACGTGATGGTCGCGTGGTCGTTCGCCGCAGCGATGGCTGGCTTAGACCACTGACACTCAATAATCTGTCGCCGTCCGATCAGCAGTGGGTCGCTGAAAGGCAACTGCAAATTCGACAGCTCAACACGCTGCCAGAATATCTGATTACCAGCCTTGCGGACCCGACCGCTGCAGCAAACCCCGCAGTCAGCCCCCCGACTGCCGACATCGTCGCACAAAAACAGCTGCTGGAGCGAAGCTTTAGCCCCTTCAGCAAAACAGTCCGCACTCGCTCAGATGACAGCTTTTTTTACGTGGAATCCAACGGCGTACCCGATCATGAAATGATGGTTGGAATCACGGCCTGGCAGCAGCAGGTGCCGCTGCCACAGAAATATTCAGCAGAAAACGCCTGGCGAATTCCCCTGAATCCAATCCCCGCAAAACAGCCCATGTCGGCCAAAACCAACTTCTTCCGTGGCGCTATCGCCATCGCTGTCAATGGCATCCCGATTTTCAATCCCATCAAGAATGACGGTAAAACTGACACGCTGCTGGCCGGCGAACTGGATAATTTCGGTGGTCACTGCGGGCGAGCCGACGACTACCACTACCACATCGCACCCGTTCATCTGCAAAAACAAACCGGGCCCGATAAACCTGTCGGCTGGGCACTCGATGGCTACCCAATCTACGGATATCAGGATCCCGCAGCAAAAGATTTCGCACCGCTCGATGCTCTTAATGGTCACACTGGCCCTGACGGACAATACCACTATCACGCCACAAAGAACTATCCATACCTTAACGGCGGTTTCCACGGCGAAGTCGTCGAACGCGACGGACAGGTGGACCCGCAGCCTCGCGCCGAGTCTCCGCGCGCAGCCTTGCCTCCGATGCGCGGTGCAAAAATCGTGCGATTCGAACAGAAGCAACCGGGCAGCTACGTGCTGACTTATGAAGTCAGCGGTCGCCCCGGCACAGTCAGCTACACCATCGCCGCCAGCGGAGCTGTCAGCTTCGAATTCCGTTCACCCGACGGGGACACCACAAAAGAAGAATATCAGCCTCGCGGTGGCGGTCGCCGGCCGCCCGGAGGTGGTGGCGGACAGCGACCACCGGGAGGCGGGCCCCCAGGAAATCGACCGCCCGGTGATCGCCCACCCGGAGGCGGTGGAAACCGACCGCCCGGTGACAGACCGCCCGGAGGCGGACAGCGGCCGCCGGGAGGCCCCGGACAGGGTGGCTACAGACCGCCTCGAACAGCCGGTAATCCCGCCGCACCGGCTGCAAAACAACACCCGCAGATCGGCAACATGAAACTCACCAGCAGCTCAGTCAGTGCCGCCGGGCGACTGTCTGCAGACTGCACCTGTGACGGCAAAAGCCAGTCACCGGCTATCGCCTGGGAAAATGCACCGGCAGAGACAAAATCGTTCGTCGTCAGCCTGTGGCACACAGCCCCGGATCAGGAGAAATCTTACTGGCTGCTGTACAACATTCCCGCATCCGCCACCGGTCTGCCACAGAACGCCAAAGGGATCGGTACTGCGGGTCTGAATGATCGCAGAGAACGCGGCTTCGACCCCATGTGCTCACGGGGGCCAGGCGTCAAAACATACCATCTCACCGTCT
>JBJTPZ010000711.1:0-11905 GCA_046075365.1 Planctomycetaceae bacterium
ATGCCTCAAACCCATCAGATGCGCCAATTCGTGAGCCGCGATCTTCGCCGACAGCAGAACAAAATTCTCACTCGTCGCCTCAGGCTTCGCTGCCCCAATCTGCTCATCCCCAAACTCAGGTCGATAACCCTTGTCTGCTCCCGCATCACCGCCCTCACCACTGACATCGTCAGCCGTGATTACACCACCCAGCAATCCATTCACCTGCACCACAGCCGTGCCGCCAAAGCTCAGATTACCCGGATCAATCTCGCTGGCTAAACCACCCGGACGCCCAAATGCCGGCGTTTCGTTGAAGGTGATCAGTGCGTACTCTGAAACTCCAGATGGAATACTGGCTGCCGACAACACCACACGCACATCAAACCACGGACTCGAAGTATCCGGACCACGATAGTTGCCCTCAACACGACTTCTGATCGCTTCACGTTCTGACGCCGTATAAACATGCTCTCCGGATGCCTCATCCGTTTTCGAGTCAAAGTCCAGCAGTACCCATTGAGTCTGACTGCGGCTGCCCCCCGTGGCATCTCCATAGCCCGCCGAATACTCAGCACCATAAATCCGGTTGTCCCGTGCGTTTCCATAAATCGCGTCGGCTCCGGAAGTCCCAACCACGTTCTCCAGACCCAGCCCATTGCTGAGAGTCAGAGAAAACCTGGCAGACTGAGCCTGAGCGGACGTCGAACGCAGATCCAGATTCAGAGCAGCCCCGGTGTACGAACTGAAGTTCAGCGTGTCACTGCTGGTGTCACCCGACCCGCCGTATCCCTCCACAACCGTCACCGTCGCCTGCAGATCCGCCTGGAAATAAACCGTGTCGTTGCCGTCACCACCGTCAAGCGACAGCACTCCGCTGCCCACAATAATGCAGGCATCATCACCCGCACCGCCCGTGAAACTCAATGTGTCGGCCGAACCACGCCACGCCAGCAAGTCATTTCCCGCACCGCCCGCAAAGGTCACGCCACTCCCCGATGCAGCCGTGCCACTGTAATTGAAGGTGTCCGCGGCGGCGTCCGAACCCCCGTTGAACACCACATTCCCCAGCCCGCTGCCAAGCACCCGCAGAACATCCGCACCAGCACCACCGTTGAACGTCAGCGAAGCAAACGAATCCCCGTTGTTGATCAGTGAATCGGCCCCGTCATCCCCATTAAACACCATGGCACCCACGTTGTCGGCATTGGCGATGAACACGTCATCGTCAGCGCCGCCGCTGAACGTCAATACCGCCACAACATCGTTGTTCTGCAAAGTATCATCATCGGCACCGCCCGAGAACGTCAGCGTCGTTACCTCGCCATTGTTCACCAGCACATCATCATCCGCACCGCCACTGAAAGTCAGCGTTTCAACCGCACCGTAGTTCACCAAAGTATCCGCGCCGTCGTCAGCAGCTGAACTGATCGGCGTCAAATTCCCGCTGCCGTCAAATTCACCATCACCCAGAAATGTCAGCGTTGTCACACTCCCCCAGTTGGCCAGCACGTCGTCATCTGCACCACCACCAATCAGCAAAGTCGTAATCGTCCCGGTATTCTGCAGCAGGTCATCATCGGCACCGCCGCCAAATCGCAGATCCAGGATCGCGCCACTGGAGGTATTCACGAACACGTCATCATCAGCGCCGCCCTCAAAACGCAGACCCGAAATATTTACACCACTGTTCTGAAACGCGTCGTCATCCGCACCGCCGGTAAATACCAGCCCCGTCACACCACCCGCATCATTCAGCAGCAGATCATCACCATCGCCACCAATAAACTGCAAATTCCTCGCATCCACCGCCGCCGCTCGATTCCAGAACCGGTCATTGCCGGCATCCCCTGAAAACAACAGGTCCAGCAAACCCACACCCGAGTTCTGCAGCACGTCATCGTCAGCGCCGCCGTTGAAAATCAGACCAGTGACACCAGTACCGGTATTCACCAGCACATCATCATCAGCACCACCCGTAAATACAGCACCGGCCAGCGACGCCCCCGTGTTGTAAAAAATGTCATCGTCTGCACCGCCAGTGAATACCAGCCCCGCCACCGCAGAACCCGTATTGTAAAGCACATCCGCACCGGAATCGCCGCCAAATACCACGCCGGTCAGGGCAGAACCCGAGTTCTGCAGAACGTCGTCATCCGCACCACCGTTAAACACAATACCGCCAATCGAACTGACCGTGTTCTGGAACACATCATCGTCGGCACCACCGTTAAACGTCAGCGATGCAAACCCCGAGGCAACGTTCAGGAATGCGTCTGCCCCGTCGTCTCCCTGAAACAGGACGTAAGACCCCGCGGCACCCGTGCCGCTGCCACGCAAAATCAGGCGATCAGCGCCCGCATTCGTTCCGGAAATCGGCAATCCTGTGCCCGCATCAATGTCGCCGCCAAAAATCAGCACCCCGATGTTCGTACCCGTACTGGTCAGTATGTCGTCATCAGCACCGCCACCAAAAGTCAGACTGGCAATGCCCGAGCCGGTGTTCTGCAGAATGTCAGCACCACTGTCACCCGTGAATCGCAGTGTCGTGATGCTGCTGCCAGAATTCTGCAGCACATCGTCATCTGCTCCGCCACTAAACGTCAGTGTCGTCAGCGTCGATGCCGTATTCAGCAGCAGGTCGTCGTCAGCACCACCGGTAAAGGTCAGAGTCCCCACGCCGGAACCCTGATTAACCAAAATATCAGCCCCCGCATCACCTCCGAAACTGATGCTGCCAACACCCGCAGCCAGATTCACCAGAATGTCGTCGTCAGCACCACCCGAAAAAATCAACGCAGCCGCTGTCCCCTCATTCCGGAAGATGTCGTCCCCGGCATCACCCGAAAATGTCAGACTTGTACTAACCGTGGCACCACTGGCGTTCAACAGCACATCATCATCAGCGCCGCCACCAAAGACGATCGAGCCCACTGTGCCGTAATTTGCCAGCGTATCAGCACCGTCGTCGCTCAAAGTACCAATCGGCTGCAGATTGCCGCTGCCATCGAACTGCTGATCGCCACCGAAAATCAATGCTCCGCTGACCGTACCACGATTCACCAGCACGTCATCATCAGCACCACCACCAAACGTCAGCGTGCCGGCCGTACCAAGATTCTGCAGCTGATCCGCACCGTCGTCACCGCCAAAATTCAGGGTCGAAATAATGCCGCCCACCCGATTGCTGAGCACGTCGTCGTCTGCACCACCACGAAACAGCAGACTGGTGATCGTTCCCGAATTCACCAGGGAATCTGCACCGTCGTCAGCACCAACACTCATCGGCTGCCAGCCACCGCTGCCGTTCGAAACGTAATTGCCACCAAAGAACATCGTCCCGATGCTGGCACCAGCCAGATTTACAAAGGCATCACCATCCGCACCGCCACCAAAATTCAGCGTCGTAATCCCGCCCGCATTCTGCAGCGTGTCAATGCCGTCATCACCGCCAAATCCCAAAGTCGTAATCGTACCAGCCGCAGAATTCAGCAGCACGTCGTCGTCAGCACCACCACCAAACGTCAATCCCGCAATCGTCCCCACGTTCTGCAGAATATCGGCTCCAGCGTCGCCACCGAACGTGAGCGACGTCGAAACAGTGCCGCTGTTGTACAGCACGTCGTCATCCGCACCGCCACCAAACGTCAATGTCGAAATCGTTCCCAGATTCTGCAGCAGGTCGCTGCCGTCATCTCCGCCAAACACCAGCGTCCCAACCGACGCCCCTGCGCTGTTCAGCAGCACATCATCGTCAGCACCGCCGCCAAAGTTCAGCGTCGTCAGAACGCCCTGGTTCCACAGAGTGTCCGCCCCGTCGTCACCACCAAACACCAGCGCCGCCACTGTCGCCCCCGAGTAATTCAGCAACAGATCATCGTCAGCACCACCGGCAAAGGTCAGCGTCCCCAGCAAACCAAAGTTCCGCAGAATGTCGGCCCCGTCATCACCACTGAATATCAAACTGCCAATGCTTCCCACTGTGCCGGAATTGGACAAACTTACATCCGCTGAACCACCAAAGTTCAAACTGGTCGATGTCCCGACATTCACAAAAACATCGTCGTCCGCTCCGCCCGAAAATGTCAGCGACGTGATCGTCCCCAGATTGGCAAATATGTCGGCCCCGGAATCGCCGCCAAAGACCAGCGTCCCCACCGTGCCCGCACCCGACAGCAAAATGTCATCATCACCACCAAAACTTAACGTCGTTGGCACAGATCCGTTGTTCACAAAAATATCGTCGTCAGCACCGCCGCCAAAGACCAGAGTCCCAATCGTGCCGGTATTCGTCAGCACATCCACTCCGTCGTCACCACCAAAATTCAGCGTGCCCAGAATCGATCCGACATTCTCCAAAATGTCATCATCCGCACCGCCACCAAATGTCAGCCCCGTGATTACGCCAGTATTCTTCAAATAGTCGAAGCCGTCATCACCCGAAAACGTCAGCCCGGTAATCCCCGTGCCCGTCGTGTAAAGCACGTCGTCGTCAGCACCACCGGAAATTGTCGCATTCGAGGTACCGGCACCAACGTACAAAGTGTCCTTCCCGGCACCGCCATCCACAGTCGAGCCACTGGCGGCCGTCAGCGAATCTCCCCAGGCACTGCCGGTCACCGCACTGAACGTACCATAAGCTGCCACGATATGGCTGGTGCCGCCCGCTGTAGAGACCACCTGAGCATCCAGTGACGCACTGGGCGCGCCCGTACTGCGAATCCTCGTCAGGTCAAAAGTAATACCCGTCGAATCCGCAAAATTAGCCAGACTGAAGTCCAGCACATTATCCCCGGATGTATCAATCACCGTCAGCACACTGTTGGGTTTCAGGAAATAACTGTCTGAACCCTCGCCGCCATCAACGGTATCGTTGCCGTCGTTCGGATAGAACAGATCGGCCCCGGCCCCGCCCAGCAGATAATCCTGCTGCTGACCGCCATCCAGAATTGCAGTGAAGCTGGATGTCAGCGCTGATGCATCCAGAAAATCCTCGCCTCCATAACCCAGCACCAGGATCTGGTTCGACCACAGCCCCTCACCAGGCGACAATCCTACGCCACCAAATCCTGAGCCTGATCGAGTAAACCCGGTGGTGGTGACACTGATTGTTTCAGCCGCATCCGTACCGAAGACTGCCACAACTTCGTACTGGTCCACGCCGCCGTCGTCGTCTGACACTGTCACTCGAATCAACGGCGTGCCCAACAGCGTCGCGTTGAAACTCACGTTCTTCGACGTCGCCAGCGTGGAATAGCCACTGATTCCAGTATTCACTTCCCACAGGTAAGTCAGCCCCGGTACGTCATCCAGACCCGGCTCAACAACATCGACTGTCAGCAGGGTATTGGTCGGAGTCGAACCGAGACGCGGGGCAATCTGAGCGGCAGGAGCCACATTGTTGACCTGCTGAGTCGCCGCGGCACTGGTAACGCTGCCGCCATCCGGCACAAATACACCCGCCACAATCCGACCGTCCGTCACTGTCGCAGTGATCGAGGCCGCCGCGAAATTGTCCCTATAGCGGTAACGCGCAGAAAACGTACGATCTTCCGCGTTGACACTGGCCTCTGTCGGCGAATTCCCGTCACCCCACGAAATCAGCACCCGGTGACGATCCACCGGAGACGCGTCCGCAAACGCCCCCGTCACCACAACAAGATCACCCTCATTCACCGCGCCCGTCGTGCCATCCACACGCTTCACACTCAAACCACCCACCATCGTCGGTGCAACGTTCTGCACCGTGACCGACCTGCTGCCGCTGCCCTGCGCCGCTGGAAGTGCCAGATCCGACACCAACACCTGCACACCATACGCAGAGCCATCCGCCCGATTGTCGGCATACGCATGCGTCAGGAATGCACCGCCAAAACTACGCACTCCCGGATCCAGATTCAAAATCGAATCCGGAGTCCCGTCGCCCCAGATCACACGCACCTGATGAGCATCCGCTGCTCCCGGATCCACAAAACTGCCGGAAATCTGCACCACCTGCATTTCATTCGGAGACGTCGGAACCGCATTGACCACCACGGCAGATGCAGCAACATCCGCTACTGCAATATTCCACGTCACCTTCGTCGGCTCGGCTGGCTGGTCGTCATCCCAGAATTCCAGCGTCAGCACACGCGGGCCATCCGCCGAATCATTCGTGTAGACATGAGTAAACTGCGACTGGCTGCCAAACGTACGATCGCCAACCGCCAAAATCACGTCCGACTTTGTACCATCACCCCAGTCCAGCCGCACCGTGTGCCGATCAGTCACACCCGCATCGGTAAACACGCCGGCAAGCGACAGCGGTGCCCCCTCATTCACGCTGACCGTGCCACCGGCTGCCACCACAACATCGTTGAATTTGACATTGCCGACAACCGGCTGCGCATTCGATACCTCCACCAGCAGCAGACCCGACGGACTGCTGGTCCCACCGGCACTTCCTGCATCACGCACCGTCACACCTATCGCATAGACGTCCGCTGCCGTCACAGCACCGGTGGAATTGCTGTCGTCAGCATAAACGTGAGTTGTCGAGAACGAGTAAACACCGCTGGCCAGATTGATCGTGCTGCTGCCACCGTCACCCCACGTGATCTCAACCACATGAGCACCACCACCGTCCGTGAAGCTGCCCGACAAACTGGCTGCCCCACCCTCAATGACATTCCTCGTCAGCACAAAACTGCTGAAGTCCACCACCGGAACCAAATTGGCAACCTGCACAGCAAACGTCTTCGTCCCAGTCGCCAGACCGTTGTCCACAATCTGCACGGTCACCGTCCAGGTACCCGGAGTCGTATAGGTGTGGGACAGCTGAAACTCGCGAGATTCCTGCAGCACCAGCGGCTGCACCCCGCTGCCGTCCCCATAATCCACCGTCGCCGTCCATGCTCGCGAATCCGGGTCGTAGAATGAGCCATCGACCGTCAAAGTCTCACCCTCGTTCTGTAACACCGGGCTGACCACATCCACCACGATCTCCGGCGGCACTGCGCTGCCCTGTTCACCCGCCAAAATCAGGGGCGAAAACTCAGACACCGGCCCCGTCAGCAAACCCGTCATCTGCACACCATTCGTCAGGCCCGGCGGCAGATTAAACACAAATCGGAAACGATTCTGAACAATCGCAGAACCACCCGCCGTCACCGTCACACCACGCACCACCGGACCGTAGGAACCTGTCGTGCTGTCAGTGTCCAGCACCGAGCCTTCCGTGAAGGTAGCCAATGCCGTTACACCGTCACCAAACTGCTGCCCAACTCGACCAGCATTCAGATACAACTCAAAAGTGGCGCCCGCCGGAGCAAACCCCGTCAGCGTCATCTTGCCGTTCTCAATCGACGCGGATTCAAAGATCGGGAAGTCCGCCGTTGTATCCGCTGTGCTGTTCAAACTTATCCCAGCCGCCCCCACGTCCACCGGCAGCCCGGAATTCCCCTGAAAGCTGTTGCTTCTTAAAACAGTCGATGCCGCTGACTGCGTGCCATTCTCCGCTGCTCCGTCAATCCGGACTCCCGCGCCGCCGTTGAAACGCAGCAGATTGCCGGTGCTCGGCAGCCCCACCCGAGTTTCAAAGCCGGACAGAATCAAAACCCCGTGCCCCTGATTCGCCAGCGGCTTCTGCCCCGCGCTGTCACTGCCGATCGCATTACCCGCAATGACATTACCCCTCGCCGCAATTCCGTCTCCCGCCGTTCCATCCTGCACCACCACACCAGCCGCATAGTCCACCAGCGATGCCGCTCCCGGCCTGCTGTTGCCGGAAATCACATTGGCCTCCTGAGCATCAAACACGCCGTCACCGTTGCTGCCAATGCTGTTGTTGCTGCTGTTCAGGATCCAGACTCCGGGCCCCGCATTGCCCAGCACCGAGCCCCCCCCAGCCTTCAGACCAATCAGATTGCCCGCCACAACATGACCACCCGACGCCGCCGAAGTACCCCGAATCAAAATCCCGGCCACTGCATTGCCACTGATCAGATTCGCCGAACCGGCATGCCGGCCCGCTCCGTAATCAACTCCGACCAGGACCTGACTGCCGCCGCCATCACTAATATAAACCCCGCCACCAAAGGCACCCGCCAGAGATGCATTTCCAATCGCCAAAGAACCCGAAATGTCCGTCCCGATGTAATTCCCCTGCACACGATTGCCCGCACCAGCGCTCACAAACGCCACACCCGACAGACTGTTGCCGCTGATCAGGTTCCGATCCGACAGCACGCCCGTCGAACTGCCAATCACCACGCCCGCCGCGTCATTGGTCACCAGTACCCCGTGACCTGCATTCGCTGCCGCCGTCAGGCCACTGGCCACCGTCCCAATCAAATTGCCACGAATCTGAACCTCCACGGCGCCGGATACGGTCACACCGTCACCAGGATTTCCGGAAATCACGTTCCCGCCGTTGACACCAACTCCAGCCCCCAGCGCCCCGCCTTCGATGCTGACACCACTGCCGCCATTGGCCACAACCGTGGTACCATCCGCAGCCAGTCCAATGATGCTGCCGGACACCGAGTTCCCGATACCCCCGGAAATCAACACACCCGCACCCGCATTGCCGCTGATCACGCCCCGCAGGACTCCCGTACCGCCGAGAACACTGTTGTTATTTCCCCCCAGAACAATGCCGCTGCCACCATTCCCAAGCGCCGTCGTTCCGGAGACCGTCGTACCGACGTAATTTCCCCTCAGCTGATTGCCGGAAGACTGCTCACCGCCCAGTACCACCCCGTAATACGTATTCCCGGAAACCACGTTGCGTTCAACGACATCACTAACCCCGTTTCCGTCTGAACCAATTCGGTTGCCAACAGAATCAATCCACATTCCTGCCGTGCCGTTGGCGATCGCAGCAGTGCCGGAAAGCGTCGTCCCCACCAGATTTCCCGCCACCACGTGCGACCCGCCACCCGACAGCAGAATACCGTGATAAGTGTTGCCCGAAATCAGGTTGCCCTCAGTCGCATCACTGCTGCCGTCCCCGTTCGTTCCAATCGTGTTCTGCACTGCACCCATGAGAGCAATACCCTGCTCGCCATTGGCCAGACTCACGGCTCCTGCCACATCCACACCAATCAGATTGCCGGCAATCCAGTTCTGCACCGATCCGGCACCCGAAATCCTGATGCCGCTGCCCGCATTTCCGCTGATCACATTGCGTTCTGCCGACTGTCCGCCGCCGATCCGACTAAGCCTTGCATTGTCTTCAAAATCAATCCCGGCACCGGAATTGGCCAGCACTGCCGATCCGCTGACCACCGTCCCAATGTAGTTGCCGGCGATGATCGTCTGCTCAACCAAACTGCCAGACGTGCTGATCCCGGGCCCGCCATTTCCCGAAATCAGATTACGCTCAAGCGCATCACTCACCCCATCCGCATCCGTGCCAATCCGATTCTCGATGCCCGACACTATCAGCACCCCACCCAGACCGTTCGACAGCGCCGCAGTGCCCGCCGCATTCGTGCCAATTCGATTTCCCGCCAGAGTCGTCCGGCCACCACCCTCCAGCCGCACGCCATACTTCCCACTGCCCGAAATCAGGTTGCCCTCCAGTGCATCACCCTCATTGTCATCCCGCACCCCAATCAGGTTCTCGAATCCGTTCTGAACATAAACACCCGCTGTCCCGCCGTTTGGCAACTTAGCGTTACCAGTCAAAGTCGTTCCGATGTAGTTGCCCTGGACAACGTTCTGAATCCCTGTGACGAGTACTCCTTCCAGACCATTGCCGCTGATCAGGTTGCCGTAACCCGCCACGCTGCCGCCAATCGTCGACTGCTGACCGCGCACCACTACACCCTGATCATGATTCTTCAACGCCAGCGTACCGGTCTTGTCCGTCCCTATAAAATTACCCCGCAAGCTGACACCAGAAACTCCGGCAGCAATCTCCACCCCGGCGACGCCGTTGCCGCTGATCAGATTGCCCGCACCTGCTACTCCACTGGCACCGCCGGTGTTCAATCCCCCAATCAATAATCCCGACGCCGCCGCGAAAACCCCCAGACCGCCGTTCGCCACCACCGTCGTGCCATCCAGCCCCACTCCGATGTAGTTGCCCGACACTGAGTTGCCAACACCATTTAAACCCCAGCCGTCGAAGATCAGCCCATGCCCGTTGTTACCCGAAATTACGTTGCGTTCCGCCGGCACACTGCCGCCAACCCGCACCCCATCCGCATTGATGTACAGGCCATAGGCATCGTTGGGTGATCGAGTCACCCCGTCAGGCAGCAGACCAATCAGGTTCCCCGCAATCACAGTCTTTGAATCAATCGCAGCCGCGTAGTACGACGTCACCGACAGATCGCCATCCAGCCTGATCTCGGCATGCGGCACCGCGTCACCCAGCACCTTCCAGCCATTCGCCGTCGTAATCGGACCTGTCTTGCCGCCACCCACGGCAACCGACAGCTCAAAACCACCGCTCCCAGTCTCCTCAAAACCAACCCACTCCAGCGTATGACTGCCGGCAGTCAAATTGACCGTAGCCAGCGTCAGCCCGTTGCCACCCCAGTCCGTCGCCACCGCCACTCCGTCAATCTTCAGCCTCCCGCCCTGGTCCATCCGCATCGCCAGCGTGTAATTGCCCGCTGTATTGACCGACAACGATCCCGTTGCCCGGTACGCAAAATAGTCGCCACCACGACCCGGGATCGAATTGTTGTAGCCCCAGTCGCCCGCCATCACGCTTGTACCGTCAACCAGATCCGCCTGCGCAAAACTGCCCGTCGCAGTCGTTACCGGAATCGTCCCGGCAATGAACATGTCGGCAGTTTCCAGCCCCATGCTGATCCAGTTAAACATCTGCACGCCCACAGCGTTACCGCCGGCAATCACATTCCCCTCAACGGAGTCCGCTATCCCGTCACCATTCGTCCCGATTCTCAGCCCGCTGATATGGTTCATCGCCCGAATCGCATACTCGTAATGGCGGATCCCCTCTGTCCCCGCAGCATTCAGGCCTATGTAATTGCCCGCGATCGTCACATTCGTAACACTTATCATCCGCAGCCCAAAACCACCGCCGCTGATAATATTTCGCTCGTTGATATTAAAAGCGTCATTACTGCCGTCGGTGCCAATTCGAGTATCCGACGCTCCGCCAGTGATGTCCATCGCCTGAGTATTCTGCATTCGCAGACTGCCCGTCGCATCCGTGCCAATGTAATTGCCCGCTACAACAGTGCCGGAAGTACCAACTCCGGAAATCCCAATGCCAAGGCCGTTGCCCGTCACCACATTCCGCTCGGCCGCATCATTCACACCATTTCCGTCAGTGCCAATCCGCGTTCGCTTCGCGCCACCATTTACAAGGATCCCCTGCGGTGCGTAACCCAGCGAAGTCACACCGTCAGGGCCCACCCCGACATAGTTCCCCGCTATCACGTTGTCCTCAGTCCCGGCACCACTCACTATAATGCGGCCAAATCCACTGCCCCCAATCACGTTCCGCTCGCGATCGTTGTTCTCGCCCAAACCATCCGTGCCCAGCACGTTCCGCTTGCTGCCATTCGTAATTACGACACCCGCATTGCTTTCAAACACCTTGGTGGCTGTACTGTTGATCCCAAAGTAGTTCCCTGCGATCACGTTGTCATTGCCGCCAGAGATGACAGCCAGACCGTCGGTACCAGAGAAAACGTTACGTTCCGCTGCATTAAAAATGTCGTTACTGTTATCTGTGCCCACGCGATTGTGATGAGCACCGTTGCCAATCCACAGGCCATTGAAACCATTGTATAATCGCGATTCTGAATCCGCCGTCACCCCAATGTAGTTGCCCGCAATCACATTCCCGAATGTCCCGGACCCGCTGACCACCACTCCGTAGTACTCGTTCCCCGAAATCACATTCCGCTCAGCAACATCGCTGACACCGTTGCCGTTCGTACCTATCCGCACTCCGCTCACG
>JBJTPZ010000712.1:0-5790 GCA_046075365.1 Planctomycetaceae bacterium
TTTTCGGTTTTCGGTTTTCGGTGAACACTTAGGAGCCGCGACCGTCAGGGAGCGGGGCAGGACGTGGTTGAACCGGAACTTTGTGATTAGGTTGAGGGTGCTTTCAACTTTCTACTTTCTCGAGTCTGCTTTCTATGGCAGGGATGCCATTGCCCCCTTACCCCCGACCCCTCTCCCCCGTTGGGGGCGAGGGGGGGATTGAGTGGTCAGTGATCGGTTTTCGGTGAACACTTAGGAGCCGCGACCGTCAGGGAGCGGGGAGGACCTGGTTGAACCGGAACTTTGTGATTAGTTTGAGGGTGCTTTCTACTTTCTACTTTCTCGAGTCTGCTTTCTATGGCAGGGATGCCATTGCCCCCTCACCCCCGACCCCTCTCCCCCGGTGGGGGCGAGGGGAGATGTTGCTGACACCCTGTTGTTGATGGGTGCGAGGGATGAGGGATGAGGGATGAGGGATGAGGGATGAGGGTGGTTGCCCTGGGGGTTCGTTGTGAGGGCAGTTGTGTACAGGTGGCGGCCGGGGTTGTGTCTGAGCGGAGGTTGTGATGGATTTTTTGCAGCTGAGCGGCAAGACGATCCTTGTGACGGGGATTGCCAATCGCAAGAGTGTGGCGTGGCATACGGCCAGTTTGCTGAAGGCCGCTGGTGCTCGTCTGGTGTTGTCTGTCCGCAGTGAGTCTCGTGCGCAGTCGGTGCGGAAGTTGTTTCCTGACGAGCCGATTCATGTGTGTGATTTTTCGGAGCAGTCGCAGATTGACGGGCTGCGTGATGCGGTGACCGCGCAGTTTCCGGTGCTGCATGGAATGGTGCATTCGGTGGCCTTCGCTGACTATTCGGCCGGCTGGCTGCCATTCCATCAGACGCCGCGTTCAGCCTTTTTGCAGGCTGTGGACATTTCCTGTTTTTCACTGATTGCGTTGAGCAATGCGTTTCGTGAGCAGCTGGATCCGCAGACTGGCAGTGTGGTGACGATCTCCATCTCGACGACTCGCATGGCAGCCGAGAACTACGGCTACATGGCACCGGTCAAGGCGGCGCTGGATTCGTCTCTGTGTTTCCTTGCGAAGTCTTTTTCGCAGTTTTCGCGAGTTCGATTTAACGCGGTGTGTCCGGGTTTATTGAAGACATCGGCATCTGCCGGGATTCCGGGGTATGTGGACAGTTATTTGTTTGCGGAGAAGGCGACCTTGCGAAAGCAGGCGGTGCAGACTGAGGAGGTTGCGTCAGCGGTGGCGTTTCTGCTGAGTCCTCGTTCTTCCGGCATCAATGCTCAGGGGCTGGTCATTGATGCGGGTATGGGGATCAATTATTTCGACAGTCAGCTGATTCAGGGGCCTGGTCAGTCCTGATGGCCGGGAAAGTGGGCGGTCAGAATTCCCGTTCGCTGGATTGTCCGCAGGAGCCTCAGGAATACCCCCTGTTTTCGCAGGATCCGGCAGCGGTGGGTGTAGAATTTGGCTGAACGCCGGCGATCGCGGCGCGGCGGTATGTTTTGGAGTGGGGGGGGGCAGCGGATGAGGGTGAACTCAGGTATGTCGCGGGTGCAGTTGCCCGCAGTGGTTCGCGCCGGGATGTCTGCAGCCTCGTTTGTGCTCGGGTCGGTCCTGTGGGCGCTGGTTTTGGGGCTGCTGACTTATCTGTATGTGTTTCGCGGGCAGCAGGCTGATCAGGGCCGTCAGTCAGCGGTGGGTGCCGCGGCGGGTGCAGCACGTGCCGAGGGGGCAGGGCAGTCTGAGGGGGCTCAGGCGCCGGACGATGCTGTGGTGGCATCGACGAAGACCGTCAAGATCAGCTTTCCGACTCGCCAGTTACCCGCCTTTGAGTTCCCTGAGTGTCAGGGCGGGGTCGTCAGTCTGGACAGTTTGAAGGGGCGTCGCTGGCTGGCCAGCTTTGTGTTTACGCGGTGTGTGACAACCTGCCCCGTGATTACTCGCGAGATTTCCCTGCTGCACAAGCGTGTTGCCCAGTCGAATCCTGATTTTGTCTTTGTGACGTTTTCTGTGGATTCCAGCTATGACACGGCAGAGGTGTTGCGGAAGTATGGAGAGACGTTTCAGGCGGATCCGGTCCGGTGGAAATTTCTGACGGGGGACGAGCAGTCGATTCACGATCTGATTCGTCGTGGGTTTGTGCAGTATGTGCAGCCAAATCTGGGTGCGGAGCGGAAGCCCGGCTTCGAGGTGGCTCATACCAATCGTGCGGTGCTGGTGAATGAGGCTGGTCTGCCGGTCGCGACGTATCTGATGACGGTTCCGGAGGACGTGGTGAAGTTGCGGCGGGTGATTGAGGGGCGGGAGGAATTTCCGAAGCCCGGTCCGCTGCTGACGACGGAGTCGACGGGAGAGAACCCGGACGTGCAGTTGAATTTGCTGCCTGCTGTCGAGGGTGACGCGGAAAAGTCCGGTGCTTCTGAGCCGAAAGCTGGCGGTGCCGGTGCTGCCGGTGACGAGCGGGCTGGAGCGGGCGGTGCTGGCACCGCAGCGGGGGTTGATCCGGGCGCGGGTTGCGAGTCACCGGAAGTGGATCCGGAAGAGGACGCTGATGGGGGACAGACGCAGCAGTCGGGTGTTGGCGAGCAGTCGGCTGAATCAGTCGGGGCGGATCCGGCGGCAGTGGCTGTGACGGGGGAAACGGCGTCAGTTGACGAGCGTGTGTCGGGTGCGGTGGTTGAGTCGGCGGCGGAGCAGAACCGTGCGATTGACGAGGTATTGCCGGACTGGGTTAAGTTTCTGCCGACACTGAATGCGGCGCTGAATTCGTTGTGTTTCTGTTTGCTGTTAGCAGGGTATGTGTTGATTTTGCGAGGTCGGAAGGTTGAGCATCGCAACTGCATGATTGCTGCGTTTGTGGTGTCGGTGGTGTTTTTGGGATGTTATTTGACTTACCACGAGGCGTTACATGCGTACACGGGCCGTCGTGGTCGTGCATTTGTGGGATCTGATCTGGCGAGGTGGCTATATTTTTCGATCCTGATTCCGCATGTGTTGCTGGCAGCGGCGGTTCCGGTTCTGGCGTTGCGGGTCTTTTGGCTGGCGTGGCGTGAGCGTTGGGTGCAGCATCGTCGTCTGGCGCGGGTTACGTTGCCGATCTGGGGCTTTGTCTCGGTGACAGGCGTGGTAATTTACTGGATGCTGTATCACTGGCCGTGGAGCACGATGGCGCCTACGGCCATCATGCCGGGCAACGCGATCTGAGCGGCTGTGCTGGTCGAATTGGCTGGAGTGGCGACTGTTTTTGCAGTTTGCCGGCGGGAATTCCCGGGTATTGTTCGAATTCCGATGGATTTTCCGGTCGAAGCTGAATGGAATAGGGCGGTTTGAATACCAGCGATGTATTGATTGGGGAAACCGGGGCAGTCACAGATGAAACCGATACGCAGACTGATGTGTGTGGCAGCGGCGGGTTTGGTACTGGGTGTGGGACCGCTTTCCACGGTTGTGCAGGCGTGTCCTGGCTGCAAGACGGCGAACGAGACGGAATCGCGTCGTCCGCGGGCCTACATGATGAGCATTTTGTTTATGCTGGGAATGCCGGCGACGATTGTGACTGGTTTTGGATTTGCGTTTTACCGGATGTCACGTCAGTCGCCCGAGCAGGCTGCATTGTTGCAGCAGTATCTGGACCAGCAGGCAGAGCAGCAGCGTCAGCAGGATCAGCAATCCTGACAGTGCGGTCATGATCGCTGGAATCTCTTTGATCCCTACAATCCGTTGCGAACCCTGAAAACCTGCGGGATCGAAGCTTGCAAGTTGAGAGGATGTCTGCATACTGTGTGGCCCGGCAGCCGAAACGTTTGCCGTGTCGACGATCCGGGCGATTAACTCAGTTGGCTAGAGTGCATCCCTTACAAGGATGAAGTCGGGGGTTCGAGTCCCTCATCGCCCATTTAGCCGTATTTTTGCCGGCTCCCGTCTGCGGACCCTCGAAAAACACTGGTTTTTCGAGGGTCTTTTTTGTTGGTGGGTGGTGGCTTGAGCGGGCGGGCTGCATTTATGGGGCTACCTGTGGGTCCGTCTGTGGGTTTTGGTACCTGCGACAGTCTGGCAGCGTTTGCGGGGTTTGGTTTTGGGAATTTGGCGGTGAGCGGGCATGGGCAAGCGAGCGGTGCGGAACCACGAGGATGAGGATGACGACGATCTGGAGCTCGAACTGGAGCTCGAGTTCGACGGGGATCCGGATGATGATCCGGATGATTATTTCGAGGATGACCTGGACGAGGACTTCGACACGGACTTTGATGAATCGGGGCGCGGGGCTGGTGGTCGTGGTGTCGGATCGCGTGGGAAGGTGCGGAAGGAGCGTCCGCTGAAGTCGTGGTCTGACCGGGCGGTGCTGCAGGCGGCGGAGGGAATCACGGGGCCTGAGTGTCTGGTCGTCCTGACTCATGGGACTCGTCTGGCATCCGAGCTGCGTCAGCTGCGTCCGGACCTGCGTTTTTCATTCTTTACCACCGAACACTTTTTTGCTCGAACGCTGAACAGTTTCCACAGTGATGCGGGGCGTGCGGGCGGGGTGTCAATTCATTGTGCGTCGGATCCGCCGCCGGGAGTGTTCCAGACGATTCTGTTTCCGACTCTGGCGGGCGATTCTTCGGAGGTGGCGCAGGAGCTGTTTCAGTCACTGCATACTCGGCTGGTCCCTGGCGGTCGTTTGATAGTGTCTACGAATGCGGCGAAGGGGCACTGGATTGATACTCAGCTGAAGTCTTTGTGCAGCCGTGTTGAGCAGCAGAAGTTTCCGCGGGGGCATGTGTTTACGGCGTGGAAGAGTGCAGAGCTGAAAAAGCTGAGGGGTTTTCGGGCGCGTTATGATTTTCGGCATCTGGATCGTGTGCTGGTCGTGGAGACTCGGCCGGGCGTCTTCAGTCATCGTCGACTGGACGGCGGTGCGCGGGCTTTGATTCGAGCGTTATCGCTGGTGCGGGATGGTTTAAAGCCTGGTCAGGACGTGCTGCGAATCGTGGAGATGGGATGTGGTGGCGGGGCTGTATCAGCAGCGGCGGCTGTCAGCTTTCCGGCGGCTGAGGTGCTGGCGATCGACAGTGACGCGCGGGCCGTCGAGTGTACGGCTCAGACCGCGAAGCTGAACAATCTGCTGCAGATCAGGACTCAGCTGGATTCCGAGGGGCAGGTTCCGGATGGGGGGCAGTGGGATCTGCTGCTGGGGAATCCGCCTTATTATTCGGATTTCCGGATCGCTGAGTTGTTTTTGCAGACAGCGCGGCGAGCGTTGCGACCTGGGGGGCAGGTGTTGATTGTGACGAAGCCTGTGGAGTGGCAGGAGGCTCGTATGAAGCAGCTTTTTCAGCACGTGCAGGCTCATAAGTTCGGCGAGTACACGGTGTTTTTTGGTGTGGCCAAGGGGGGGAGTGGTTAGTGGTTGGTGGTTAGTGGTGTCTGGTGGGTGGTGGGTCAGTTGCAGGTGGGGTGGGCTCACGCGAAGCCGCGAAGCCGCGAAGCCGCGAAGGAAGACGCAAAGGGTGACGGTCGGTGTTCAGTGATCGGTTTTCGGTGAGCACTGAGGAGCCGCGACCGTCAGGGAGCGGGGCAGGACCTGGTTGACCCGGAACCTTGTGATTAGGTTGAGGGTGCTTTCTACTTTCTCGAGTCTGCTTTCCATGGCAGGGATGCCATCGCCCCCTCACCCCCGACCCCTAGTATCTGGAGATCTGGACTTTTTTGCCTCCGCCGGCCGCCAGCGGTGGTATGTTTATCTGATGCCGGTCTGCAGCCGGAATTAGATGGCTATGCAGTTCGATTAACCCCTGGATCACCAAGATCGTGGGAGAGC
>JBJTPZ010000713.1:0-3499 GCA_046075365.1 Planctomycetaceae bacterium
AGATCTCTGAAACTGAAACACCTCTGCATCGACTGGAAACTGTTTCCCGTCGATTGACGGAACGCCTCGCGACGGCTGATGCCGCACAGGGAGCCCTGCGGAACATCGTTGACGGCTGGTTCTATACGCTGGAAGAAGACGTTCTCGCAGAAGGAACGATTGCAGCGGATGACGAACCTGCATTGTTGGCACGCACAAACGAACTTCTGGAGCAGCGTCTGACGAAAGTCAGTGAGGCGGCTCCGATGTTCAGTGCCGCGTTGCGTGGCTATCGGCAGGCACTTATCGCCGGGGAGCAGGCCACAGCGGATGGCATCCTGGCCTGGCTATCCGGACAACCGAACGTCGCGGCTGGTGCGAAGAAATTTGCTGGCGTCAAAGGTGATATCGATCATTTCGGAGCCCTGAGTTTTCTTCAAGGCGTCCTGACAGTCCTTAAAGATTCCGGACATGCGGGACTGCTCCTGGTACTGGACGAAGTCGAGACCATTCAGCGTATTCGCAGTGATGTCAGAGATAAGAGCCTTAACGCATTGCGGCAATTGCTCGATGAAGTGGACTCCGGGCGATTTCCGGGTCTCTATGTGTTAATCACTGGCACGCCTGCATTCTTCGATGGTCCACAGGGCATTCGCAGATTGGAGCCGCTCGCTCAACGTCTGCATGTTGACTTTGCGAAGGATGTTCGGTTTGACAATCCACGGGCCGTTCAGATTCGCCTGCCCGCGTTTGACCTCGATCGATTGTGTCTTGTCGGCTGCCGCGTCCGAGATATCTACCTTCAACACAGTGCTGCTGCAGATCGTATCAGCAGTCGATGCAATGACTCGTATGTTCGGAAGCTGGCAGAAGCCGTGGCCGGTAAGCTGGGTGGGAAAGTAGGAGTCGCACCGAGGATTTTTCTGAAGAAGCTTGTCGCTGGAGTCCTGGATTGTGTCGACCTGCATCCCGGTTTTGAGCCAGAGCGAGATTACGAATTGACAATCAGCGATGTGGAATTGAAGGGTGTTGAAAGACACGCGATGGGAGCCACAGACGTTGAAGAAATCGAGTTGGATCTGTGAGCGGATTTGAACAACTCCATCCAGCACTGCAGCATCACATCGTGAACAGCTTCGGCTGGCGTGAGCTGAGACCGTTTCAGGATGCCGTAATTCCGCAGATTCTCGACGGTCAACACCTGATCGTGCTCGCACCAACCGCTGGTGGGAAAACTGAAGCCGCGTTCTTTCCGACATTGTCCCGAATTCTGACGGAAGGATGGACAGGGCTGAGTGTCTTGTACATTTGCCCTATCAAAGCACTCCTGAACAATCTTGATGTTCGTCTTCAGAGATACTGCGAACTTCTGGGCCGCCGTTCAACGCTATGGCATGGAGACATCTCCGCGACAGCCAAGGAAAGGATACTGCGGGAGCCGCCCGACTGTCTGCTGACGACTCCTGAATCGCTGGAAGTCATGTTGGTCTCGCGAAACGTCGATGAACGAGCACTCTTCAGCAATCTGCAGGTCGTAATCATTGATGAGATCCATGCCTTTGCAGGAGACGATCGCGGCTGGCACCTGCTGTCGGTGCTTGAGCGGATTTCGCGACTAGCAGGGCGTGAAGTTCAACGAATCGGACTCTCAGCCACCGTCGGAAATCCTGAAACGCTGGTTGATTGGCTGGCCGGCTCATGCCAACGGAAACGCAGCGTTTTCCTGCCGCCAGCAACCGCGGGAGTCGGGCAAGCCGATGTGAACTTGGACTATGTGGGGTCACTCCACAACGCAGCAGTGGTGATTTCGCGGTTGCATCGTGGGGAGAAGCGACTGGTTTTTGTCGATAGCCGTGCTCGCAGCGAACAGTTGGCGACAGATCTACGGGCACTTGGCGTTACGACGTTTGTGACTCACAGCTCACTCAGTGCCGAGCAGCGGTTGCAGGCTGAAGAAGCGTTCGCCAGCCGAGACGATTGTGTCATTGTTGCGACCAGTGTGCTTGAGCTTGGCGTCGACGTGGGCAATCTTGATCGAGTGATCCAGATTGATTCGCCAACCACCGTCAGCAGTTTCCTGCAGCGCATGGGACGCACCGGACGTCGAGCAGGAGGAATTCGCAATTGCCTGTTTCTGGCCACAAAAGAAGAAATGTGTCTCCAGGCCGCTGCGTTGATTGAACTCTGGAGCGAAGGCTTTGTTGAACCCATCGTTCCACCACCGCAGCCGTGGCACATTCTTGCTCAGCAGTTGATGGCGTTGGCGCTGCAGGAAGGTGGCATCGAGAGGACTGAATGGCTGCGCTGGATCAGAGGACTGCAGGCATTCGGAAACATGTCATCTGAGCAGGTGGACGGGCTCGTGCAGCACATGCTGGACGCCGGAATCTTGTGGGACGATGAGGGCCTTCTGTGGCTTGGCAAAGAAGGGGAGGAGACTTTCGGTCGCAAGAACTTCATGGAATTGTTCTCTGTGTTCACGTCACCGCCGCTGTTTTCTGTACTGCATGGCCGACAGGAACTTGGTTACGTTGATGAAACGTCGTTCCTTGGCAAGCAGGACGGCCCACGGATCCTGCTGCTGGGTGGAAGAGCATGGCTGGTCAATTATGTCGACTGGCAACGGAAAAAAGCATACGTCGAGGCGACGGAACTAAAGGGCCGATCCCGATGGAAAGGTCAGGGCACTGGCCTTGGGTACCGACTGTCGCAGTCTATCCTCCGAGTCCTTACCGACAGCGAGGACAGGGAATTCTGGTCCAGTCGCGCGAAGGATCAGATTAGTGCGACTCGCACGGAATTTCCCTGGCTTGAACGGGATATCACAGTTGCACTCGTCGGCGCGGATGGCCGGCTAACGTGGTGGAATTTCGCGGGAATTCGAGCCAATGCCACGCTCGCGAATGAATTCGCACAGCTCACAACCAGCCGAGTTGACCACGACAGTTTCTCGTTGACTTTCGAATCTTCAGTCCAGCTCACTGACATCCAGCGTGCACTGAATGAGTTACGGCAGAAGCCCGTCGGCAACCTCCGACCCTCCGTGGACGACCAGGCGATTGAGGGTTTGAAGTTCTCCGAATGCCTCCCGCTGACGCTGGCTCGTGAAATGTTGGAAGTCAGATTGCTGGACTCCGAAGCCATTCGCTCTGTGGTTGCATTAAAACTACGCTGCACCCGTCCCACCGAAGACTTGGGATGAAAATCCGCCTCGGGCGCAACACATCGCAATTCCAGCCTCCTGCAGATTCAGAAACGTGCAATTGGAAGAAATGCGAACTTCTCCAGTTCCAAAATAGAAATGGTCATTCCGACGACGGCATCCGCCCATACCAGTCTTCATCTTGCGGTCCCCGCATCAACGCCTGTCCGTGATAGGCCTCCGTTGATCCCAAGCGGAAGACGTAGGACGGACTGGTGATGGCGCAGGGATCCCCGGCGGGACCAAGTCCGTTGAGCCGAGCGATCAATTGCTGGTCAAAGTCTCCCCGCAGCGTCAGCGGCCAGCCACCGACCTCTT
>JBJTPZ010000714.1:0-2470 GCA_046075365.1 Planctomycetaceae bacterium
CTGCCATCGGGCAGTTTTCCGAACAGTGCCGGGTCGAGTCCGATGGCGGAATCGGCGACGGGACTGTCAGCTGCGGCGGGCCGGGACAGAATTTCGCGGCGCACGGTGGCGAGGAGCGGTCCGTTGAGTGCAGTCAGCTGCTGTCGCAGTCGGGCGTTGGGGGAGTCAGCCGGGAGGTCTGCGGGCGGCGCGACCAGCAGCTGCTGCAGTTGTTCGGCCAGTTTGTCACGATCGGCCGGCAGCTGAGCACTGCGCCACTGATCGAGCAGTGAGTCCGGGGGAATTACGGTGTCTGCGACCACGCCGGAATCCGGTTCACCGTAGAAGTGCCAGACCCCATTGTTGCCGAAGCGATCCGGGTGCGGATTGCCGGCGAGGATATCTGGTGAGACGTCTTTGCCGAGATCCCATTCGTTGATTTCAGAGGTGATGGTGAGGTCGACGGCGGTGAGATCGCAGCTGTGATTGTTGTCACGAGGTCCCACGCTGAGAGCGATCACGTCACCTTTGCGGACGGCGAGGCCGGGGATGGGTCCGAACAGCATTTCAGCGGTACCGTCCGCAGTACCTTCGGCCAGTCGCTGACGGGTATTGCCGCGGCGCAGTTCAACGATCCATGCGACGCCATTGCCGCAGGCCATGTGGGCTCGCTGCACGCGACCGCTGACGGTGACTGAGGCGACCACTGGGCTTTGCCAGCCGGTGACAGCGCGGATGGCTGGTGACGGGTGGACACAGACGCCGTGTCCGCGAGCATCTCCGGGGACTTTGACCAGCTGGTCGGATGAGTTGGCGATGACGCTGAGTGCATCGGCGGCTGTCCAGCCTTTGACGAAGTCGTAGCTTTCGGCGCGTTCCATGCGAGACGTGAGGTGTCCGGAGATGACGGCCTCTTTGGTCCCGATGCCGAGCAGGCTGAGCCATGACGAGAGTACAGACGGATCGATCTGGTGTTCTGTGGCCAGTGCGGTCAGGCGTTCCGGGGTCAGTTCCAGGTCGGGTTCGGCAGCGATGCCGGCGGCGGCTTTCAGGCTGGCTGCTGTCGTTTGCACGACTTTATCGCGATACAGGTTCAGTTCAGCGGCAGCGCGTTGAACATCGCGGAGCAGCAGGTCGGGTTGTCCGGGGGCTGTGAAGCGGGGATTGGACCAGACGGCGATGTCATTTTCGTGGCCATCGCCGGCATCGGCAGCAGCCAGCCAGAAGCGGACGGTGTCGGTCCCGGCGGGGATTGGCAGCCGCACTTCCTGGCGGACGTCGAGCGGATCGGAGGGAATCTGCCATGCTTTTGGTCCGTCACGTTTGCCGATGTGTCCGATGGTTGTGAAGCGCCACAGTGTTTGCTGCCACGCGGCGATTTTTTGAGTCATTTCCGGTGCGGCTGCGGGATTGGCCTGAGCGAATTCCTGACGCAGTCCATTCAGCAGCAGAGACGGAGTTTTGTCCTGCAGGGCATTCCAGAGTGTATGGAGGTAGCGAGGGCTGAGTTTTGAGTCGGCGGCGATTTGTTCGATTCGGGCGGTTCCCTGCAGCAGGGCATCGCGATTTTGCAGCAGTGCCTGCAGACAGCGTTCGAGGGGCAGGCGTCCGCCGCCGTTGGTTTCGAACTGAACGCCCTGGAGATTGACGGGAGTTCCGCCTTCGCTGCCGCAATAGCGGTCGTAGAAGCTGCGGATGGCGGCCAGTTTTTCGTTGGTCCAGTCGCGCGAGGTGGTGGAGGGTGAGAACTGAATTCTGCCGGGCAGCAGCATGGCGTGATCCGCCACATCGCGGGCTGCGTCGAGGTATTTTTGGATGAGTGCGGGAGACAGTACGAGGGCATTGCCGACGTTGGTGAAGCCTTCTCCGGCGGCACTGTCGACGGGGAACTGGCTGGCGGGTGTCAGAGTCTGACCGGTGAGGTCGCGGATGGCCCAGGTGAGTTCTGCGTTGTTGAGTCTGCGCAGTACGACAGGTCCAGGATCCCCGGCATTAGCGCGGGCATCGGCAGCGAGCACAGCCTGGATCCAGCTGGTGAGTTGCTGGCGTTCGGCTGTTGAGGGCTGGTGGTCGGCTTCCTGTGGCGGCATTTCCCGCTGCAGCAGCAGCTCGACAGCGCGCTGCCAGGGCACGGGGTTGCGGCGAATGTCGGCGACAGAGCGGAACTGTTCGAGGTCGAGATCACCCTGCTGAGCGGTTGTGGAGTGGCAGTCGAGGCAGAATTTTTGCAGCGCGGGAAGCTGCTGCTGCTGAAACTGTGCCTGCAGAGCAGCGAACGGGTCTGTCTGCTGCTGTGGAGCAGCGTTGATCCGGGCTGCAGAGAGCAGCGCAGCAGCGATGGTGAGGCACAACAGTTTTGCAGAGGACAACATGAGCGGCTCCGGAGGGAATTTCGGCTGCTCGGCGGGAATCGACACAGGCTGACAGGATACCGGTGTCGGGGTATCGCTGACAACCTGTGAAGTCGGCGGGCACGGCACATTCCCTGGAC
>JBJTPZ010000715.1:0-1930 GCA_046075365.1 Planctomycetaceae bacterium
TGATGCGTCGCAAGCTGGAGTCGCGCAACGAATCCGTGGAAGCCTATCTCAAACGCCGCATTCTCGATCCGATCGGACTCGAGGCCGGTGCCTGGGCCAGGGATCGCGAGGGCAATCTGCGCATCCCCTCCGGCGCGGCCCTCACTGCGCGCGAATGGGCGAAGTTTGGTGAGTTCATCCGGCTGGGAGGAAAATGGCAGGACAAGGAACTGATCCCGGAATCGCTGCTCCAGGAATGCTTCAAGCCGTCGACTGCGAAACCGAACTACGGTCTGACCTTCTGGCTGATGGGGCAAGGGATCGAAGGCACCGAGGCTGGCGATGGCGTGCAGCTTCCGGCGAAGGCGCGGCGTGTCATCGAGGAGCGCAAGCAGCTCGGTTTCCAGCCGCCCAAAGACACCGTGGCCGCGATGGGCAAGGGCAAGCAGCGGTGTTACATTATCCCCTCGCGGGAACTCGTCATCATCCGCCTCGGGGACAGCGCGGGCCAGGAGTTCAGCGACAACATCTTCCTGTCCAAACTGCTCGGGCCGTCCGGCAGCACAACCCAACCGCCTGAGTCCAGGGCAAAACCATGAAGCTTAGCCGTTTCCTGCTCACCGCACTGCTGCTCGCGCCGCTGGCCGCGCACGCCGACGATGCGACGAAACCCAGGAACCCGCCGCAGGGCGAGCCGACGAATGCTGCGGAAGCCGCAGCCCAAAAGGCTAAAGCAGAAGCGATAGTCGACGAGCAGTATCAGGCGCTGGTTGCGAAGATGTCGCCGGAGCAGCAAGCCTGGGAGCAGGTGCTGCAATCGCAACTTGGCGGGTTCTATTTGCCGCTGCACAAGCGTGACAAGGTCGCGGGCCGCTCCAACGCCTGGGACTTTGTGGCTGACGATCCAAAACTCCCGCGCGTGCTGCTCATCGGCGATTCGGTATCTCGAGGTTACACGCAGTCCGTGCGAAAGGCATTGGCAGGGAAGGCCAATGTGCATCGGGCACCGGCGAACTGTGGCCCGACAGCCAGCGGCCTCAGGAACATCGATGTCTGGCTGGGGGACGGCAAATGGGATGTCATCCATTTCAACTTCGGTATTCACGACCGAAATACCGCTGTTGCAGACTACGAGCAGCGGCTTGCACAACTTATCAGGCGGATGGAGCAGACCGGAGCGAAACTTGTCTGGGCCAGTACCACGCCGATTCCCGATGATCCGGAGAAAAAGCAAACTGCGGCGTCGATTGTCGATCGTAATCAGGTGGCCGCCGCACTGATGGAGAAGCACGGCGTCGCCGTGAATGACCTCTTCGCCGCCATCACGCCTCATCTGGCCGAGCTGCAAAATCCCAACGACGTTCACTTCAACGCGAAGGGCTATGATTTCCTCGGAGAGACCGTGGCAAAAGCGATCGCAGCAGCCTTAAGGTAATTACGCATGAGACGCACCATGACAGATGCCTGCATTATCTTGAAATCGACCTTGCTGGCTGACCTGTTTCGCCGGGGGCTGGCGGCTCTGCTGCTTTTGCCGCTGTCCGGACTTCAGGCTGCGGAGCTTCACGGTCTCTTTACACACAACATGGTGCTCCAGCGCGACAAGCCGCTGGCTATCTACGGCACTGGCGATGACGGAGAGAAAGTGACAGTCGAACTCAACGGGCAGCAGGCCGTGGCCATGGTTGCTGACGGGCAATGGAAAGTGATTTTGCCGGCCATGCAGGCGGGTGGTCCGTGGACATTGACGGTCACCGGCAAGCAGACGGTTATGCTGCAAAACGTGATGGTGGGGGACGTCTGGCTTTGCACAGGCCAGTCGAACATGGCCGGCCTGCTCAAGGTCTACAAGGGTGCAGGATACCGGGAATATCAGCACCTTTACGCCGGCATCCCGCAGGCCAATCCGCTGATCCGGCTGTTCAAGCTGAAGCAGGATGGTGCAGACAGG